>CAVAQB010000175.1:0-2076 GCA_963590725.1 Anaeroplasmataceae bacterium | reverse complement strand
CAATATACATACCTTATTAATAACATGAAAGATGAATCAGGATTATATGTTCATGGATATGATACAACTAAAACTATATTTTGGTGTGATGAAAATGGTAAAAGTAAAAATGTATGGCTAAGAAGTTTAGGATGGCTTGCCGCGTCTTTAGCAGATGTTTATACATACACAAGAGATAGTGATAAAGAATTTTATAAAAATATATTAAAAGATTTATTAGATAATTTAAAAAAATATAGAGATACTACAACAAATATGTATTATCAATTACCAACACTTGGTGACAAGACATTTATGGTAGATAATGCTTATCTAAAAAATAATAAAAATTATGGTGATATAAAAACAATAGTACCTAATTATTTAGAATCAAGTGGAACTTCACTTATTGCGTATGCGACATTATCATATGCAAATATTAGTGGTGATTTAACATATTTAGCTGATGGTAAAGCTATATATGAAGGAGTATACAATAAATCATTTAGTGAAAATGGATTAAAAGATATATGTATACAAGCAGGGCTTGGACCTGAAACTAATACATATAGAGATGGAAGTATATCATATTACCTGAGTGAGACTAAAGGCGAGAATGACGCTAAAGGATTAGGACCATTTTTGATGGCGTATACAAAATATATTAAATAAAAAAAACAACTTGAAAATCATTATCTAAAATGTATAATATGTAAGAAGATATGTTTTTACAAGTATAATTTATGAAATAAAGGTGAATATTATGCAAGAAGAATTAACAATAGGTAGTGGAATATATAAAAAAGATATAAAGTCTAAATATTATGGTAAGATATTAAGAACTATTACAAATAATAAAGATAATATGGATAAAGTTAGAACATATTATTGGGACAATTATAAGTTTGCACATGATTATATAGACAATTATAATCAAACAACAAATAACGAATTTCAAAGTTATGTTGGTCAAAAAGTAGATTTTAGAGAATTACCATCTATAGCTCTTATTATGATTACAAATGATGATAATATTATTCAAAATGGTAAAATTGATGAGGCTAAATTTAAAGAATTTCTTAATAAAATGATGGAAGATTTTTCTTATAAGCCACTTGAAGATTTGGAATTTTTAAATAAACACTTAGATGAAAATACAAAAGATGAATTAGGTCTTAAACCATCGGAGAGGGCAAGATATGAAAAAACAAAGCCATATTTTGAAAAAATCTTTAAGACTTTAGATGAGACAATTGATATTGAAAAAAGCATATATAAAAATGAAAATGGTTTTAACTTAAGCAATAAGAATTTATTCAATTTATATTTTAGTATGCGTTTTGCGCAAGGATATTTCTATAATGTTTCACCTAAATTAAATTATGAATTTGTAAGTGATCATTTTAAAACTATGGAAGGAAGAACAGCCTTCAATAAAAAAATGGATATTAATAATACATTTACAAATTCCCTATCTTTAGTATTTGATGACCTTGGTCTTGATAAAGCCACAAATCCAAATATTAACATAGCTAGTGATGAAATGAAAATGGACTTACTTTTAAGTGAGGGAAGCGTTTCTATTAATTACGATCATAAATACGATAAGCTTATGTCTTTAAATAAAGATGAATTATTAGAAGATGACGCTAATTATGAACATATTGTTGATTTTGGAAAAGATTTAGATGGATTAAATATAAAGAGTAATGGGCTTTTTGGATATAATGATATTATTGATCAAATATATATAGATGGAAAAAAATTATCAACATTTTCTAATGAACAAAGATATGGTGATAGAAGAGCTATGTGCATGCAAAAACTAATTCAAGAAATAAATAAAGGAACAAGTGTAATTGAAATGGTTACACCAAAACAATTAGGAAATTTTGCAAGCGTTGATATAGTGCCTTTAAAATTTAATGTTGATAAGAAGATATATAATGAGACTAATCTAAAAGGATTTAAAAAATTCTTTTATAATATTGGATTATATAAGGGAGTAGATATCAATAAACGTCATGATGAGACATATGCAAAAGCTGAAAAAAATGCAATAGATAGACATAATAGTATAAGAAATGATGCAAAACA
>CAVAQB010000174.1:0-2115 GCA_963590725.1 Anaeroplasmataceae bacterium | reverse complement strand
AATTCCATACCAACAATATCTAAATACACTAGATAAAAAGAATAGATAATAAATTATAATCACCTTAGATTTCCTACTAAATAAAACCATATAGAATAAATTTTCCAAAATAGAATACAAAACAACTCCAAAAATTCCAAAATTCATATATGGTTCACTTAAAAGAAAAATACCACCAGGATGTCCATATAAGTTTTGTAATATATTACTAGCATTATAAGGGGATGCCAAATTTAGAATATCATATAAATAAGTTTGATATGATTTACCTAATAAAAAGCCAAAATTTTTAGGATAGTCAATAGAAATATCAAAAATATAAGCTATGTCGCTACTGGTCGATTGATTTAGAAACTTAAATAAAAAATCATTATAGTTTGTAAAGTTAGAACCTTGTCTTGTATAGCCAATTGAAACGAACAAAATTATGGTCAAACATGAAAATAATAGCAATGTTGTTTTTCGAAAAACTTTTTTATGCCAAAAATATATTACTAGTACCAATGTGAGTCCAATAGCATCAACACGTTCATTTTTAAATAAGCACCAAGCAATAACAAATATCCACGGAAAGATATATACTTTTCTTTTTTTCATTTTTGGAAGTAAAAAAAGCAATGCTATTACGCTAAAATGATTCCAAAAGTTACCTGGTAACAAATGATAAAATCTTTGCCCATTAGATAGAAATGATGGAGGATAAAAAATAATAATAAATATAACAGCTAAAATAGAGAATAAAATAGCATTTTGGCTTGAAATTTCAAATTTATCCATAAGTTTATATATTTTCTTCTCATTTTCTAAAATTTTACTATTATTTAAGAAAATAAAATTAATTGTAAGATAAATGAAAATTAAAAAATTAATTTGTGTTGAATAAATATCACCTTGATAAATATTTAAAATACCATAAGTATTATTGGCAAAAATTTTATATCCAATTGGAATTAAAATATAAGATGTTATTAGTGCCTTTATTGAAAATAAACTAAACCTTGCTTTCAAACATATAAAAATCACAAGTATTGCATTCAAGTAAAACGGCAAAACAAGTAATTTTGTACAATACGCTAAAATCATTATTAAGGACAAAATAATAACAAGTACATTAAATAAAACTTTTTTCATATAGACCTCTAATTTCTAATATATTTTTAATTATTAATGATTTGTTTATAAAAATCAACCAGTCTTGCTGCTTGATGTGAAATATCATATTTAGTATTAAGTACTGATTCATTTATTTTTAATCTATTATGAGTTTTATAAATTAATTCATGAATTAATTTAGCCCAATCAATAGGGGGCACTTCTATAGATTTAAAAATCGCATTTTCAGTAATTTTTGTTTCTATGGTAATTTTATTGCTAAATAAGCATATCAAACCAGAAGCTTGTGCTTCAACCCCAACTACAGGTAGGCCTTCATACAACGAAGGTAATACAAATAAATCCATTGCCGAATAATATTTATAAATATCATTTTGAAGGCCAGTAAAAATAACATAATCATTTAATTTGAGATTTGTAATTTTATTTTTAATCTCATTTTCCAAAGATCCATCGCCAATCAACATTAATTTAATATTTGAATCAATTCTATGAACTTCATAAAAAATATCAATAAGGTACTTATGATTCTTTTGCTCAGTAAACCTACCTACATGTCCGATAAGTTTGCAAGAAGAATCTATTTCATACATTTTTCTAATTTCATTATTATAAGTTTCATTGTATCTAAATTTTTTTATATCAATACCATTATTTATAATTTTAAACTTTTTATTTTTAAACATAAACTTCCCAGCAGCTTCACTACATGCGAAATATTCATTAGTATAATGTAATGCTATTTTTTGAAATGGTAAGCGAATTAATCTTTGTATGCATGTTTCACCATTTTGAGTTATATGAGAATGCATAATTCTATGCTTTATGCCTGCTTTTTTAGCTTCTTTTAAAACATATGCTCCAAGATTTATAACATTTGAATGAACAATATCATATTTATTATTTTCAAAGAATTTTTTTAAGAATTTTTTTATTAAAAAAGGATTTTTTGTTTCAGGCAAGAAAAACAAACTTGAATTTATTAATTTCACATCTTTATAA
>CAVAQB010000173.1:0-2117 GCA_963590725.1 Anaeroplasmataceae bacterium | reverse complement strand
CCGTGGTACCACCTTAGTTCAGATAATATCTGCACTCATTAATCTGTAACGTAGACATACGGATGCGATTAACATCACTCCAAAGTGAATTCAATTATATCCATTCTAGAAGTTCGCAGCATTTACTTCATTCTCTTAAGAACTTTTATAATTTACTACTCTTTATCAGCGTATTACAAAATAGATTATACCATCATTTGAAAAATATTCAAGATTTATGCAAACTTTGCCAAATTCTTTTTATAAACATTATTCTTCTTTTAAAGATTCTATTATATTTTCACTTTTTGAAATTTTATTATATATCATTAATATGGTTTTTATTAAAAGATAAATGATTACATTAATCAATATAAATACCCATAATGTATGTAACAAATTAATCTTATAGCTAACATCTCCATCAAAGTTTGTCCTGTCTATCATATTATTCCATTTTAATACTATAATTAAATTAAGGATAGTTGATATAATAAAGGAAAATATTATTGATATAAAGTATTGTATATCTATTTGATAGTTTAAAATATTTTTAATATCTTGCCTTGTATACCCAATCGCTCTAAGCACTCCAAAGAAATGCTTCTTTTTCATTCTTTGAAAATATATTATTAATATTAGATTAATAAGCGTCATAATAAAAACAGCACCGCATATAGATAATGAGGCCAACACCAGCATACTTATTTTGGGATAAAATTCAATATAATCATTTAATACATTTGATGGTCTAAAACAATTAGCTAAAGTCATACCATTTTCTTGTGAAAGTATGGCATACTTAGACATATTATTATAGGCTTTATAAGCCGAATTAAAATTTTTATATTGATAAATTACATTAAACATATCATCTGGTTTTCTAGTAATATAATCCGCTAAAAACACTTTTCCATCGTTTGTTATCTTTTTTGACAATTCAATCGGATCATCATTATAATAACATCTATAATTAGTATTATCGTAGTTATATATATCACCTTCAAATATATTATCATCAGATATCCAAAAAATAGGATTATTGACAACATCATTCCTTGTAGGAGTAGAATAAATATTATTATTAAACACACCTTTTATTATATAATTTTCAAATATATTTATATATTTTCCGTTTTGTTCATATTTTAAACCATTATAATACAAATTATATTGGCCTGGTATAGACACTTTATACGAAACTTTTTTCCCTATAACATCATTGTAGGAAATATTTAAGTCATCTAAAACAACTCTATTAATCATAATACTTTTTTCATTTGCTTCAATTGTGTTTCCACATATTATCAAATCACCTAAATTATTATTATTCATATACTTTTTTTCTTCTTCTAGATAACAACTTCCTTCTAAAAGATTGTAAAATTCAATTACATTGCACGAACTATTATCCTTATTTATACTTATAGAATAATTTATATTATCAATAGTTAATATCGGATAATTAGTAATTAATTGCTTATCAATATTTGATTCATATCTACTATAATAATTATAATAAACTTGTTTATATAAAACATTCTCTTTAATATTTGAATCTTCTTCTATATTTTCTTTGTATTTTTTGTTCATGTAGCCATTTTGCGATTCACTATAATTTAGAGTAATCGTTGAAAAAATATTTTCATCATATACTTTTTTCATAATGTCTATCCTAAATTCAAAGAAAATAAATAATGATACGCATAAAAATGTAATACACAAAGTTAATGTTATTATACTTTTTAATGACACTTTTTTATTTGCTTTTACATATTCAAAAGATAATGAGTATAATTCTTTTCTTTTCATTCTACTCACCGCTTTCATAACTACTTAACTTTAATTTAAAACTAAAGATAACTGAAATAATCAAATAAATTACAATAAGAATAACAGGAGATATAATTTCAAATTTTACATTGTAATAATTATTTAATTCTTGATACATTCTTTGGTTAAACACCCCTATTAGATAAATAACAATTTTTTTATATGTTTTTTTCATTAAAAACATAACGGCAATTGAAACTCCAATAGAAATTATAAATGATAGCACATATTCTATAAATTCTATTATTCTTAATTTATTATTATCTACACCTACAACTTTAAATATCATTAACATTGATTTGTTT
>CAVAQB010000172.1:0-2128 GCA_963590725.1 Anaeroplasmataceae bacterium | reverse complement strand
ATCATAATTATTACCGATAAAATCCAAAACCGTTACGTATTGTTTGCCTTCAGCTTTACGTAGTCCACGTCCAAGCTGTTGTAAAAAAACGGTTGACGATTCTGTTGGCCTTAGAAATAAAACCATATTAACACCTGGAATATCAACACCTTCGTTTAATATGTCAATAGCACAAATTATTTCTAGAGGATTAGAATCATCTTGTAAATCGTTAATTGCCTTAATTCTTTGACCTAAATCGTTAGATCCATTTAAAGCAATAGCGTTATACCCAACTTCTTCTAATTCTTCCGCCATAAGATTAGCATGTGCAACAGAAGTACAAAAAGCTAGAGCTTTTAGTTTACCTTGTCCCCTATGCTTTTCTATTTCTTTTTTAATAAATTCAATATTATCTACTTTTGCAATTTCTTTTGATATTTTTGTATTGTCATTATAACTATAATCTGCAAGTTTATCTCTAATTCCATAATAATGAAATGGTACAACTAAATCATTAAGAATCGCATCCCTTAATCTTAATTCATAAGGTACATTTTTATCAAACATTTCAAAAACATCTTGATTATCCATACGTTCTGGAGTTGCTGTTATTCCTAACATAAACCCAGGTTTAAAATAATTCATAATTTTTCTATAAGTAGATGCGGCTGCGTGATGACATTCGTCCATTACAATATAGTCGAATTCATTAGGTGAAAATTCATTTAAATGTGAAGCAAGCATTTGATTGGATGCAAATAGAACATCCGCATCTATATCTTTATGTTTTCCAACATATAATCCATAAGTTTTTTCTACACCAAAAACTTTCATAAATGTTTCCTGAGCATCCTTTAATATCTTATCTCTATGAACTACAAACAAAACTTTTTTAGCGTTATAATTTCTAGCGTCAAATGCAGCAAGAAATGTTTTACCCGATCCAGTTGCAGAAACAACTAAAGCTTTTGATACTCCCATGTCTCTATATCTTCTTAATTCTTTCAGAGCTTTTCTTTGCATAGAATTAGGTTTGACTTTATTAGATGTCGGATCAAAGTAATCCATATCCCATTTTTCAATCGCATAATCTAATAATTTTTGATATTGTACGATTAATTCATTTGTTAGTGTTTTGGTCTTACACCATAAATTATCAAATTCTTTGTAAGCTTCTTGTTGAGAACTAATTTTTTCATTAGCACTTAATGAAACATTCCATTCAATATTTTTTAAAAGTGCAAATCTTGTTATATTAGAAGAGCCAACAATAAATTCATATGAGTCATCATATTCAAACAAATATCCTTTAGTATGAAAACCGTTATCATCAAAACAATTAATATCTAAGTGGCATTCAAAATTGGGATAATTTTTCATTAAGTGTATAAATGTTCTTAATGAAGCTACGTCAGTAAAATTTTGGTATGTGGAAGTTATTATTCTACCTTTAACTCCTCGAATAAGAGCTTCTTCTAAAACCTGTTCAAAAAGAATTAGACCTGCTTTTTTAATAAAACTAACCGAAAAAGAAAAAGATTGACATTTTTCTAAAGAGTCTTTTAGTTTATCTAAAAATGTCTTTTCACTATAATTTGTCAAAAATAAATCTTCCATACATTTTTTCCTCTTTTAATCAACTTTAACAAATTTATCATTTTATTATTTTTAATGACTTTTAAACTTTTATTTTAATAATTAATAGGCTTTATAATTTAACTATTATTTTTCCTATAGAGACATAATATAATTAATACATTTTTTCTAAATACTGTTAATATAATATTTCAAATATTATGCAAATTAAATATTCTTAATTTCACATTACTAATAGTACTTAAGTTTATCACCTAAAAGCCTTGCTATTTTGTATCAAATTAGCAAATATAATATTTATATCTTCGTCTGATAAATCATCTTTTAAAATATTAATACTATTAAAGTTTTCTTTATTAATTTCTATAATCTTTTCACTTTCTAATTCATTAAATACTAACCATAATTTCTTTTCATATTTTAAATCAACAGATTTATACGAATATAATTTATTCAAATTAAAAGAAGTTATAATCTTTGATTCTTTACCTACTAATACATCAACAATACCTCTAGTATTAATATTAAAATTAGGGTATCTATCTTTAGG
>CAVAQB010000171.1:0-2157 GCA_963590725.1 Anaeroplasmataceae bacterium | reverse complement strand
CCTCAAGCCTCTTTATAATAATTTGGGTTCCACGCCTTATCCTAGCAACATTAGTATATCATAGGATTAGCATTAGGTCAAATTAAAAGATATTTGTAAATAACCAAATTATTCCAAGGATAACACATAAAATTCCAACAATAAGTTCAAATGTATCACCTTTAAGATTTGATGTTTTAGATATTCTTTTATTAATTTGTGTAAGTAAAATCGCAACAATACCAAATATAATAGTAATTATTGGAATTGCAATTCTACTTGTAAAATAATAATTTTTTTCAAGTATTAAAGCTACAATAACAGTTATAACACCTAATATAAGCATAGCGGATGTTAGTACATATACTAAAGCCTTTAATACTCTTAATACTTTTTTGTTATGAAGATTTTCTTTATAATAATTTTTTTTAGCCTCTTCAACTATTTTATGTGTTTCTTCAATTGTAGTGGAATTATTTTCTTTATTTTCTTCCATATAATCACCGCTTATCTTTATTATTTTACGAATGATAACGCATTACTAATATCAGCTATAATATCTTCAGTTGCTTCTATACCACAACTAAATCTAATTCCCTCAGGAGATACGCCACATTCTTTTAATTGTTCATCTGTTAATTGACGATGTGTAGATGATGCAGGATGCAATACACATGAATGTGCATCTGCAACGTGAGTTGCGATTATCGCAAGATTCAAATGCTTCATAAATTCTTCAGCAGCTTTTCTTCCACCCTTAATTCCAAATGATACAACTCCGCATGAACCATTTGGTAAATATTTTTGAGCTAAATCATAATATTTGTCCCCTTTAAGATTAGGATATTGTACCCAATCAATCTTAGGATTATCTTTTAAAAATTCTGCAACCTTAAGACCATTTTCGCAATGTCTCTTCATTCTTACTGCAAGTGACTCTAAACCTAAATTTAGCATATATGAAGACATTGGAGATGGAACTGAACCAAAATCTCTTTGTAACTGTACAGTACATTTTGTAATAAATGCACCTGCATTTCCAAATTTAGTAGCATATGTAATACCATGATATGAATCATCTGGTGTGCAAAGTCCTGGGAACTTATCCTTATGAGCCATCCAATCAAACTTTCCGGCATCAATTATTGCGCCACCAACAGTAGCATCATGACCATCCATATATTTTGTAGTTGAATGAGTTACAATATCACATCCAAATTCAATAGGACGACAATTAATTGGAGTTGCGAATGTATTATCAACAATTAGTGGTACTCCATGTGAATGAGCTAATTTTGCAAAGCGCTCTATATCAAAAACTTTAAGTGATGGATTTGCAATAGTTTCTCCAAATACACACTTAGTATTTGGCTTAAACGCTTTTTCTACCTCTTCATTTGAAGCATCTGGTTCAATAAATGTAACATCTATTCCCATCTTACGCATTGTAACATTTATTAAATTAAATGTACCACCATAAATAGCAGCTGAGGCAACAATATGGTCACCTGCATTACAAATATTAAATAAGGCAAAGAAATTTGCAGCTTGACCTGATGAAACAAGCATTGCGGCACTACCACCCTCTAATGCTTGAATTTTTGCCGCTACCATATCATTGGTAGGATTTTGTAATCTTGTATAAAAATATCCTGATGCCTCAAGATCAAATAATTTTCCCATATCCTCTGATGTATCATATTTAAATGTTGTAGACTGAATAATAGGAATAAGTCTTGACTCACCATTTTTTGGTGTATAACCTGACTCTATACATTTTGTATCAATTTTCATAATAAAACCTCTTTTTTAAATCCCTTATATTAATGGGTATTTCTTTTTAATTATAATATTATTTATTAAATAAATAAAGTGTTAACTTTAAAAATGTGCTATTCTAGCACACTTTCATTTGAATTCATTCGTTTAGTTAGTATTTTATTAATTATTAACATAAATGAAATAAATGTTATAATGCTTGATAAGAAATCACTAAAAGTTTCTGATAGGAAGCATCCTTTTATTCCAAATATAAATGGCAATGTATACGCAAAAGCTATCATACTAACTTTTCTTATCAAAGATAAAAATATTCCATATTTTGCATACCCAATAGATGTAAGACCATCTACAAATGTATATTGAAAGGTTAGCGCTATAAAAGGAATCATATAATAC
>CAVAQB010000170.1:0-2170 GCA_963590725.1 Anaeroplasmataceae bacterium | reverse complement strand
TTTAAATATTTTTCTATTCTGTTTTTAGCCTCTTCTACGCCAATTAGCTTTATTACATCATATATTGAGAATGATTCATTTTTCTTACAAATTGCCACTCTCAATATCTTCATAAAATCACTGAACATATAATTTAGATTCTCTGATTCTTTTTCCTTTTTATTCTTTGCGAATCCAATTTCATGTGATTTAGTCTTTAAATCTAAAACCCATGAATCGCCATCTAAATTGAAGTCTGAATTTAGCACAATATTAAGGGCATTTTTCTTTGTATCATAATCAATTTGTATATCCTCATAATCTATTGTATCAAACAAATCATTATAAAAATAATAAATCTTAGATTTTATTTCAGAATATGTCGCGTAATCCTTACGTGCTTGCGGAGTATGTTCAAATGAAAGAATTGATTTAAATAAATTTTGATTTCTATTTATTAAATCAAGTAATTCTTTATCATATTTAAGGGCATATTCATATGCCTCATTAAAGAATTCATCAGTCGATAAACTAAATATATATTCCTTACATACGCTATCAAGTTTAGGTAAGTCAAATGTTGAACCATTAATACTAAAATTTTTAAAATCTAATTTATACGAATCATTCATATTGTTTTCATATTTAGAATTAGCAAGTACTAATAGATAGTTAATAAATCCTTTTTTAGGATATCCTTTTTCAAGTAAGAATGACACTGATGCCTCAGGATCTTTTCTTTTTGAAAGTTTTCTATGTACCCCATCATCTGAGGCTTTAAGAATTGATGATATATGCATGTATTTTGGCATCTTAAATCCTAATTGATAAAATAAATCTCTATGAACTGGTACTGAGTTTAACCATTCCTCACCACGAATAACTATTGATGTATGCATAAGTGTATCATCGATTGCATGTGCGAAATGATATGTAGGTAGGCCATCACGTTTACGAATTACTGTATCAAAATCATTTTCAGGGAATTCAATTTCACCCCTCAACAAATCTTTAAACTTAAATTTGCGATTAAAATCACCAGATGATTTTATACGTACAACATATTCTTTTCCTTCTTTGATATTATTAATCATTTCATCAATAGAAAGTTTTCTTCCAATCGCAAAATCGCCATAATACCCAATTCGTTCATTATTTGCTTCTTGTCTATTTCTAATAGATTCTAGTTCTTCTTCAGTAACGAAATCAGGGTATGCCTTATCATTAATAATTAAATCATAAATAAAAGCGTTATATATGTCGCTACGTTCTGATTGTTTATAAGGACCATATGCTATATCATTTTGAAATTCTATTCCAAATTCATTAAGCATACGAACAATTGTATCTATAGATCCCTCTACCTCTCGTTTTGTATCAGTATCTTCAATACGAAGATAGAATATACCATTATTATCAAAAGCGATTTTATAATTAATAAGGGCCATATATAAAGAACCCGTATGCAAAAATCCGGTAGGAGATGGTGCAAATCTTGTGATTGTGCCTTCTCGCATAGGATATTTATTTAGATAATATTCTCTATCATGCTTCAAATTAGGACAAACTATGTTCGCTAAATCTTTTAAAGTGCTCATTTTATTCAACTCCAAACATTCTATATTGTACCATAACACATTACAATTATATATTCATTTTTTTCTACTATCTCATATTTAATCTTTGTTGTATCAATATGATTAATATGTGACGATATTGATGTGCCCATATATTTAATATAAGCTTCTTTTTTACACCAAAGCATAGTCTTATCATAATCTGTAATAGGCATTTTCTCATTTTTATTTAAAATACGATTAATTATTCTTTCATCAATCGCTCTTATTTTCATAATATCTACACCGATTTCTTTATTAGATATTACACATACCGCCATATCGCTATCATGAGATATATTAAACTTAACATTATTATTTTTAATAAAAGGTTTTAGGGTGAAATCTATTTCATAATTTAAAATTCCTAGATTTTTAAGTCCCCTATCTAAAAGTTCATATCCAATCCTAGATTCCATTGCCTGGTTTTTATTATTATATAACGAAATATGTTCTTCTACACTTGATGGTAATTTTAAATTAAGAATTTCGCTAATAGAAGCAATTAATAAATTATTCATAATTTCTTATTACCTCAGCGTCTGATGTTAATAGTAAGGCTATGCCATTTACAA
>CAVAQB010000169.1:0-2171 GCA_963590725.1 Anaeroplasmataceae bacterium | reverse complement strand
AGCTTGGAGCGTTGGTCATAAAGGTAGTCACAACACTAAAGAGGCAGGTTGGTGGCAAAGAAATGGTTCAGGTGCTTGTGTTCCTGCCTATTATAGTTGGTGGAGTTGTTGCAACTCTGGAAATACATGGTGGTAAAATGGGAAAATATTGTTTTGTAGAATTTGACAATTGTTTGTGTTTACACGAACATACTTTAACTCTCAATGAGATTAAAGAACTGTACTATCCTATGAGCTTGATAAATGGTAATGACAAAGAGCAAATAAGGAAATTTGAAGATTTTGATTTTCCTAATAAACTTCATTTTCCTAATACAGATTTAGTAAATTGCTTGGTTGATTTTCAAAAACAAGACTATAAAATTTGTATCTATTCTATAGGCGATATGAAATCTGCAGGTTTTAAAGGTTGGTGGATTGAGCAAAATATCCCCGCTTTAACAAATGTGTTTACATTTGGAACGATTGAAGTAGATAACGTTTTAAATTTTGCTCTTGGAGCACTACAACCACTTCAAAAAGAAAAGCTTACGAAGGATGATATTGTTATTATTACAAGTACAGATATATAAATAATTATTGAATAAGAGGATTAAAATGAAAATAGTTGTAGTAAATGGTTTTGTAGATAGTGGAAAAACTACTATGTTATATCATCTTATAGATCATTCTGAAAATGATACAAAAAAGTTGTTTATATCTTGCGAACAAGATGATATAGGTTATGACATGAATTTCTTTAAAAAGAAAAATTGCGAGTTGATTTATTTTAACAGTTTTGAAGAAATTAATAAGGATAATTTTAAACAGTTATTTGAGGAATATGGTGCTGAAGAGGTATTTATTGAGTATACTAGTCGGTGGTCTATCGAAAAAATAGTAGAATGTTTTGAACTCGTAAATATAGTAACAACAATTGATGGTTCAGAATTTAAACTTGATTTTAAAAATATGAGCCAGCAAGTGCAAGATGTTTTGTATTGTGCCCAAACAGTAGTTGTAAATAGGTACGATTACAACACTTTGCCAAAGGTAGAAACTAGAAATATTCTTCGTTATTATGCACCTTATGCGAATGTAATATTTATGGACAATGATAGAAATATTGATTTATCCGTAGATAATAGTTTATTTGATAGTGCTTCTATTGATATATTTGAAATCACTGACGATTTATATTTTGATTGGTATATAGACTGTGTTGAAAATCCAATTAAGTATACAGATGATCTTATTCATTTGCAGGGCGAAGTTAATAAGGCTGATGAATTAAAATTGCGTGATGGTATATTTTTTATTGGTCGAACACTTATGACTTGTTGTAATCAAGATATTGCCTATCTTGGTTTAAAGTGTAAATACGATAAGGCTGATGAAATAAATCACGGGGATTTTGTTGATATAATTGCTGAAGTTAAAGAAGAATTTAGTATGGAATATAAAGTTAAAGGTGCTGTGCTTTATATTAAAGAAATTAAAAAATTAGATACTAATGCTTTACCTAATGTATACATACCTTGGCAGAATATAAATAAATAATTAGATAAAGGAATGACCGCTATGGTCATTCCTTATTAATTTATATTTAAAAAAAATAATATTCTTATAGAACAATGATTAAGGGTTTCCCTTATAAAAATATGAAAGAAAGGATATTAATATGTCTGATATAATTAAACAAATTAGCATAGCCACTGATGCGGATGGTAGCTATGATACTAGAGATATAGGTGCGGATGCGCTGAATGTTACAGTTGGATATAATGCGGCAGGTGAGATTATCACTGATTCAACAACTCCTACAACGACTAAGAATGTTGCGGAAGTTATTAAAGAGGTAAAAGAGGAATCAGCGGTACCTAAGTCACACGCTTCTACAACAACTGAGTTTGGTGCGGGTAGCGCTACAGAATATGGTCACGTAAAGATTAGCGATGATCTGAGCGGGGACTCAGTAACCGCGCTCTCAAGTGCTGGTGCTAAAGCCCTCTTTGCAGGCACCGCCGCATCTTTAAGCTTTGATGAAGAATCTTCAATTCTTTCTCTTTTGAATGGAAATAAAGAAAAACTTGGAGATGGCGTTGAAATTAACGGAATGAAGGTTGAGTTTGTAACTCAAGAAGAATATGATAATAATAAAGCTACATATGATGCAATGAAAGCTCTTATTG
>CAVAQB010000168.1:0-2243 GCA_963590725.1 Anaeroplasmataceae bacterium | reverse complement strand
CTCCTAATTTATTTATAGGATAAGTTTTTTTAAGTATTTTAAGGTTAACTAACGATTTCAAAGACTTCGCTATTTTCCCTGTTTTATCATCATCAAGCGCATTTTCAATTTCAGAATATCTTTTTTTCCCATTTTTAATATAAGATATTATTTTCTTTGCTTGTAAACTATTTACCGCATCTGATATAAGTAGTGAGTCAGCATAATTATACACAAGACTTGAATCATTTAAATACAAATTCTTTATATTATTTTCCAAATTATCCTCTTTCTTTAAAAAAGAGTTTATATAAGGACTTCCTCCAAACACTGAATAAAAAGCAATTTTTTCCATTATAGACTTAGGCTCATAAAAAGATGTGGTTTCAATATAATTTAATTCATCAACAAATATTTTTTTACAAAATCTTCCGAATAAAGGATTTCCTTCAGTTAATAGTTCATTCATCATACTTATTTGTGATCCGCAAAGGATAACATTCAAATTTGCGCAATAATTATCAAATATTTTTTGAAATATACTATCTATAGTTTCGGGCTTATTTAATTTTTTAAGATATGGATATTCATCAAATACAATCGTATATTTTTCATCTAAACTATTAATAAATTCAAAAGCATGTTCAAATGAATCAAATGTAACAAAAGATGGAATATTCATTATTTTTGATAAAGTTAATTTAAATGAAGCTAAATTTTCTTTTAGAGTATCTTGAATACATTCAAAATAAATGCATTTATTTTCTTCTGTTACTTTTTTTATTATAGAAGTTTTTCCTACTCTTCTTTTGCCATAAATAATAATTTTTTTATCTACGCCTTTTAGCACTTCATTTATTTCGTTGATTTCTTTTTGTCTGTGATAAAACATATTGCCTCCAAATTAACACTGACTTTTTTATCAGTGAATTTTATTTCAGTGTTATTTTACCATTTATACATTTTACATTCAATACAAAAAAACAAATTATTTTCTTTAGTTATTTTTATAATAACCTAATAAAAAAGGCTACCCTACATTAAGGTAACCATTTTTGCTTCTTTAAATAAATTAGTGGGATTAACCAATAATCAACCAATCAAACGTGAATTTTAAAGAACCCTTATTTATTAAGCTTTTTATCACTTGTATCTATAACATCATCTAGGCCTTCAAATATTTCATTAGAAATATCGGCTGGATTATCATAGCTTATAGATAGATCTTCCAATGCATTCTTGTTATTTAAATCTTGGTTCAAGCTTTTTTCTAAGTTTGCTCTTTCGTCAGCTGCTATTCTTTCATCAAACTCTACTCGCATTTCACCAAAACTTTTTAAATTATTTGTAAGAGTAGTCTCATATTTATTTTCAATATCAGCAACTTTCATTCTAGAAACGTCATTTTCTTTAAGAGTACTAATGACATCACCGCTTGTAGCAAGCTTAAACTCAGATGATTGTATGAATTTTCTATTTAGATAATTATTAATTTTTTCACATCTATTTGTATATGTATTTTTTTCTCTATCTCTTCTAGCTTGTACCACATCATATTTAGAAGGGATTTTATAAAGATGTATTTTATCTAAAAATTTCCTAAACCAACCATATGTATTCCTATAAGAATCATCAGTAATTCTATATTCAGAATCAAATGATTGAACTTTAGTTACAATTGTTCCGCCAGCATTAGCCATTATAACTTTATCAATAATTGTATCAGGCTTTAAAAGTGCATCATACATAACCTTGCTAGCATATACATTTAAAGTATCTTCATTTCTTATATATTTATTTGGAATATAACTTATAAGAGGTTTACCTTCGATAAATATAGAATCATACCACTTGATATTCAAATCATCTTTAATTATTTTATCTGAGTCTAATCCATTTCCTGTATTAAAAGCACAAACATTTTCTTTAGCTCTTTCTTTTAATTTATCAGTCAAGTTATTAAAATTTATTTTATCTTTACAAAATGTTTTATATTCATCATAAATATAAGTAGATACATCAAACCTTATATAACGATTTATTTCGGTATAATTCTTACGTATTTTATCATTAAAAGTTTTAACATCATCAAAATGCTTAGTATTTTTACTTGTATCAACTAAATATTTATCAAAATCATCTACCGCATCTTTTAAATAAGCAGATGATGCATAAGCACTTCTTTTTAAATCTTTTCCAAGTGATAAAACCGCATACTTTAAATTATCTCTAATTTTGTCCTCAACATATGACCTTAATACAGT
>CAVAQB010000167.1:0-2387 GCA_963590725.1 Anaeroplasmataceae bacterium | reverse complement strand
TTAACTTACTTAAAAGTTATTTTTTTAATTCTAATAACGCTACTGTTTCAATATGCAACGTTATTATTAGATAAAGCATTTACTATTGCGTTGGTGGTATTAGAATATAACAAATTCTCAAGATTTCCTTTTTTATTGGATTTCATAATGTATTCAGATGCATTTAATTCAATATCATCTTTATTCTTAAAGATAAATTTAATTGAATAAGGATTATCTTTATCTCCTATTATTACTCTTTCAACAATAGCTTCTAATACATTACGATCAAATTGTTCTAAAGGTCCTCCCTCTTCTAAAATCTTTTTTGCTTTAGATAGACTTTCTTCTTTATTCTTTAGAACTTCGTTATTATCAACTAATCCTGCTAGTTCTTTTTTAGCACTTTCTATATTGAAGTTTATAGAATTAAGTGTTGATTTGAATGTTTCTTGATCAATACTATCAGATAACTTTAAATCTATTAGTTTTTGTTTCTTATTTTCTAATTTAGATAAATTATCATTTTTCTTTTTTATTTCTTTAGATAATCCTTCTAAATCAAATTCTTTTTCTACTTCTTTATATACTCTTTCAAATGAAGATTTTAAATCAGAACATACTAGATTATAAGCAGTTAGAAATGCTCTTTCTAAAGCAGTCTCTTCTATTCCTTTAGCATTAGGGCACTCTTTCTTACCACCTTTAGTGTTATTAGTGCATTGCCAAACTACTTTATTATAGTTCTTACCACTGTGCCAATTTCTTCTAGTATAGCTTCCTCCACAACATCCACATTTAGTAATGCATGAGAATGCGTATTTTCTAGACAACGCTTCTTGTCTTTTACCATTAATTTGACGTTTTGGAGTTCCTCTATTATCTAGTATTGTTTGAACCTTCATGAAGTCTTCTTTTGAAATTATTCCTTCATGATGGTTTTCCATATAAAACTTATCTTCTTCTCCAAAGTTTTTTAATCTTCTTTTAGATATAGGATCTAGAGTGAATGTTTTACCGAAAAGACAATCTCCTACATATTTTTCATTTCTAAGTATTCCTCTTATTCCTGATTCATACCAACGGGTATTACCTTTTTTTGTTTTATATCCTAAACTAGCACATTCTTTAGCAATTAAAGAACATCCTATTCCTTCTAGATATCTATCAAAGATAAATCTAACTATTTTAGCCTCTTCTTCATTTATTGTAATAGATTTGCTATCTGGATGATAATCGTATCCAAGACATCCATTATAACCAATAAGTTCACCTCTTTGCATTTTCATCTTTAAGCCTTTTTTGACGTGTTCTGAGGTATTATGGACTTCTTGTTGAGCAACTGATGATAATACTGTTAGCATCAATTCTCCGTCCATAGAAAGGGTGTTTATATGTTCTTCCTCAAAGAATATAGCAACACCTTTTTCTTTTAAGAGTCTAACGTAGTGGAGCGTATCTACAGTGTTTCTTGCAAAGCGTGATATTGATTTAGTGATAATCATATCTATATCACCATTTATAGCGTCATTTATCATACGCATGAAATCAACTCTTTTATCTGTAGATGTACCTGTTATAGCCTTATCAGCATATATACCTACCATCTTCCAATCTTTCTTCTTATTGATTAATTCGTTATAGTACTGAAGTTGAGAATTATATGAATTTATTTGTTCTACATCATCAGTGGATACTCTTGCATAGGCTGCAACTCTAAGTTTAGAATTCTTATCTTTATTTCTATTACCAAGTTTGGTTGTAGCCTTAATTAATTTTATATCTGGCATTATTTATAACCTCCTTAATATTCACCAGACATAGTCACATCCTAATTCGATTATATCATAGATATATCTATAAGCTCTGTATGTCTGATGATATTTTGTAATTTTTTTGAATTCTCTTTTTTATATTTTTAAATTGTTCATCACTTATTATTCCAGCCTGTTTAAGTTTAGCTAGTGTTCCTATATCAGATGCATATGAAATTGCATCTTTAACTTCATCAGCAACATTATCTAAATCATAATGATGAATAACATTTATTGTATGAGGAATCTTATTTAGATTCTCTCTTACATCATGTAACCACTTATAATATTCTCTTTTAGTTAATGTTCTTTTTTGTTCTTCTTTTTTAGAATCAATATATGTTTTATAAGCATCAAAACCTTCTAATTTTAATATATTAAATTGATTCATTATTTCTTCTTTTGTTTGTGTAATCGTTATTAAATCCTCCTTATTTACGTCATCTGGGTATCCCAGTGTTTACTTTGTAAAAGTCGAGTTGACGCCACAGTGCGCCATACTCTTATCCCGTTTCTATTTTCGGACTAAATTTAAACCATTTTATACATCTATAAATGTATGTATTCTTTTAGTACTTGTACGTTTATTAATAT
>CAVAQB010000166.1:0-2392 GCA_963590725.1 Anaeroplasmataceae bacterium | reverse complement strand
ATTATTGTAAAAGAAACTCCTGAAGAAATTTATGAATTAATTAATAACTAAATACAGGTCGGCAGTAATGTCGACCTTTTTTATTATGTCTATAGTTAAAAATATATTAGCAATATTATTGATTTGCGTATTAGGATTTTATCTTTTAGTAGCAGTTAGTCAAACTACTTATTTAAGTGAAAATCCTAATGGTAAATATAGTTATACCGTAGTTAATAAGCAGGAGATTGTTAAATACAGTGAAGATTCTGCTTATACTACTAAATATTATATTCTTTTTATGGATAGTATAGGTAACATCTATAAAAATCGAGTAGAAGAAAAAGAATATAAAAAGTATAAGATTGGAAATATTATTAAATTAAACAATAAACTACAATGAGTCAAGTACGAATTTATCTAACTGAAAATTGTAATGCTTCTTGCCCTTGGTGTTTTAATAAAGACACTAGAGACCCAAATAAAAATATGGATACTGAAAAATGTAAGAAGCTTATAGACTATTTGGCAGAAAATCATGTAGAGCGTTTACAAATTATGGGAGGAGAACCAACTATGCATCCTGATTTTGTGGAAATCTATAATTATGCTTTTCCTAAATTTAAGAGAATTTCTATCTTTACTAATGGCTTAAATAAAAAGGCTTTATCTCAAATTCCTTTGACTGCATCAAAAGGTATTAATATTAATTTTAATTTTCTAGATGAAAATCTTGATGAAGAATTGATTACTAAATGGACTCCTTTAGTTACAGAAGTAGTCATTAGAAAAGAAACTAATGTACAAACATTACTTGAAAAAATTGAAAAAGTACATAATGCAATTACTGCAGTAAATGGTACTATCCGTTTTAATTTAACAATTGATTGTACTTTAGATGTTTTTAAGTACAAAGATGAAATATTTCCTAAAGTAGAAGAGGTTTTAGACTGGGCTATTGATCATCCAAATTATCGTTGGGGCTGGGATCATAGATATCCCAGATGTTTAATGTCTGACAGTTTTCTAGCGAAAACAGTGCAATTAAAATTAAAGCCTTCGGATGTATCTAATAATTTCTATATGATTAATTTCTGTTTAGGGTATATTTCCTGTGCAGGATTAATTACCGCGGATTTTAAACTTACCCATTGCAACCAATATAAAGGAAATTATTTATCAATTTTTAATGAAGATGGGACTATAATTCCTTATAATAGATTTAGAAATTTTCTAGCTATTGAATCAATGGCTAAGTATTCTTCATTACGAGATTCTTCGTGCATGGATTGTAAATATTTTATGGCAAAGTGTAATGGAGGATGCGTAGGACATAAATTTGAACATTAATATGGCAGATATAACACAATATAAATCTATAGATGGAAAAATATATACAATTCCACCTATTGATGAACTTTGTTTGATTTTAGAGAATAAATTTAAAACTTTAGAAGCTGCAGTAGAATACTGGAAAATTAAATACAGTAATGCTATTAGTGGAAATAAAGAATATCAATCTCTTAAAAAGGAAAAAGAAAAGATAGAAGAGCGTCTTTATAATGGTTTTGGCATCTTTAACTCAGAAAAAGAGGCTATTGATAAATGGTATAAAGAACATAAACAAACTCATCTAACTCCTCATTTAACTTATAAATTTACCCCTCTAGGAATAGGTACTGTAGGTGAAGTAGAGTGTAGTTGTGGAGAATGTTTTAAATTTAGGGATATAGATTAATATGAAAAGATTTATAGCAATAATATTGTTGATATTTACTATAACAATATCAACACAGGCGGAAACTTTATGGTATAGGTCAACTTCATTTGCAACTGCATCAGTATATAATGGAAGATACACTTGGAGTGATTGGGTAAATTCTAATCTATCTATTTCTATTGATTTAACTAATGATATTATAACTGTATATAGTAAAGTAAAACAAACTTACTATGTAACCGAAACAGGAGATTCTTATACTGACAATAGTGGAGGTAAACAAATTATCTTTTATGTTGTTGATCAAGATAGAACTAGAGGAGCAATTAGATTAAGAACTGAAAGTAATGGTAACCCGCAAATTTATGTAGATTTTAATAATGTTGCTTGGGTTTATAATGTTGTAAGAACACGTTAATATGGGCAATCCATTTGTTGAAGGACTTCTACTCGCAATATGGATAGCAATAATGTGTAATGCTTATGTTATTCATAAAGATCATCAGGAACTATTACAACAGTTACATCAAATTGAATTAAAATTAAGTAATGGAACTATTTGAAAATATTAAACCTACTCCATATGCTCTTAAAAATAAGTTAGGATATGGTTGTATTACTACTTCTAGAAAGAAATGTAATAAGGTTAATAAACGTAAAGTACTTCGTTCTATCCGAAAACTAGGATTTGAC
>CAVAQB010000165.1:0-2446 GCA_963590725.1 Anaeroplasmataceae bacterium | reverse complement strand
ATATTCACTGGCATATTAGACTGCCTTGGCTAAAAGAAGAATTATCTAAGATTCATTTAAATAGCAATGATTATTTAATTATAACTGGTGATGCTGGAATATGTTGGGATTCTATTCAAAATACATCCGTGATGGATTTTTATAATTCATTACCATGTAAAACATTATTTATAGATGGTAATCATGAGAATTTTGACATCTTAAATAAATATCCGATTGTCGAATTTTGTAAAGGAAAAGCACATAGGATAAGCAAAAAGATTTATCATTTAATTAGAGGTGAAATATTTTTAATAAATGATAAAAAAATATTTTGTTTTGGTGGAGGATTTTCCTCTAAAGTATTAACGAATAGTTCGCCAATTCATGTATGGAAAGAAGAATTACCAAATTCAAAAGAATATCAAAATGGATTAGATAATTTAAAAAATAATGATTTTAATATAGATTTGGTATTTACTCATTCAGCACCTATGAGTGTAGTAAAAGATAATTCATTTTCTTATTATCCAAATGATAACGAATTACTTTATTATTTAGAATTAATAAAAAATAAATATAATTATACACATTGGTACTATGGTCATTATCATAAAGATATAGATAATGATAAATTTTCCTGTGTTTATAACAGGATTATAAAGTTGGAGGAATAATTATGAAAGAGGAATATTTAGAATATATAAAAGAAAATAGTATTCTTTCTGAAAATTTAAATATAGATTTCTCAGATCAATTATTTGCTTATGATTATAATGAAGTACAAGAATTATTGTTTGAACCAGACACTAACAATTTTGTGTTTTTAGTTGGTGAAGCAAATTTAAGAAAAAATGACATGCTTGCAAGAGTGTGTCAAGACTTGTATGAAAGAGGAATAAATAAAAGTGATATTCTTTATTTAAATCTTGAACTTCCTATTTTTGAGAATTTTAATTTTAAATCTTATTGTAAAAAATGGGCAAAGAATAAAAAAACTCACAGGGTTTATTTGATAATAAATGAATTACAAATGATTGAAAATTGGGTAGATTTTATATCCTTCTTAAAAAATGAATGTGCTAATGTCCAATTGATATGTTCATCTACAACACCAAAAAAGATACATGAAACACTTTATGAAATTGATTCTAAAACTAATCGTGTTGTTGTCTTGTCAAAGAAAAATGATTCAAATATTAAATATGTTACTCAAGGATTTGGTGTTTATAATAATGAACTAAAATATAATATAAAAAATAATATTATCGAAATCAAAGGTATGACTAAAGAAGGAAAAAAGATGCCTCATCATGTTGTACCAAGCGAAATAGAAGGATATCCAGTTAAGGTTATAGCTTCAGGAGCTTTCCATGACAGACACGAAATGTTATCAATAGAATTGCCAGATTCTATTGAATTGATTGGTGATTATGCATTTACAAAGTGTATAAACCTAAAATCAATAAGATTACCAAAAAATGTGAAATACATAGGCGAAAATTCTTTTTTAGGAGATGTTTCATTAGATGAAATTATAGGTGGAGATTTAATAACATATATTGGGAATGCGGCTTTATATAAAACTAAATGGTTAAAAAATCAAGAGAATAAGGAATTTGTTATTTTAGGAAAGACATTATATTCATATAATGGTAATTCAAATGATGTAGAAGTTCCTTCTAGTATTGAAACCATTGGCAATTACGCTTTTGAATATTCTAATATAATAAATGTTAAACTTAATGGTCAAAATTTAATGGAAGGTGCATTTTATAATTGTCAAAAGTTAGAATCTATTAAGGGATTTGTTGGTAAAAAAGTTCCTGCGTTCACTTTCTATAATTGTAAAAAATTAGTTGATTTTGCTTTTTCAATTGATGAAGTTGATAAGTTTGCTTTCTATGGCTGCAAATCTTTAATAAAAATAAATGGTAATAATTTGATTGTAAATCAAGCGGGATTTGAAAACTGTAGATCATTAAAAGATGCTGGTGTTGTAGTTGAAGCGAAAAATGCATCGTTTGCCTATACAAAAATCGAGAAGATATCTTCTAAAATCAAGTCTATTGGTAAATTTGCATATTTAAAAACAAATGTTAAAAATGTTGATCTTCCAGCATGCTTAAAAATTGATGATTATGCTTTTGATTCATCGAATGTTAAAAATGTGCGTTTTAATCCGAGTTCGATTATTGGAAAAAAAGTATTATTTAACTCTAATAAAATACAATCAATGAATATTAAAGGCACATTAAAATTAAACTATTATTTTGGAGTGGTTCCGAATTCACTTGAAAATATAACTGTTAGTGGAGATATAATAGATGATTTTAATAGAAATAATACTCATTTAAAGAAACTTCATTTAATTAATGTTAATCATTTTGGTAGATGGTCATTTTATAATAATAATCAATTAGAAGAAGTTTTATTTGAAAATGTAACTAACATTGGAGAATGGTCT
>CAVAQB010000164.1:0-2521 GCA_963590725.1 Anaeroplasmataceae bacterium | reverse complement strand
GTTATCATAGTATCCTCCATCAATAAATGATTCTTTTCCAATTTTACATGCTTGAAATATTGGAAATGCACTAGCGGTAGCTACAGCATATTTTTTTATATTTTTTAGACTTTCTTTATTAAGTACAACTTCAACTCCTTGAAAAGACGGGAATTTTGTAGTAACAATTCCGCATGTAATAGGAGAATTTATTAAAACTTCTGGTTTGACATATTCATCTACGACATCATAAAAAGGGGAAATATCTCCACCAAATCCTCTTAGATATGAGCCTAAAAAACCAATCAAATTATCTTTTTGTTTTAAAGAATATTTAATTGATACATTCTCATCATATTTGAATGCATCCTTCATAATCATATCAAGGGTGATTTTTCCCCAAAGTTCCATACTTTTTAAATAATCATTTTGAGCATACATAATAGCGTTTAGTCCACCAATTGATGTGCCAGTTACAATATCAAATTTTTGATTATGTTCATCTAAATATTTCCAAACTCCTTGTTCGTAAGAACCTTTAGCTCCTCCACCGCAAAATACTAACGCTCTTTTCATTTTGTATGGCAACCCCTCTCCTTATATGAATATACACATCCACAGTAATCCTGCCTATATATGCCATATTTTTTACATAGTTCAATACTTTCCTTATATCCTTCTTCTTTTTTAAAATCAGAATATAAATATTTAACCCCATACTTTTTTTCAAGTTCGTATCCTATTTCATTACACCACTTACTATTTTTATATGGTGAAATAGATATGGTAGTTGTAAAAAAATCATAACCTAATTCAGCAGCTTTTTTAGCTGTTTTTTCCATTCTAAACTTATAACACTCATAACATCTTTGTGATCTTTCGCCAAGATTTTCTAATCCTTTTACAGCGCTATAATAATTAGTTGGATTATAAGTATCTGCGATTACATCTATGCCAAGCCCTAAAGAAGCGCATATATGTTTTTGTTCGCTAAGTCTATGATAGAATTCCTCTTCAGGCCAAATATTATCATTTGTGTAAAATATAGTTGTATCAAAATATTTTGCGCAAAACTCTTGAGTATAAGAAGAACACGGACCACAACAACTATGAAGTAATAGCTTTGGTCTTTTATCAAGATTCTCACAAAATTTAACAAAATCTTTATAATTTGTAATCAAAGCCATTACCTCCTTTCCTAGTCTTCTTTAACTAAATACGTATTAATTTGACCAATTATAATTTTACTATATCCTTTTTGATTGTAGAATTTTTCTATCAATGATTTGTCAATAAAACCATCTTCAAGGATATCACCAACATAAAGCTTTGTACATTTTAAGACATATGAAGCTTCTTTTGCATAATATATATCTGCATCCACATCATAAATCGCATTTAGTCCAATTTCTGAAAATTTATCTTTATAATCATGACCAGATATTTCTCCAGCAAGATTTAAAGCTTCTTTATAATTTCCATCAAAAAATGAAACAGTAAACTTAGGATTTTTAAGTATATATTCCATTGTTTTATGTTCTGGACGAATAAAAATAATTATAACATTCTTATTCCATAAAACTCCAAGAGTCCCCCAGGCAATAGTCATAGGATTATAACCATCTTTTCCCCCTGCAGTGACAAGAGCATAATTTTCCCCAAATTCTTTAAAAGGATTTTTTGAATAATCTTTTTCTATAAGCTTTTTTATCATATTTATCCTCCTCTACTTGCATAATAAAATCATGCAAGTTATAAAATTATTTGTAAAATGCATAAGCATTGTAAAATATATATTTCTTCCACTAAATTCATATGAGACTGCGAATATAAATGCCGCAACAAAATATGGAATACAAATAATTATAAAATCAGAAACGCTAGCATTTGTAGTAGATATAACATGCGGAAGTGCAAACATTATAGTTGATACTAAAATTGGTATCCATCTATTCTTATCTTTTAACAAATTAAATATAGCCTTACGATATATAAGTTCTTCTACTATTACTCCGCAAATAGATGTAATAAGAAGCATAATTATCCCAAGTCCTTTAAATTTAAATACAGATTCTAATACTAACTCATTTTTAGATTTTCCTACAAAATGATCAGATATTTTAGATATTCCAAATGATATAATAAAGAAAATTATAGCTGATATTACCATGATAATATAATACACATATTTTTTTTCTTTAAATGCGCAAAAATCTTCCCTTAAATCTCTAAACATTACAGTTATAAGCACAACTGATAATGGTAGATAAATTAATACCATTGACCATGTGTTTATTTTGGCTGCGATTTTATCAAGAGTTCTATCACCAGATACCGTAGATATTGCGTTTTGGATACTTGTATAATCATATATTTCTGTTTTAAATATATTTATTAATAATATAGTTATAACGCTTCCCATTACTACATATAGGATTAAATAAGCCATTATAGCTATCATAGATCTTTTTCTAATATCCTCTAATTCATTCATTAAATCATCACCAAATTTATTATATCATAATTATTATTATAATTATAT
>CAVAQB010000163.1:0-2593 GCA_963590725.1 Anaeroplasmataceae bacterium | reverse complement strand
TCTACAAATGGGTTACTAAAGTTATATAATGACTTACGAAAAAAATGGTCAACTGCTCGAAGAAGCAGACCAATTTCTTTATGAAGAGGAAATCTATTTAGATTATCCTCCTAATCGTTGGGAACTTTTTAGAATTAAAAAGTATAGTTCTAAAGTACCTATTAATAAGAAAGACGCTCGAGCATTTAGTAAAACTCATGGTTGTTATGTCCAGCGTTATTGGGAATTAGTTGCCGCACCTAGACAATACCTAGATGACGAAGGATTTAAACTTAAACTATGAAGAAAAAACTTATTATATCTGGATTGATAGCTTTACTTTTAATAATATCATTCTGTATTGGAAGATGTTCTAGGAGTGTTAAAGAAACAGGTATTAAAGATACCATAGCTCCTAAAATCGAGAAATTAATTATTAAGAATGATTCTATATTAAGAGTAAATGACAGTATCAATTTTAAGGTTATTGAAATTGAAAAGACGTATGAAAAGACTATTGACGACATTATTCGGAATAATCCTAATGACGACTACAATTTCTTCTCAACCTACATTGAAAGATACTGTGGTCAGCATAACACCGATACAACTCAAAACAGCGAATTTAATATTCGCTGAACATAATATGTTGTTAAGTAAAGTACCACTATTAGAGTCTAAAATTAGTAACTTAGAAACTGTAAATTCTAATTGGATCAGAATAGACTCATTAAGATCCAATCAAATACTTCTGTATAAAAATGCTTTAGAAGAACAAGAAAAAAATGTAGCTAGTCTTAAAAAAGCTAATAGAACTCTAAAGTATGTAGCAGGAGGTTCAGTTCTAGCAACTATAATCTTAGCTCTAGTATGTGCTTTTAAATGAATGTGTTTAAAGATAGGGATGGATTAACCTATTCTCATCCTGAAAGAAGTTGTAGTACGTGTTTAAATTATCCTTGTCTTGATAATATGGAAACTTTGCTTTCAGACTTCGCTAAGTATGGCTGTATTAATTACTCTGATGTTAATGTTTTTAACTTAAAAGAGATGTTGCATAAAAAGTAAGTGGAAATATCAGAACTTACCTTACATGCCAAACTATTAATAGCATGCCCAGAAGAACTGGGATATAAGACCTTAATATTTGAAGATTTAGAATATAAAGATTCGGATCTTAAATATTTAACATGTGTAATATTCCCTAATTGGAACCAAAGTCCCATAAAAGTGGGAGATACAGGATTTTTAGTAGTCAAATACATATCTGCGGGAGTGGATAAATGGTTTGATGGTAAGGAATTTGTTCCTTACAAGTATTCTAATATTCAATTTTTAAAGTTTACAAAAGATAAACAAGAATTGAATACTGAATTAATTTTGGACTAGATTATAATAATTTAATAGATCATTTAAAAATTTATGAAAAAGAATAGTATAGTATATGTCTGATTTTGGAGATAAGCTTCAGGAAGCCCTTAGTAACAAGAACAATGTAAATGAGTATATGTGGAAAGATAAGAAGGAAAATGGTCAGCAACTTGAGCATCCTCTTATTGATTTTGACGAAAGAACTTTGCAAGAAAAGTTTAATTTGTGTGAACAAATGCTCTATAATAAGGATGCTCGTCATCCAGGTCGTCTTGTCCTTTTGGATATTGTAAATGACCAAATTTTACGTTGTCGTGCTGAATTGTTAGTTCGTTGGATTCGCAGCGCACATGAATGCACTAGTGCAATGCTCTTTGAGAGTCTTAAAGCACTTATTAATAATAATAAAGAGGCCCTGAATTCTGAAGCACTCAAAACTACTTCTATAGGCACAATTATGACTGGTATTGATGACTTGGATTATCGTAAACTTCCAATCTCACTAGTTCTTGATGCTTGTATGGATTATCTTGGACAATTTGATTCTAGTCATCTTACATTTAATTTCATTCTTAGAATGGGACTGTGGTTTACTCAACAGGAAATGCAGACCCCTGTAGATGAAGGAGGTCTTTATCAAAAAGATCCTGAAACAGGTAAGGCAATGAATCGTTTGGAAATTATTAAGAAAGTTCGTCATCTTAGTCCTACTATTGCTTTGAAGATAGACCCAACTGGTCTTACTTATACTGAATTTAAAGCAATGTGTGATCTTCATCGAGACAAATACTCTAATTATACCACTACTCAGCTTAAACTTCTTTCTACTAAAATTCTGTATAGATTCCAGAATCAATGTGAAATGCAAGCTAAGCAGTGGCAAGATAAGATTGAAGAAATTAAACAGGTAGCAGAACATAAGGGATATGTTCTTACATCTGCCTATGGAACTTTTGAATGATTTAATAAAACCAATTACAAGGGATGAAAGACAGCATGAATCAGTCACAAAGTGGCTAAAAGCAGGAGGGAAGGCGACAGTAGTGGCGTGTACTGGGTTAGGTAAAACCTATATAGCAATAAAAGCTATACAACGTGTACGTAAGCGGTATCCTGACTTAGATGTGCTAGTTTTAGTTCCTACAACAACACTAAAAGCTCAGTGGGTGGAGACACTAACTGAGCAAAGTATTGATAATGTATCAGTACAAGTCATGATGGGAGCTTCACAACGAAAAACAAG
>CAVAQB010000162.1:0-2645 GCA_963590725.1 Anaeroplasmataceae bacterium | reverse complement strand
ACTTCCAATTTTAATTTACTAAAAAGTCTATTGACTTTTAATAGTTAGCCTCCTAAAACCTAAAATATAAAAATGGATTATATGAATTATCAACTAAATAAGCAGTAACTATTAATAATAAAACAACAATATATATAGGTTCTAAAATATTTATTATATTTTTTATAGTCTTATTTTTAGATAATTTTTGGATAATAATTTTAAATAATGGAGTTGCCGCTAAAATAGCAACTATCAAGACAACTGCATAACTTTTTAAATTATAAATTGTATAACTATTAATAAATGGATAATCATTAAAATTAAATAATCCTACAATATTATTAATAGCAATTTCCATATTATCAGCATTAAAAATAATAAAGCTAATCATAACAGTAAACAAAACATATATTCTTGATATTATTTTTGGCATCTTTTCTAAATATTTTCCTAGCCATAATTTTTCTATCATTAATAGAATTCCAAACATAAGTCCCCAAATAATGAAATTCCAACTAGCTCCATGCCAAAATCCAGTTAAAAGCCAAACAATCATAATATTTCTAATAAGGGTTCTTTTTCCTTTACGATTCCCTCCTAATGGTATATAAACATAATCTCTAAACCATGAGCCAAGGGATATATGCCACCTTCTCCAAAATTCAGTAATGCTTTTAGAGATATATGGATAGTTAAAGTTTTCTAAAAAATGAAAACCAAACATTTTTCCAAGTCCAATTGCCATATCTGAATATGCTGAAAAATCAAAATAAACTTGAAGCATATAACTAATTGCAAAAATCCAATATAACACTATACTTCTTTCATCTACAAGTTCAAATCTTGTACATAATTCACCTAGCATATTGGCAATTAAAACTTTTTTAGCAAGTCCAATTGTGAATCTTCTAACACCATTGGAAAAATCACTAACAGTATGTTTTCTATTTTCAAGTTCTTCTTCTATTGTTTCATAACGCACAATAGGACCTGCTATTAATTGTGGAAATAATGATACATAAGTTGCTAGTTTTAAAAAACTTTTTTGAACTTTAACTTTTCCTTTATAAACATCAATAACATAACTAATTATTTGAAATGTATAGAAAGAGATTCCTATTGGTAATGCAATATTTAAAGGTGAAATATTAGTACTAAATATACTATTTATATTTTTAATGAAAAAATCCGTATATTTAAATACCCCAAGTAATCCAATATGAATTATTAGAACTATTATAAAAATATTTTTACTTTTGTACTTATCAATTAATATAGCACCTATATAGGCAACCAATATTTCAAAAATCATTAAAAATAAATATTTAGGTTCTCCATAAAAATAGAAAAGCATTGAAGCTAAAAACAATATAAAGTTTTTGTATTTTTTAGGCAAAAGAAAATACAATAATAATACTATTGGTAAAAAATAATATAAAAAACTGATGCTATTAAATAACATTATATACCTCCTCATAAATAAAGCACCAATATAGGTGCTTTAGTCAACTGTTATTTCAGGTGGAAGTTCAATATTTTCTTCCTTATTTTCTTTATGTAATTCTTTACCTATTTCGTCTTTAACGAATTTTTTAAAATTATCATAAACAGGTTTAGCACGACCTTCGCTTGCCATCACTAAGAAAATAACATTTCCATTATTAGTAATATACAAATCTGTTGCAGACACACAAATCCACTTATTCATATTAAGATTATCATAAATTTCTTGTTTCATTTGTTCAATATCAGATCCGTCTTTAACCATTAATACTACTGCCGAATATGCTTGAGCGTTCATTAAAGGTTCTGAAACAATCATTTTTTCAATATTTTTATTTGATGATAATCCTGTGTAAGCTTTTACATTTTCTTCTTCAACACTTACCTCATCTGTTTCTAAAGCTGGTAATTCTAAATTTTTGTAAAGTTCGTTAAACATTGTTTTAGCATCATCTACAGTTTTAATACTACTTTCAACCTTTTTATTACTAAAGATTAGTATTCCCCCTATTACTAGTATAGCTACTACTACAATACCACTTATTAAAATTGATTTATTCTTCATATTTTTTCTCCTTTTTCCTACTTTCATCATACAATATTATAGCATATTGTACTAAAAATATATTATTTACTTCTGTTTGAATAATTATTTCAATATTGATAATAATAAATCAGATAATTCTTGTTCTGTTATTTTAAAAGTTTCAATATCAAAGTTATATTCATTAAATTGAAATTCTACAAAATAACTACTGTCAATTTTATAAATTTTTAATTCAACACCATTTATTATTGTTGTCTTACTATTACCTTCATCATCAAAATAATAATCTCTTGCTGGTTTATGATCTATTGAATATGCAATTTGTATCTCTCTATCATTATCATTATAATAACCTATTTTATAATTAACTAAAACATCATATTCTTTGCTTTCTTTATCTTTTTTTCCATAGTATATATAATGATAAGTACTATTTAAATCTTCAGGTATACTCAACTCTCCATCGTAAGGTATAGGAAAGTTAAAACTATTACCATTTACAGCCTTAACATCCAAATCTAGCCTATGAGTTCCTACTTTACTATTACTATTTATTTCATTAATATTAAGTATTACATTACGATCTATGCTTCTTCTGTTTTTTAGTTCTACC
>CAVAQB010000161.1:0-2692 GCA_963590725.1 Anaeroplasmataceae bacterium | reverse complement strand
GTAATATATTTATATTAGATGAAATTTTTGATAATTTAGATTCTATTGGTTGCACTAAAGTTTTAAATTTAATTGCTAATCGTTTAAATGATATTGAAAGTATGTTCATAATAAGTCATCACGCAGACGAATTAGAAATACCATATGATTGTGAGATGATAATTATAAAGGATGAAAATGGTATTAGTAAGGTAAAATAAAATGGCAATATTTACAAGACCGAAAGATGTTAAGATTTGAGAAATGTGTAAGTGAGTAGATGATAATATGTATAAACTTACAACTCCAGGAGAGCATATAGCTCTCGAAAATAAAGCTGTAGAATATTTATATCATATTATAGATTCCCTAGCGCATAAGTATAACTTTTTTAAAAAATATGAATATTATGAAGATTTTGCATTATATACAGCAGGTAATATATATAATTCATTAAGATATAAATTAGTTCATGCAGGAGAAATAAAAAGAGGAAAAGAAATTGTCCCAATTAAAAGCTGTTTAAATTATATAAAAGCTTCTTTATATCCTTCCAAAGTTGATTATGAAAGAAGATCCTACAGACAAGTTTTTAATTCCGAAACTGGAGTTAATACAGAAAAAATCTGTGAAAATATGAGGGAAGATATTCGAGATTCTTATAGAAGACCTTTTGAAGAATCACTTGAAGAAGTTATGCAAGACTTCCCTAAAAAATTATATGAAATGTTATATAAAACATCTCCTTATAGAAATGATAAGGTAATGATTCAAAGACTTTATTTATCAATAGTGTTAAGTTTAATTAATCAGTTAACTTTACCTAATAAATATAGAAATAAATTAGAAAATGGAGATACCCTTTTAACTTCCGATAAGGTTTTAAATATTTATTTAATAAATAAAGAAGAATTACTTTTATGGCATTTACCTAGTGAAATGTCAGAATATGTACGAATACAACTGGTTAGGGCAAAAAGAATTTTTGCAGATGAATTAAATGTGGTAAGAAGTAGAATGGATTTAAGTGATGAAATGGTAGATGCCATTATTAGTACAGGCTTTTCTACTTATGATCAAGATAGAGGTGAATAATTATGGCATTAACAAAGAAGAAAAAAGGATTGATTTATGAATCCCTTGCACAATTAAATAAAAAAGATACAACTTCATTATTATTATTTACTTTATGAAAATTAAAGGAAAGTCCTGAATATGGAGCTTTAAGTGAATTATGTTATGTATTAGATGGCGATAATTTAAGTAAATTCTTATCCTATTACGGAGGTATGACTTTAAAGGTTCCAACATTAAAAGAATTTAGATTACTAGTTCAAGCCTTACAAGTATTCCAATTTGTTAATTTAGATTCAACTTATACTTTAGATGAAGCTATAGCTGTTGCGGCTGGCGAAGAATTCTCAAAAGAAGAATTGGCTCAAGCTTATTTGAAAATAGTAGAAGTAACTAAAGAATATGAATTTAATCGTGAGGATTAATATGTTACAAGAAAATATAAATGAAATAAATACTAGTTTGGATAAATATAAAAATTTATCACATGATGAATTATTTACTTTTTTTGTAAATGAGAAATTAAAAGGAGCATTAAGTAAGTATGAAGTTGAATTGGAAAATTTAAATGATTATTTACTTAGAAAAAATGCTAATATTGTATTTAAAAGATTGACCGAGTTACAAAAGGATAAGGATAAAGAGGCTTTAGATAAAGCTGTAAAGGAGAAAGGAGATAGAGCAGATGAGTAATATTTTAAATGATGTCTCCGTTTTAACATCTATTCCTGAAAAAACTTTAACTAAATTAAATGAAAAAGTTTTATATTCAATTTGTGAAATTATTAAGGAAGATGTTATTGCAGGTAAAGAAATAAGTGAATTAGATTTCGGGTTATTTAAAGTTTATGTTAAACATACTGAAGGAGAAATTAAATATAAATTAATTCCTTCTCAAGCAACCTCAAAAGCTATTGAAAATACTGTTAATAATAAATTAAATTTATTAGAAAATACCTTAAATGATATTCTTGCTAAAAAATTATTACAAGTATATAAAGATATTTGTTAGGAGATTTATATGTCGCTTAGGGATTTAAATTATTCAGATCCAGAAAGTGTTTTAAGTACAGAACATGAAGAGGATAAAAAAATAGATAAACTTTTAGCTCCAATGCGTTTGGAAAAAGATGATGAGGCTATAGTTGATGGTATTGTAAAAGCTGAAACTAAAGCAGAATTAGAAAGACAATTTGGTTTATTTAATATGAATCAAAGTAAAAAGTATGCTTTGCGAGTAATTAAGCTTGAAAGTTTATTAGGAAGGGTTGAAGATCAAACTATTGCTAGATTTGAAAATAGACCTGATCAAGTTTCAAATAAAGAATTACTTGATTATATTCAAGTTATTTCAGCTCAAATTGATCGTTCTCAGAAAAAGGTTGATGATTTATCTAATAAAGAAATTATTGTTCAAAAACCTATAAACTCAACCGTGAATATTAATGTTGGGCAACAATTAAGTCAAGATGATAAAGAAGTTACGTTAGAAGCTGTTAGAAGTATTATGGGATTACTTAAACAAAGCCAACAAACTACATCTGAAGTTTTAGATGCAGAAATTAAAGAAGCTGATTTTGTGGAAAAAAATCCTTTAAATACAGATACAGAGGTTATAGAAGAGGTAACTCCTTTATCT
>CAVAQB010000160.1:0-2759 GCA_963590725.1 Anaeroplasmataceae bacterium | reverse complement strand
TAAGCCTGAAATTCGCTTTAATGGCTTTACTGAAGCTTGGGAACAGCGTAAATTCGATGAAGTTGTTTCAAGAATAGCGACAGGTCTTAATCCTCGTGATAATTTTATATTGAATAATGGCGGTAAAAATTACTATGTAACTATTAAAAATTTTGAACATGGCCATTTGTATTTAGATGATAATTGTGACAAGGTTGATGATGAGGCTTTGAATATGATTCAGGCTCGTAGTGATCTTCAAAAAGATGACATCTTATTTACATCCATTGGAAGAATTGGAGACTGCTATTTAATCAAAAATAAACCTAAAAACTGGAATATTAACGAATCTGTTTTTACATTGAGACCAAATCAAAAGCAAGTTGAACCGGAATATTTATTCCATGTTATACATTCTGACAAGGTTCTTAATGAAATCTTAAATGATGTCACAGGAAGTACATTTAAGAGTATTAAAGTTGCTGATTTGAAAAAAATAGAAATTCCAGTTACAAGCAAAGATGAACAATGTAAGTTGGCATCGTTTTTAACGAAGTTAGAAAGTCTTATCACCCTTCATCAGCGTAAGTGGAAAATAAATAAAATGCACAGAAGTGATTTTTCTGTGCATTTTTCTTACTATTGGGAACAGCGTAAATTGGGAGATATCTTTGAATTTGAACGTCCAGACAAATATATAATCGAGGATGATCGTTATGAAGAAAGTGGAATTCCTGTATTAACAGCAAATAAAGCTTTTATACTTGGTTATAAAAATGAAACAGGTGCTTACGATAAAGGCGATTGCATAATCTTTGATGATTTTACTTTAGACTCAAAATATGTTGATTTTCCTTATAAAGTGAATTCTTCTATTATAAAAATTCTTACTGCAAAGGACGGTTCAAACTTAAAATTTGATTATTATTTATTAAAGCAAGCAAAGATTTTACAACAAGGACATGCAAGACATTATATTTCAGTTGTTCAACCTACTGAGATAAAAGTACCAAATGATAAAGAATCAAATAAAATTGAAATGTTTCTTACCAATCTTGATTCTCTTATCACCCTTCATCAGCGTGAGTAAATAATAAGGAGGACATTATATGCTAAAAAGAGAACAAAAAGCGTTATTTTCAGAATATTTTGAAAATTGGATTAATATTTACAAAGAAGGTGCTATAAGAAAAGTTACAATGAATAAATATAAATTATCTTTAAGTTGGATTAAAAAATTAGCATCAAAGTTAAGAGTTTGTGACATTGATAGAGTTACATATCAGCAATTACTAAATGATTACGCAAAAGAACACGAAAGACAAACAACAATGGACTTTCATCATCATCTAAAATCAGCAATATTAGATGCAGTTGATGAAGGATTGATTGAAAGAGATCCTACTAGGAAGGTTATTATTAAAGGAAAAACTCCAAGAAAAAAGAAAAAGAAATATCTCAACCAATTTGAATTACATACTTTACTAAATGGTTTAAATTTAACGGCTGAAATTAATTATGATTGGTTAATATTATTAATAGCAAAAACTGGAATGAGATTTTCTGAAGCGATAGCCTTAACACCAGCTGATTTTGATTTTGCACATCAAACTTTATCAATTTCAAAGACTTGGAATTATAAAAATGGTGGCGGATTTCAGCCAACAAAGAATAAGTCATCAATAAGAAAAATTCAAATTGATTGGATGATTGTGTCACAATTTTCTGCATTAGTAAAAGAACTACCAGCAGATAAACCAATATTTATAAAAGAAACTATTTTTAATTCTACAATTAATAATATTTTAAATAGGCACTGTAAAAAATTGGGGATACCAGAAATTACCGTTCATGGATTACGTCATACACATGCATCACTTTTATTGTTTGGTGGTGTGTCAATTGCAAGTGTTGCGAAAAGATTGGGACATTCAAGCATGAACACGACAGAAAAAACATATTTACATATTATTCAAGAATTAGAAAATAAAGACGTAGACTTGGTAATGAGATCATTATCAGGTTTATAATGATAAACGCTGATGAAGGAAACTATATTTAATAAATTAAATTATGTAATAAAAAATGTTTTATTTTTATACAATTGATAAAGATAAAACATTTTTAATGAAAAAGCTTGCCATTTATAGAAAATTTTTCATTTTTGTAATAAGCCTTTTATTGTTAGATTATTTATAATTTCAATTCACGAAGTTGATTAGATACCATATCATTTAATTCGTATGAACCATCATTTAAAATATTGAGTCTAACTTTTAATTTAGTAATTAATTATTTTAATTCATTAAGATGTTCTTTTGCAATTGTACTATTAAATCTACATGTTTCATTTTTATCAAATTCATAAAATGAACTATATAATGCACAAACTTTTTCATTTAAATCATTTAATTCAAAATCATTATCAATAATATCAATTCCTGTAACTAATTTATTTTTACTAACGCTAAATACATCTTTAACAATAGGTCCATTTAAAAAATCTAATTCTAACTTTATTGCTTTCATTTTTATTTATCTCCGTTTATTGAATAAATTGATTTTAAGCAAAATAACTATTCAAGTCAATCAGATGTTAAAACTATTGCTTCTTAGTTGAGAATAAAAAACTATTAATAATGTTAGTAATTATTTATACAATCATTCTTTATCATACTTTTTTTAAAAGAAGTATTACAAATGATATTTAATCATTAAATGTAATACTTTTTATTATACTTATTTATCTTAATCTTATTAATTTAATTAAAATAATATAC
>CAVAQB010000159.1:2135-2763 GCA_963590725.1 Anaeroplasmataceae bacterium | reverse complement strand
ATTTAATATATAACTAGGACATTCTATTGATGATGAACCTTGTCTAATGAATGCGATTTTTGTCCCTTCATGTTGATAATAATATGGTGTAGAAGTTCCTTGAGATACAGTAAGGCATAAAAATATCTTGTTTTCTTCTTCATAAGGATTTATTTGAAAAACAATTTTAGGAGTAATGAATTTGTCAATTAAATCTGATATTTTTTCTATTACAATTTTAGCGTTATCAATTCCGACAATTTCTTTATCATCATTAATTCCAAAAAATATTCTTCCGCCTATGCCATTAGCAAACGCAGAAACTGATTTTAGCCATGATTTAGGCTTACTTTCTTCTAAATTTTCTTTAAAATCATAATCTGTACATTCTGCAATCAAATCTTTAAGCATAATTAATCACCTCTATGCACTTATTATATTAAACTTTGAGGAGTTTGTCCATATATTTTCCCCAAAGATTTCCCCAAACTCCCCAAAGAATGCCCAAAGATAAAATTTACTATTCTTTGTTTATTTTTGTTGTGATTTTAATAGAAGTGAATCCATTATTATTCAAATACTTTTTATTTGCGCTTCTAGTTACACTCGGCGAACCTGTAGTTAAGCGCAAGGCTTTGCATTATATTGC
>CAVAQB010000159.1:0-2125 GCA_963590725.1 Anaeroplasmataceae bacterium | reverse complement strand
ATATTGCATTAAAAGAAAATTAGAACTGATTTTTTTGATAGTTCCTTTTGATTCATACCAGAATTTTTCATCAATTCTTTAACCTTGTCTTCAAATTTCATAATGTCCTCCCGTACTATTATCTTTAGTACAATTATATTTATCATTTCATTTATGAAATTACAACACTTTGAATATGAAATTATAAATTGATTAAAAAAAGTAGTCCCAAATTAATGTGACTACTATCTTGTCATTATTTTATACGCGCCATAATGCATATAAATCCATTATTATTTATATACTTATTGTTTAATTTTTTTGATTACGTTAGGTAAACCCCTAAAGTAGGATCGTGTGATGAAAAATACTATACGTTCACCTTATTTTTACTTTATCTTTAAAATTATTAATTGTCACTACGACTGTAACTATTTTTCATATGAACAGATGCATTTAATAAAACTTTATCCAAAGTATTTAAAGTAAGCTTTTTAGTCATATTTGCAATCTTACCATTTGCTTCCTCTTTTAAAGAGAAGTCATTTGATTCAAGCATTTTTGCATCATATTCATTTAAAATTGCACGAGCTTTTGCAACTGTATTTTTTTGATAACGTTCAATATGTTGAATAGCTGTACCAAAATGAGGATCTGCTAATGCACCAATTAATCTACTGCCCCAGTAGAAAGTATTTGTATTTACTTCTAATGTAGTTGATGAAACATATAAAGGCATTTTTGAAACATTAGTATACATAGGAATAATAGTATTGAAAGCATTTGAACCAAAGCAAATCCATTCAACGCCTTTAAGTTCATTTGGCATATAACCTCTAATTTGAGAAATAGCCATAACTCCAGTACGAGAAATACCAATTGTACGATAAATTCCTTTTTTAGGATTATCAGCTTTCGTGTAAGGATTATAATCAGTACCTTGGAAATATGAAGAAAGAATATACTTTACATCTTCAACAGTAATTTTTCTTTCTGGTACCATACTCCATGGAATATCATCACTTTCAGGTGTGAAATCAGCATCAGGTCCATCCCATTTGTAAGTACGAGGATTAAAATAACGTCCCATAAACCAAGCACGTGGTGTGTTATAAACATGGTCACTATCATCGTGACTACCAAAAACTAAACGAGGATTGAATTCGCCATTTTGGTTACAATCCAAATAATTCTTCTCGATAAATTCTTTTAAATCACTAGAACACATATTTTCTTTTTGTTCACCAAATGCATCATTAAAATCAAATTTGTCTAAACCAAATTGGTTAGGCATAATTACATATTCTTCGTCTTTTACTCGACGAGCAATCCAATGGTGACCACCAATTGTTTCTAACCACCAAATTTCATTTTCGTCATTAAAAGCAATTCCATTAGGTTCATAAGTTCCATATTTTTCTAATAATTGACCTAATCTAATTACCCCTTCACGAGCGCTCTTAATATAAGGAAGAACTAAGACAACTAAATCTTCCTCACCAATTCCTCCAACTTTTTCTTTTTTTGTCCCTTCACCTTTTTCGTATTCAACATAAGGATCCCCACCAAGAACACGTGGGTTACTAGTAATAGTTTCAGTAGCACTCATTCCTACATTTGCTTCGTTAATACCTTGAGCAGCCCAAACACCATACTTTTGATCAACGCTTGGACAAGAAGTATAACACATTGGATTATCAGGTAATTCAATATTTAAATGTGAAATTTTACTTTTGTATTTTTTAGGTTGGTCTTTAGGTTCAACAACAATTAACTTTTTAACATCAAAATATCCATCATCGTTACGAGCAATCATAGTACTACCATCATTACTTGCCTTTTTTCCAACTAATATTGTTGTACATGCCATAATTAAATCTCCTTTTCTTAATTAATCTTATTATATTCTACTTTTGTTAACTTGTCTTAAATAATAGTAAGTAAAAAATCTAGAGGCATAACGTACCTCTAGATTTTGCTTTTACCATATAAAATTTGATTTGGAAGCTTCACCATTATCAATTAAGATATCTTGTGCTGTCATAGATTTATTAATAACAGTTACAAAATAGCCCCATTTAGCTATTTCTTCTACACTTGCCCACTTAGGTAATAATGTTTCATTCATTACTTGATTCCATAAATC
>CAVAQB010000158.1:0-2836 GCA_963590725.1 Anaeroplasmataceae bacterium | reverse complement strand
TGGCGAACTTTGCACCGAAACATACATTGTAATAGGTGGTTTTGATTCTGAAGAGAAAATGAAAAATTGTTGGTCTTATGTTAAGACTAAATTCTTTAGAGCTTTGGTTGGTGTAAAGAAGAATGATCAAGGAGCAGCATCAGGCGTTTATCAATACGTCCCAATGCAAGATTTATCTAAACCACGGACTGATAAAGAATTATATGAAAAATATGGATTAGATCAAAAAGAAATAGACTTTATAGAAAATAATGTTGAATCTATGGAGGACTAATTTATGAATTTAGAATTTTTTAAGCAACGTCCTGAGGTAAAACCAACCATTTATGTTTATAAATTACCAGATGTTTCTACTCATAATGGTTATTTAAAAATAGGTTTCACTGATCGTGGAGATTATGAAGAAAGAATAAATGAACAACTTCATACTAGTGGCATTAAACATGAAACAATATTTGTAACATCTGCAATGAGAGCGGATGGTACATGTTTCATGGACCATGATATTCATTCAGTTTTAAAAAGAAAAGGTTTTAAACAACTTTATGATGGTGAAGATAAAAATGAATGGTTTAAATGTTCTTTAGACGATGTTAAAGAAGCTATTTTAGAAGTTAGAGATGGTATTATTACAAATCATGGAAGAACTGCTACTTTTAAAATGAGACCAGAACAATATAAAGCAGTTCAATTTACAGAAGAATATTTTAAAAAAGCAAAAGAAGAAGAACCTTCTAAAGCTCCTAAATTCTTATGGAATTGTAAGATGCGTTTTGGTAAAACATTTGCATCTTATGAATTAGCTAAAAAAATGGGTTTAAAAAGAATTTTAATTCTTACTTTTAAACCTGCAGTAGAATCTGCATGGAAAGAAGATTTATTAACTCATATTGATTTTGAAGGATGGCAATTTGTATCTGATAATGACGCTAAAGAAACAGGTATTAGTCTAGATAAAGAATTTGAAAATTGTGATAAATCTAAACCAATTGTAGTATTTGGTTCTTTTCAAAATTTATTAGGAACTAATGAAAATGGTGGTATTAAAGCTAAGAATGAATTTATTCACACTGAAATATGGGATATGGTTATTTTTGATGAATATCATTTTGGTGCTTGGAGAGAAAACGCTAAAAAATTATTTGAAAATCCAGATGAAGAAAATGATGTTGATTTTGATATAGAAAAATACCAAGATGAAGAAGTAGGAAATGCCTATAATGAAACATTCTTACCTATCACTACTAATTATTATTTATTCTTATCTGGAACACCTTTTAGAGCAATAAATAGCGGTGAATTTATTGAAGATCAAATATTTAATTGGACTTATTCAGATGAACAAAGAGCTAAAGAAAATTGGAAAGGTTCTAATAATCCTTATTTATCTTTACCTAGAATGGTTTTAATGACTTATCAAATACCAGATGCTATTAAAGCTGTAGCAATTGATGGAGAATTTAATGAATTTGATTTAAATGTTTTCTTTTCTGCAGAAGGTAAAGGTGTTAATGCTACTTTTAAATATAAAAATGAAGTACAAAAATGGCTTGATTTAATTCGAGGGCAATTTTTATCATCCAGTGTTGATGATTTAAAATTAGGTCAAGATAAAAGACCTCCAATGCCATTTTCTGATGCAAGACTTTTAAACGTATTATCACATACTTTATGGTTCTTACCTAATGTAGCATCTTGTGAAGCTATGTATAATTTATTACAAGAAAAACAAAATGTTTTTTATCATGATTACACAATTAATCTTTGTGCTGGTACTAAAGCAGGTATAGGATTAGACGCAGTTAATCCAATTATTAATTCAATGGAAAAAGGAGGAAAGACTCCTCTTGAAACAAAGACTATCACTTTATCATGTGGTAAATTAACAACTGGAATTACAATTAGACCTTGGACTGGTATTTTTATGCTTAGAAATTTAAAATCACCAGAAACATATTTCCAAGCAGCCTTTAGAGTTCAATCTCCTTGGACAATTAAAAATCCAGATAATAGTGAAGTTATTCTTAAAAATGAGTGTTATGTATTTGATTTTGCTCTAGATAGAGCTTTAAGACAAATATCTGATTATTCATGTAGATTAAATGTTAATGAAAATGATCCAGAAAAGAAAGTAGCAGAATTTATAAATTTCTTACCAATCCTTGCATATGACGGATCATCCATGAAACAAATTAATGCTCAAGATGTTTTAGATATTGCTTTAGCAGGTACATCTGCTACATTACTTGCAAGAAGGTGGGAATCAGCATTACTTGTTAATGTAGATAATGAAACTTTAAATAAACTTTTAAATAATAAAGATGCATTAGATGCTTTAATGAATATTGAAGGGTTCCGTTCTTTAAATTCTGATATTGAAACAATCATCAATAAATCAGAGCATGTTAAAAAAGCAAAAAAAGATAGTGATGGAAAACTTAGTTCAAAAGAGAAAAAAGAACTTACAGAAGAAGAAAAAGAATACAAATCAAAGAGAAAAGAAATTCAGGAAAAGTTAATTAAATTTGCTACTAGAATCCCAGTATTTATGTACTTAACTGATTATAGAGAAAGAACATTAAAAGATGTTATTACTCAATTAGAACCAGGTTTATTTAAGAAAGTTACTGGTTTAGATGTAAAGGATTTTGAACTTTTATGTTCTTTAGGTGTATTTAATGCTAATTTAATGAATGATGCTATATTTAAATTTAAAAGATATGAAGATGCATCATTATCATACACAGGCATTGAAAAACATATTAGTGAAGATATAGGTGGATGGGATACTGTTATTAGAAGAGAGGAATATGAAAGATTATTCTATAATCAACAA
>CAVAQB010000157.1:0-2931 GCA_963590725.1 Anaeroplasmataceae bacterium | reverse complement strand
TTAACTTACTTAAAAGTTATTTTTTTAATTCTAATAACGCTACTGTTTCAATATGTGAAGTATGTAGTAAATGACTATATCAAATAAAAATTTAAAATAATTATGGATTTTCTAAATAGAAATCACCATTTTAATTATCTAATTCAAAGGGACTATTATATTACATAAACAAGCTTTTATTTTTGCTTTTGATCATCTGAATTTTCGTTAAACTTATTAAAAAAATCAGGAAATAATTTACCCAATGTACAAGTAAATTCTTCTTTTTCTATTGTTTTTAATTTATCTTTTATTTTTTTATCATTATCATTTTTAATTATTGCATCATCGTTAAGTAAAAAATCAAATGATGGTAGAGGTAAATTATCTAGTTCTTTTTCGGTTATATTTAATCTTCTTAATAATTCATCAAACTCTATAATCTCTATATTTGAGCCATTATTATTTGCTTCTAATACATATCTGTATCTTGAATCATCTCTTAAAGTTCCATCTTCAAGATGAATATCATATTTAACAAAGATATCAGATAATGATGCTTTTAATATTATAGTTCCACCATTATTTACAATAAGTTGAATAAGATTTAGTATTTGCTTAAAATGATGTTCTTCATAATTAATACTTATAGAAACTTTTTTATCTTCAAATACATTTCCTAATTTCCCATTAGGTTTGTTAAGGGTATAATGAAGATGCTCAATTAGGGTACAGTAAAAATGTACAATTTGGGTATCTTCTTTTTTGTTATATAATTCTTATATGCGGAGGTAATTGCGTATGATGAATTATATAGGACATTTAAATTATTTGAAAGGTTGTGGTATCATTCCGAATTTCAGCGAACTGGAAAGTTTATACAATAAAGATTGAAGAACATTAAAAAAATACTATGATAATGGTGGTATGCCTAAGAGAAAGAAAAGGGAATATCATAGTGAATTTGATGATTATATCGATATAATTAAAACTAAATTTGAAGAGCCTGGTAATACGAAACGAGGTGTATATGAATTTCTTTTAGATAAATATGAAATAAATACTTCATATAATAATTTCAAAGCATATTGTCTTAGAAAAAATCTTAAATTATCAAAATTATCATTAAAACCACATCCAAGATATGAAACAGATCGTGGTGAACATCTTCAGGTGGATTGGAAGGAAGATTTAGAACTTGTTAGTAGGCACGGTGAAGTATTTAACTTTAATATTTATTCAGCTACACTTGGATATTCAAGGAAACATGTATTTTTATATACCGCTAATAAAACAGAATCTGATTTTTTAAGATGTAGTATTGATACCTTTAAAATATTAGGTGGATTACCTAAAAAGATAATTACAGATAATATGAGTGCTGTAGTTACTGTAAAAGGAAATAAAAAATATAAACATCCTAAGATATTAGTTTTTGAAAAAGATACTGGTGTAAAAATTAAGCTTTGTAAAGCTAGAACTCCTCAAACTAAAGGAAAAGATGAATCTGCCAATAGATTTGTTAATAGACTTAATGCTTATAATAATGATTTTGAAGATTTAAATGATTTACTAAGAATCATTGATAATCATAATCTAAGATGTAATGAAGAATGTAATCAAACAACTAAAATACCACCTAATATATTATTTCAAAAAGAAAAGGAATACTTATTACCTTTACCAAATCAAGCTATGCTAGAATCATATCTTGATAGTTCATTTATAAAAACAGTCCCTGAAACTATGCTTATAAATTATAAAGGTAACTCGTATTCCGTCCCTAAAGAGTATATTGGAAAATCTGTTAAATGCGTACCAGATAATAATAAACTCTATATCTATTTTAACACAAAATTAATTATGATAAATTTGATTATATAGATGCGTTAAAAGCTATTACTAAATCCGATAGTGATGATATAGAGAAACTTGCACTCAAAAATTTAGAAAGGTTTAGTAAACATGGAAAATAATTATAATAAATTAATTAATAATTTAGATAAGCTTAATCTTCTTACCATGAAGAATTATTTAAATCAATATATAGACTTATCTAACAATAATAAAATTTCTTTAATTGATGCTTTATATAATTTAACTTCACTTGAAATAAACACTAAAAAGGAAAGAGCTGATAAAGCTGTAATTACTACTGCACACTTTCCTTATATTAAAAGATTTGATGATTTTGATTTTGATTTTCAACCTGAATTAAATAAAGCTGAAGTCTTAGATTTAAAATATCTTAGATTCTTTGATGATTTTTCAAACATCTTATTTATAGGTATGCCAGGTGTTGGTAAAACACACCTTGCTACCTCAACAGGTATAGAAGCCGCCACTAATGGTAGATCAACATATTTTATAACTTGCCATGAGCTTTGTCTTCAACTCAAAAGAACTCAATTAGAAAACAGGCTTGAAAGCAGAATAAAACATTTCTTTTCTTATAGCTTATTAATAATTGACGAAGTTGGTTATCTTCCTATGGATATAGAAGCTTCAAATCTTTTATTTCAACTTATATCTAAAAGATATGAAAAGAAATCTACTATTATTACTTCTAATAAGCCATTAAATAAATGGCATGAAATATTTGGTGATGCTGTACTTGCTAATGCTATATTAGATAGATTATTACACCACTCTAAAGTTATTACTATAAACGGTCCATCTTATAGAACAAAAGACTACTTCATTGAAAAGTAGTCCCAGAATCCCTTAAGGGATTGTTATATTAATTAATAATTGTACAAAATAACTGTAACCTAATTGTGCATTTTTATATTGACTTTAATAGTTACTTCAAACTTATCCTTAATACATTTGTGAAATTCACATATTCCCACCAATTAACTAACCATATCCTCTACACTATATAGTAGATAGATAAGCATTATCTACCCAAAATAAAAAGCCATTAGAGGTAGGATGTGACTATAGTCTAGA
>CAVAQB010000156.1:2515-2958 GCA_963590725.1 Anaeroplasmataceae bacterium | reverse complement strand
GATTCCATGTTATTGTGCAAATCAAAGTAAAAGATTTGCTTTTTTCATGTTATAATTTTTTATAAAGAATAGAGGGAACATATGTTAGAATTACCAAAATTAGGGCAAAATGATTATCTTAATAAAGATTATGAATTTTGGAAAAATTATAGAATTATCTTAACCAAAATAATAGATGAACAAAATAAGATATCAAAATTAGAACAAACACCAGAAAATATCGTTAAGTTAGCAAAAGAGCAAGGAATAAAACCAACAGCAAGATATTTTGGCATTCAACCATCACAAGTTAGATACTATATAAAAAAATATACTAACTGAAAAAATTATGATTTTTATTTTGATTACTTTTTAGTTATAATCCCATTTTTCTATTAAATTATAATAAAAATCATAGAAAAATAAATTTTCATTAACATATTCATTTAAATGATTATCTTCAA
>CAVAQB010000156.1:0-2505 GCA_963590725.1 Anaeroplasmataceae bacterium | reverse complement strand
TTTCATAAATATCAAATACTGCTTCTATTATAAATTTTTTCTTTTCAACTTCTTTCAATTCTAAATATCTTGCTGATATAAACAATAAATTTTTATCTTTCGAAAAATTAATAATGGTTTTATCATAATTTTGATTTACATTACTTAAAACATATTTTAATACATCTATTATCTTTTTTATTTCATAATCTGTTTTAAATTGCAATTTTTCAAATAAGTGAATTAATAATATTAGTTTCTTTTCTTCAGTTAATCCTTCATACATTTTAATTAAATCAATTACATTTTTTGTATTATTTTCTAATAACATATATACCTTCCTCTCTATTTTATCCATTTTAAGGTCATTTTTTCTTACTACATATAATTGACTAAAAGTTTTATTAAAGTCTCTCTATTGTCATTTAAAACACCTTATTTAATGGATTTAATTTAATCTATTAATCACTCAAACAATGTAAAAAATCAAGAGTAAAATTTAATTATTTAAAAATTTATAGGGATTGGGATTTTCCCATATTGAATTTGTTGGGAGGACAAATTCAGAGCTGGCTAAGACAATAAATTTTCTTTTTCATAATTTATTTCATATTTAATAATATCGTTTATGGTATCCGAATTTATAACTTGCTCTACTGATTTTATTGCTTTAATTTTTGATTCTAATGTTGAACTAATATAATAATTTTCAGTTGTTTCTATATTTCTATGTCCTAGCAAATCGGCTATATCTCTTATCTCAATTCCATTACTTAAAATTTTAGTAGCATAACTACCTCTTAAATCATAAAATCTACATTTAATCCCTAATTCATTTTTAATAATTTTATATGGATATTTAGTTATATCTGTACCAGAATACGTTCCATCTTCTTTTGTAAATACTAAATTCAAATTTTTTTCAGGTTGTTTATTTATTACAATTCTCTTTTCTATTACTTTACCATACTCATTTACAACATCTTCTAGATGATAATACTTATAATTATTACCATATAATTTTTTTAATTTATCTTGTCTATTTTTATAATTAATAAGAGCTTTTTTCAAAGTTAAACAAATATTAATCTTTCTTTTAGCACTTTCTGTTTTAGTAGTACCCATAAACCATCTTCCTAGATTATCTTTTAGCTTATCATATACACTATGTTCTATATTTATTATTCCATTTTCTAAATCTATATCTTCCCATGTTAGTGCGAATACTTCACCTGTTCTCATGCCTGTATAACATGATGTTAAAAAGGCACAAGTAAATGTTGGATTATCCTTAAATCTATCCAGTATTGCGTCAATTTCTTCTTGTGTATATAAATGTTTTATATTAGTATAGTCATTATTTATTTTTGGCAATCTTATTGTTATTGATGGATTATATTTAATAAATCCATATAAATTGCAGGCATCTCTAAATGATCCTTTAACAACTTTTAAGATATTTTTAAAATATGATTTTGAAAGACTATACTCATTTACTAAATCTGTTATAAAATTATTTAAACATACACTTGTTATTGTTGATAATTTGTAATGTCCTAATTTAGGTTTTATATATTTTCTTATCAACACCTTATATGCTTGTATCGTATTATATTTTAAATTTGTTTCACAATAATTCTTAATCCAATAATCTAAATAATCACTATAAGACATATTGCATGGTTTAAATGGTGTTCCTGCTGATAAATATTCGTTTAGCGCAAATGTTCCTGCTTCATATGCTTCACTTTTCGTATTAAAACCTGATTTAGTAATCCACTTTCTTTTATTATCTATTTTAGCAATTTCTACCCTATATTCGTAATACTTACCTCTTTTTCTTACATTAATCTTTGCCATAATTATCCTTTGTTTCTAAAACAATTTTTCTAATATTATCTAAATCAGATAAATCATTACCTTCATTTAATATCAAAAACTTTTCTAAAGTTGGTTTTAATACTTTTAAACTACCCAATTTGATTGCCGGTAAATATCCTTTACTTATTAAAGCATAAATATAGTTAGGACTAGAGTGTAATATACTAGCTACTTCTTGTACTGTATATATTAAACATTCATTCATCTTTATCACCTACAATTTCTAAAATCATTTTTTCCATTTCTTTTATTTCTTCTTCAGTTGCTTTAGTTGATTCACATTTTTTACCATTCCATAACATTACACCATCAATATCATAACTAATAATTGAATTATCGTTTATAAAATCATAATTATCTACTTTAGTTATTGTTACATAGTTGTGAATCTTTTTATTTTTATCTGAATATGAATTAAGATAACCTTTAATATAAATTTTATTATTCAATAAAAAAAGACCTTTATGTTTTACATAAAGATCCCTGTATATTCTTAAACTCGCATATACTAAATTACTTTTTTCTTCTTTTGAATATTTATTACAAGTTAATCCTATTGTTATATATAATTCATTTTCTAGTATATTGTTAATTATTCCTGATAATATTACCTCATTATAATTCAATTTTATCCCTCCTTTAAAT
>CAVAQB010000155.1:0-3055 GCA_963590725.1 Anaeroplasmataceae bacterium | reverse complement strand
ACAGATTCTTTGCTGGTATTCCAACAATTCCTAATAAGAAAAAGGAATCTATGGGCATCTATTTATGCTTTATTCAACATATCTTATATTCATTAAAAGATAACGGCAAAGCTGCAATTGTTGTTCCTACTGGATTTATCACTGCTCAACAAGGAATAGAAAAGTCCATAAGAGAAAAGATTATTGAAAAAAAATGGCTACGTGGTGTTGTTTCTATGCCATCTAATATCTTTGCAAATACTGGAACAAACGTATCTGTTTTATTTATTGATAAATCAAACAGTGATGGTGAAGTATTACTAGTAGATGCTTCTAATTTAGGATCAAAAGTTAAGGTTGGTAAAACACAAAAAACTGTTTTATCTAAAGATGAATTAGATAAAATTGTTAATACTTTTATTAATCATAATGTAGAAGAAGGTTTTTCTATCTCAGTTACTTATGATCAAATTCAAGAAAAAAATTATTCGTTCAGTGCAGGTCAATATTTTGATGTGAAGATTGAATATATAGAACTTACTAAGGAACAATTTGAAGAAAAAATGTTGAATTATAAAAAGAATCTAAATAGTTTGTTTGCTGATGGTAAAGACCTAGAAGAAAAAATCAAACAAAACTTGGAGGCTATCGATTATGATGAGAGAAATTAGTCTTCAAGATTGTTTGATTGATATTATTGATAATAGAGGGGTTACGCCTCACAAAAGAGGAACAGAGTGGAAAAATAAAGGAGTTCCTGTATATTCAGCAAATAATGTTAAAACTTCTGGAATTCAAAAAAAAGATGAGATTCGATATATAGATGAAAATATATATAATTTATGGATGAAAATTCCTCTTGAAAAAGGTGATATTTTACTCACTTCAGAAGCTCCTGCTGGAGAGGTTTTTTATTGGGATTCGGAAGAAAAAATTATTGTTGGGCAACGACTTTATGGATTAAAAGTTAAAAAAGATATTAATTCTAAATATTTAAAATATTATTTGCAATCAAACATAGGACAAAAAGCTATTAATAGTCAACAATCAGGTAGTACCGTATCTGGCATTTCGGCTAAGACTTTCTCAAATATCAAAATATTTTTGCCTGAAAAAAATAAGCAAGATAATATTGGTGAATTCCTTTATAAATTAGATAAAAAGATAGAAATAAATAATAAAATAAATGAAGAATTAGAATCAATGGCTAAAACTATATATGATTATTGGTTTTTACAATTTGAATTTCCTAATGAAGAAGGTAAACCATATAAATCTTCAGGTGGCAAGATGGTATGGAATGAAGAATTAAAAGGAGAAATTCCGGATGGTTGGCTTGTTAAAACTATAGGCGATATAATTGTGGAGCATGAAAAATCTCAAATTCAAGTAAATGAGGCCTTAGATAATGGTAATTATCCTTTTTTTACAAGTGGAGAAAATATTCTTCGTTTCAATGATTATTTTGTTGATAATTTTAATTGCTTTCTTAATACCGGAGGAAATCCAAGCGTAAAGGGATATAAGGGGAAATGTGCATATTCTACTGATACATGGTGCATTTCAGCTGATCAATATTCATATATACTTTATTATTATTTACTTAAAATGATGCCTCAATTTGAACAATTGTTTTTTGCGGGTTCAGGTTTGAAACATTTGCAAAAAGATGCTTTAAAATCAAAATATATTATTATTCCATCTGACAATTGCTTGAATTACTTTAATGAAAAGATGAATAACATTTGGGAAATTTTAATTAATAGGATATTAGAAAATCAAGAACTATCATCATTACGTGATTTTTTATTACCGTTATTACTGAATGGACAAGTATTAATTAAGGAATAATATGACTAATGAAGAGAAAAAAGAATATTTAAGCTTAAAATTAGCTTGTCAATCAACGCCGTTTATTGATGAATTAAAAAAACTAGATGACTATATATCAAAAACTCCTAAAGTACTTTATAAATATAGAAAATTTGATAATTACACAATTGACATGATTGAAAATGATTATATTTATATAGCACCTGCTAATAGTTTAGATGATCCATTCGATTGCTTAACAAATGTTGATATAGAAAATATTTTTGATAAAGACTCATCAAATTTAAAAGATGAAATGATAGAATTTATTGCTGATATTATATTAAGTCATTGTGATCCTAAAAAAGCGAAGAAAGAACAAATCATTTTTATGATTAATGAAAGCACAGTAAATGGCCAAATAGATAAAGAAATTTTAGAAAGAATATTGAAACAAGATACATCATTTACAAATGAAGAAAAACATATTTTTCTAAATTCAATGAGTAATTTTTCAAATACTGTTGATACGATTGTTAATGACGATGCTATGAAAAATTTGTTTGTAACTTTAATGCATTCTAAAGAAAAAATAGGCCTTTGCTCGTTGACAACTAAAAGAGATAATAAACCTATGTGGTCATTATATGCTGACACATACAAAGGCTATTGTATTGAGTATGAGACACCTGTAAATAAAGAATCTTTGTATAATTTATACCCAGTTATATATACAAAAGAATTTGATAATGATATTGTAAAATTCATGATAAAATTTGCGTTAGAAACTATTATTCGTTTTGCAACAAACGGACAAATCAAAACAGAAATGGGTTGTTTTTCTGAATTAACTTGCACTAAAGATTCAGATTGGGAATATCAAGATGAATGGAGATTTGTAAGCGATGCTGGCTCAAAAGTAAAAACGTTTAAAATTAAAAGCATATATCTCGGATTTGATGTATCAAAAGAAAATGAACAAAAAATAATAGATTTGGCATATAAAAAGAATTTTAAAGTATATAAAATGAATGAACCTAAAGGATTCAAAACTATTACTTATAAGATGGTTTGTTCACCTGAAAAATAGAAACAGGATAAGAGTATGGCGCACTATGGCGTCAACTCGACTTTAAACAAGTTTAACACTGGGATACCAAGATGACGTATTAAAAGGAAAAAAGAAGTATTACAAGTGATTTAATCACCAACGTAATACTTCTTTTATTATGCTTATTTATCTTTATTCTTAAGTGTAAGAATG
>CAVAQB010000154.1:0-3099 GCA_963590725.1 Anaeroplasmataceae bacterium | reverse complement strand
ATTATATCTTTTTAAATCATCTAGAATAAACTTAATATCATTATCTAAAGAAAAACCAAACACAACAACATCATCTAAAAATATTTTTTTTAAGTATCCATAATAATGTTTAAAATTAGGTGCCTTATAAAATTCTTTTTTTGTATAAGAAAGATTAATTCCAAACTTATTATTAAACAAATGATAATCAAAAGGAGCTTCTGGATTTATTAATAAGTCTTCTTTTTTTATTAAATTAAAATTTATATCAGATAAACAATATCCAATTGAACAAATTTTTGATATCTTATCAAAGGAATTTGCACATTCACAATCAAAAAATAAATATTTCATTACTTAAGTTCCTCAAGATTCATAAAATCAACTGCTGATATTATATGAAGCGAATCAAGTTCTTCTAATGCATATACATATACTGAATTGAACTCATCAACATGATTATAGATAAAATCACAATTTGGATAAACTATTATAAGCTTTTTTACTTGTCTATTTTTATTAGGTTCAAGTGAATAATTTTTAAATTCATTAAGATTTATATTCTTTTTCTTTTTGAGTTTTTTATCCATAAAGTAAAACTCGCCATTTTCAAAATGAATATCATAATTCTTATTATTCTTAAGCAGATAAATATAATAAATACTATTTCTTAAAACAAGTTTATATTTAAATAACATTTTTCGCATTTTATAAAGTTTATACATCTTATTGTTTTGTGAAAATGCTTTTAATTTTTTAAATATTTTATGCCTAACATATAAGTTACTGGATGGTTTAATTAATAAAAATATTAATAAAGAGAGAATGAATAATCCACCTATAATTGTAAGAAACACATATTCATATGAAATTAGAATCATCATTCTCACCTCTTCTAATTTTAAAGCCCCTTGTATTTTTCGGTATAATTTTTATACCAAATACTAATAATTTTAATTATTACTACAACTTCTAATATTATTCCTATAAGAAATAGGATCATACTAATATAAATCAATATATTATTTTTAATTATTAAAACACTTAATAAAAACAAAGCCATAAATAAAAACGACAACAGAAATGAAATTATGGCTGTAATTTTCATTTTTTTAGAAATAGTATATCCACATTTATTTTCCATCTCTAACACCTGTATTTACTATATCAAAAACCTTATCTCCTAACTCTTGTGTAGTAAGATTTTGATATTCTTCTTTTAAAATAGGTTTATGAATAATAACCTTACATTCATTAGATTTAAATTTTTTCATATGAATAAATTTAGATGTACCTATTATACTTACAGGAGAAATTGCCGCTCCTGCCTTAGTAGATAATTTATAAGCTCCTGGCTTTACATCAACCATTTCTTCAGTTTCTCTTGTTTTTATTCCACCTTCAGGGAAAATAATATATCCCATACCTGTTTCTTTAATGCGCTTAATTCCATTAATCATTTCTTTAGCAGCTTCTCTATCATTATCACGATTAATAGATATCGCTCCCATATAACGCATTAATCTACGTAAAAATCCAACTTTATTTAATGTAGATTTACCTACCGCAGATAGCATGGACTTTTTATATATGTAATATAAAATAACAGGATCAAGCATTGATTTATGATTTCCATAAATAACAATTGGATCTTTAGGAATGTTTTCAAGACCCTCAACCTCAATTTTTACATGTAGAAATAATAGTATAAAATCAACGTATTCCCATAATACCCAATGTTTAAATTTATTTTCTGGTTTAGTATATCTAAATATAAGTAAATTTAATAGAGTTAACAAAATAAACATTACAAGCATTGTCGCAAATCCTGTAATAGTCCATAATAAATACCACCAATTATTTGGAGTTGGTAAATATACACTATAAAGTGCTGATGATGCAATAAAGCACACAATCAAATAAAATATTAATAGCATTCTTTCTACTTCCTTTTATAAACTAAATATGAAGCAACCTCTGTATCTTTTTTTGATTCTAAAACGAAGTTAGAATAATCTATATCTGGAAAATAAGTATCTCCAGTATAATCACCTTTAATTAAAGATACATATAGATAATTTGCATAAGGAAGCATTTCTTTATAAATTTGTGCTCCACCTATAACCCATAAATCCATTTCTTCTAAAGGTTTCTTTAAATCATGAATTACTTCTATATTGGGAATTGTTAAATCTTTATGAGTAAGAAGATAAATCTTACCATAAGGAAGTGGTTTATCCTTATAATATCCCATTAAAGAAATATAATTATTATAACCAAGAAGAACAGTTTGACCTTTTGTAAGTTCTTTATAATATAATAAATCCTCCTTACAATGCCAAGCCATTTGGTTATTTTTTCCAATTAAACCATTTTTATCTTGAGCCCAAATAAGTTTAATCATACCGCAACTTCTCCTTTAATAGCTGGATATGGATCATAACCCTCTAATTTGAAGTCTTCTATCTTAAAATCAAAGATTGATTTAACATTTGGATTAATTTTCATAATTGGTAATTTTCTTGGTTCTCTTGATAACTGAAGTTTAATTTGTTCAACGTGGTTAGAATAAATGTGTGCATCTCCCATAGTATGAATAAATTCTCCTACTTCTAGCCCACACACTTGCGCAATCATCATTGTAAATAATGAATATGAGGCAATGTTAAATGGTACACCCAAGAAAATGTCAGCACTTCTTTGATATAGTTGACACGAAAGTTTTCCGTCTAAAACATAAAATTGCATAAATGAGTGACAAGGAGGTAATGCCATTTGATCAACCTCGCATGGATTCCAAGCAGAAATTATTAATCTTCTTGAATTTGGATTTGTCTTAATTTGTTCAATTAGATTAGCTAATTGATCGACTCCACTTTCATTAAAATTTCTCCACTGTCTTCCATAAACCGGACCAAGTTCACCATACTTTAATACAAATGGATCATTTTTATCTAAGCTTTTAAGACGCTCTGCAAATTCAGTCATATTCTCGCCTTTAAATTCAGAAGAATTTTTATAAGCCTTATATGCCCAATCATCCCAAATATGTACATTATTATCTACTAAATATTTAATATTTGTAGAACCTGAAATAAACCATAAAAGTTCATGAATAAT
>CAVAQB010000153.1:0-3133 GCA_963590725.1 Anaeroplasmataceae bacterium | reverse complement strand
CATAAAATAATGGGCTAAGCATAAACTCAACCCATTATAAATTAATTTACTAAATTAGCACCTAATTCTAGGCAATAACAAAAAGCTAAAAATAGTTTTATTATTACTTTTCTATTTATTATTATCATATATAAATGATATAAATTCTTCTTCTGGGATAGGCTTTGAATAATAATATCCTTGAACATAATCAACATCTATTTTTTTAGTTATTTTAATTTGTTCTTTTGTTTCAATTCCTTCAAAAACAATCTTATGCCCAAGTCCCTTAATCATGCTTATTGCAGAATCAATTACATAATGAGCTGTACTATTATTAAAATATGATGAAACCATTGTTTTATCAAATTTAACAATTTCAACTGGCATTTCAACAATATAATTTAAGTTGGCATTTCCTGTTCCAAAATCATCAAGTGAGAAAGAGAATCCATGTTGTTTTAAGATATTCATATTTTTTAATAGTATTGTCTTAGAGCTTGCTCCTGTTTCTGTTATTTCAAGATTAATATTTCTAGGATTAATCTTATATTTATCTTTTATTTCAAGGAATGTATTAACGAAATTATCTTGAATACATTGCACAATAGATAAATTAACCTCTATATAATGTAATCCTAATGCTTCTAGATCATTTTCACTTATAAATTTACATACATCCTCAAGCACAAGCTTTCCAAGATTTATTATTTTCCCATTTTTCTCCATATCCTCAATAAAATCTTGTGGATATATTAGCTTGCCATCCTCGTCAACAAGTCTTACAAGCGCTTCTGCGGCTGTAAATTTATTTGATTTATTATCAAATATTGGTTGATAGAATACTTTTATCTTTTTTAAAGCTAATGCCTTATCACATTTCTTTCTTATACTAAATTTATCATAAGCTTCAGCTATTAATTCTTTTGAAAGTTCTACTATTTCAACACCACCATTTGAAGCTTTTGTGATAACATAATCTACTACATCTGTAAAATCAGTTGAATCATTAAAATCATCTAAATTTTTAACATATATTATTTTACATTGAATTTCAGTTATATCATCGTATTTTGCATAAAATTTATCTTTAAAATTATTTACTATCTCTTCTATAGTTATATTATGGTTTGGATCCTTTAGAATTGCGAAATCATTATTATCATTTCTAAATATCTTTTTAGCGCCAAATTCAGTAAACATATTTGTTATTGATTTTAAGAAATCATAATAATTAAAAATTGATTTTGTCATTTCAGTATCCCAGGATACAAAAATGAATTCATCTTTTCTTTTTTTCTTTATACTTAAATCAACATATTCCATAAAGGCTCTTTTGTTTAATGACCCTGTAAGCTTATCTAAATTAAGTGAAGGATTTTCAAGCATGATATATATAACAAGAGAACCCATAGTTTCCGCAAGTGAAACACATAAAACTGTTATTCCTAAATCCTTAAATATATAATCAATTAAACCTTGTATAGAAGCTCCAAATACCCAAATTCCAATAAAAATTAAAATACCTTGAACTCTTTTTTTATAAATATGCTTTCTAAAAAATAAAGCGATAAATACAGTAAACGCCATCAAAGCAAATGCTTCTACAAATGTAACAATTACAGGAATACCTTCTGTATAATCATTTAAACCATCTGCATCATAATGAACAATTATCGGTGTTGAAAGCACTAGAACTACGCCTATTACAAACACAATAAATGTTGTCACGCATAATCTTCTAAATAATTTCTTGTTTAATCTTTCTATGTCTCCAAGTACATAGACAAGACTTAAGCATACTACAAGCATTACATTTACAAGATATAGCTTACATACAAACTTAGTTAGAATTGTATTAAATATATTGGGCTTGTTTATCATAACTAAAGATATTATATCTAATACAAGTGATGCGAATATTGAAATTGCTTGATAAAGGAATAATTGATTAGATCGTACTGCAGATTTTCTATCCACAAAATAAAATATAAAAATTACAATCATAACAGCTATTCCAGCTATTTGTAGTAATATATTCATTTGTCCCTCCTTATTTATAGTCTTTTTTTAAACGCATTATAATTATACCTTTTATTTTATTTAATTACAATATAACTACAAATATCAAAATATTTACTACAAAAATTTATATATTAAGCAATAAAGTTATAATAGGGATTGTAATAAAAGAAAGAAGGGTTGTTACAAGAACAGTATTTGCTGATAGCTCTTCTTCTTTATGGTGAATCTCTGCAAGAGATAATACTATTGCCCCACAAGGAGCTGCTGATAGTATTGTTATAACACCAATATCATCTAAATATAAGAATGGAAGCCAACGAGTTACAAGAAAAGCAAACAAAGGGAAAATTAGTCCTTTAAAGACAACAGTAAGATAGACAAAAGGTCTTGTCCAAAGACTTAGAAAGTTTACTGTTGAAAGTCTAATACCTAAAACTATCATACAAATAGGCGCACTCATTTTTGATAATAGATTTACTGCGTCAAATATTTTTATTGTAACCAAATTTGAGTCTAGATATTTAGATACATTTAAAGCATATAATATAAAAGCTATTATAAATCCAAAAACTGTTGGATTTAGTAATGCTTTTTTTATTGACATATATTTTTTATCTTGTGTTATGCAAAAAACTCCAAATGTAAATACTAATATATTCATTGATAAAACATAAATACAAGAATATATTGTAGCAAGAGAAAAATCTTTATAAATAGCACTTACTACAGGAAGACCAAAATAGCCAACATTGCCCATTACTGATCCAATTGTAAATATTCTATATTTAGCATTTTCATACTTTCTTCTAAAAAGCAAAAATAATATAGATAAAAAAATCAATTGTAAAACGAATGTAAGCAAAAAGAATATTATAATTCTTCTTGTTGTATCCCAACTAAATTCAATTTTAGAAAAAGAATCAATAAACATTGCAGGTCCTAAAACATAAACAAGCAATGTAGATAGTGTTTTTAAATGTTTACCATCCGCAAGGTGAAATTTCCCAAGTAAAAAGCCTGGTAAAATAAAACATAATATTATTAATACATTAACTAAACTTATTTTAAATACTTCCATAGTAATATACCTCTAAAACGATATTATTATAATATAATATTGATCTAAAAT
>CAVAQB010000152.1:0-3178 GCA_963590725.1 Anaeroplasmataceae bacterium | reverse complement strand
CCAAGGAGAATTATAAGCAGGAACTAACCAAACTTCATCAACTTGTTTAGTTTGTAAAGCTTGTACTGCCAAATAAATATGTCCTATATGTGGAGGATCAAATGTTCCTAAAAGTAATCCTATATTCACTTTAAATAATATTAATTTGGCAACTTTGCATTACTTGAAGAGCAGCTTTGTGATTTTCTGGAGTAGTTCCAGCACAACAATCTGCTTTTACATTAACGACCAATTCTGGCATAGCTGCTTTTAAAATTAAAGCGTTACTAACTACACAGATATCAGTACAAGTACCTACTAAAGTAACTTCTTCACAATCTTCTACAACCTTGTAAAGTTCAAGACTGCCAAAAGTTGGCTTATTAAGAGTTACAAGATGCTTGTTAACAGTCAAGAGTTCATCTACTATCTGATGTCCCCAAGTTCCTTCTATGCAATGTTCAATAGGGAGATTTTTGCCTTCAGGAGTTTGAAGATAATTAGTATTATGAGTATCTCTAGTAAAGATGATACAATCATAATCCTCTTTATTTTCTTCAATTCTTATATTGGGAATAATTTCACAAGCATCTGGATTAGCAAGATTTCCAGTAAGGAAATCATTTTGCATATCAATCACAATAAGAGCTTTACTCATCGTATTTTTGATATAAAATTTTAAAAGTACGTCTGCCTCCATAAGGAGTGTACCAAAGAACGATTTGATTAGGAGTGATATCCAAGTTTATTTCTAAAGGAATTATGAAACAAACAAGGATACCTATTATAATAATTATAGTAAAAATCACTTCTCAATAATGATAGTAGCACGGCGCTGACTATCATAGTTGTTAGTAATAGAAATGCGATTCTCAGGAATGCCTGCCTTAACCAATGCGTCCTTTACAGACTGAGCACGTTTAAGAGCAAGAGCCTTGTTATAAGCTTCAGAACCTTCAGGAGACACACCACCTACAATAGTAATCTTAGAATCAGAAGACTTCAGAGATTCAGCAATTGCAGATATATCACCTACGTTACTAGCACCCTTAGCAAAGTTGATTGTATAATTATTATCAATAGTCTTAGTTACAGTTTCAGTCTTTACAACTTCCTTAACTACTTCCTTAGGCTTCTTAGCAAGTTCTGCACGAAGGTTATTAATTTCAGAATTCAATGCTCCAATATCATACTTCTTGAAAGAGTGTGTTCCATTAGAATTCTTGAAATGATAAACATAACTGGCATTAATAGCAAGCTGTGCATGATTCTTGTTAAATTGGATATGATTATCTATAGCACCAAGATTCCAATAAACTGTAGGAGAAAGTACAAATGAATGAGCCTTAGTCTTGCCAAAATTAAAAGCAAGATCAAAACCTGACTTAGCACTCAAAGAATTATCATGAGTACCATAATCATGCAGCCAACCAAGACCAGTTACAGTACTAACCTCAAAGAATCGAGGAGAACCCTTATAACCACAAATAATGTTAGTCCAATTAAGAACACCACTAGCATTAATATTAATAGCCTTTACCCAAGTATTAGAGGTAGTAAAATGATTATCATTTACAAATGCAAGACCTTCTACCTGAACACCTACTTCTGGAGTAAAATCCTTCTGAAGTTTAAGGCCGAAATTAGTATTAAATGGAGTTACACTATTAAAATCAAGTGGGCTTGAGATACCTGCAGTTACACCTGCACTCCAATTATCAAAGAACTTAGCCTTCTCGTAAGCAGACTGAGCATTAATAGAACATACTGTGCTGAAAAGCACTACCATCATAAGAATAAATTTCTTCATTTTTTATAGTTTTTAAATTTTTAAATCGAGTTCTTGGGACGCTTCTACAGCTAATTTATCGGCAAGTTCATTAAATTTATTACCATTATGCCCGTGAACCCATTCATAATTAACTTTAATCTCCCTTGAATCTAACTCTTCCTTAATCAAATCGTAACGATACCACAATCGAACATTCTTCTTACGTTTCCAACCTTTAGTTGCACAGCCTATTACGTATTGAGAATCAGTATAAATAGTTACTTCTTTCATGTTATTCTTCAATACAGTTTTTAAAGCATAAATGACTGCTGCCAACTCCATTTTATTGTTAGTAACGTGAGGGAACATTTTATTAAAGGTCTGTACTACTTTACCTTCTTTAACAAAAACAACGCTTAATCCACCAGCATCTCTGCTGCTAGAAAAAGCGCCATCAGTATAGATTTCCCACATGTTTAAAGAGAGTCAACTGCGATACTATCAACAATTGAATCTACTACAACTGTATCAGTATCAGAGACTGAAATTGGGGCAGTCTTATCACCGCAAGAAACCATAGTAAATACTGTTACAGCCAAAAACATCCAAATAAGATTTTTCATTTGTTTAAAAAATTTAATTAATATTATGCTTATCTATAAAAATACCCAACCGTAGGCGTCGTGCTTCCAGTACGCTCGGTTGGGTGGAGGTTTGCTTTTTTAGACTACAGCCAGTCCTGGTTTCATCTTGTCGAGAAACCCAGTTAAATAGCCACCCGTTTTGTGGATTAGCGGGAAACCGAAGCACGCAATTTAATTTGCTTTTATCCTATTATAAATAGTGTTACTTTCATCATTATAAAGATCTAAAGGAGTAATTACTCCTTTATAATCAGTATATTGAATAATTCCCATATTAACTAAAATTTGTCCAAATCTTAAGTCTTTATTAATGGGATTTTTACAGGCTTCTAATATTTTAGAAGCTATTAGTATATTATTTTCCTGCCTCATTTGAAAGGTATTGAGTATGATTTTCTTCATGCTCTACACAATGATCATATTTAAGATATGCATCTTGCATATAATCAGAAACATTAGTATAGGCATTTGCCATATGCTCAGAGAAATTACGAAGGAAGCGATACATCTTAGCTTTTGCTTTAGATTCTGCTATATGTGCTCCAGTAAGTGGATTATAATCATCGTTTTCAGAGCATTTAGCTTCTGCCCAAGCAGTAATATGAATACCATCTTCATAAATTACTGCATGTACTCCTTCATAATGTTTAATCCAATCTTTAATAGAATCAAAGATAAATTCGGAATCCATAGGAGCAAAAGCCTCTACACGAGAACCAAAACGCTTGTCCTTCAACTCAATGTTACGAATACTTTCAATTGTACACTTCATGTTTTTAAAATT
>CAVAQB010000151.1:0-3216 GCA_963590725.1 Anaeroplasmataceae bacterium | reverse complement strand
ATTAATAATACTATTCCTAAAACAATTATAATTATGCTTATTACAAGTCCAATATCAAATGGCATCTTATATTTATATGTTTTTTTAAAGCTTAAAATATCTTGTTTTGATGAATCTTGAAACATAAAAACAGACGTGTATTTATTTTCTATGTTTTCCATAAAAGTCCTCCGTTTAATACGCTATTATTATAACAAAAGAGAATATAAAAATAAAGAAAAGGGATTTTAAAATCCCTTATTTTTATTATTCTTTTTCGTATTGTGGTTGAAAAGCTTTATATTGGTTCAATTTTTCAACCGATCTTTCATAATATCTAGTATTAGTATGAATTTTATCTATTGATTCTAAATCTTCTTTAGATAATTTAAAATCCAATATATCTAAATTATCTTTTACATGCGATAAATTCTTACTTCCAGGTATTACTATAAATCCTTTATCAATATGCCAACGAAGTATTATTTGCGCAACACTCTTATTATACTTTAAAGAAAGATTCTTAAATACTTCCTCATTTAATAACATACTATCACCGTGTCCTAAAGGATACCAAGACATAAGCCTTATATTATTTGGTATTAATTTATTTATTACTAATTCTTCTTGATTAAAATAAGGATGTGCTTCTACTTGAACTACTTGAGGTTTAATCTCTGAATTTGTTAATATAAAATCTAAATATTCACCTTCGCAATTAGATAATCCAATAGATTTAATTTTACCCTCTTTATATGCTTTTTCAAGCATTCTATATCCCTTTAAATAATATGCTTTTTCATCATATGGCTGATGTAGGAAAAGTAAATCGATATAATCTAGACCCAAACGTTCTAGCGTCTCATCTACCGCATTTGGATTATCATATTCTGATAACCAAATCTTTGTGGATACAAATATATCACTTCTATTAACCCCACTATCTTTTATAGCTCTTCCTACCGCTCTTTCATTAACATATGCAGCTGCAGTATCAATAAGCCTACATCCGTTTTCAAGCGCGAATTTTACTGAATTATAGGCTTCTGTTGGCGTTAATGTAAATACACCTATACCACTTGATGGCATATTTATTCCATTGTTTAAAACATAATAATCTTTCATCACACTTATTCTCCTAACTTATTATAATATTCACAAGATACTTCTTCTAACCATTCATTAGATGTATTCTCACCTGGTACTTCTAAGGCAATATGTGAAAACCACATATCTTTTTTAGCGCCATGGAAATGTTTTACATTGGCTGGTATCACAATAACATCTCCAGGCATAAGAGATATAGGGTCTTTACCATATTCTTGATACCATCCACTACCCGCAGTACAAATTAGAATTTGTCCTCCATCTTTTGTTGAATGGTGAATATGCCAATTATTTCTACATCCTGGCTTAAATGTTACATTTGATAAGTGAAGAGGACACTTTTCATCTACTAACGCTTTAAGATATGAATCTCCTATAAAATATTTAGCATAGGCAGTATTAGGATTTCCTTTTCCAAATACATTTTCAAGTTCAAACTTAGCCTCGCTATTATCATCACTTCCATATATTTCTTCAATAATAGAAAATGTTTGCCAAGCCTTAGGCCATCCACAGTAGAATGCAAGCTGGGTTACAACTTCTATTATCTCACTCTTTGAAATACCATGATCCTTACCAAGCTTTATGTGAGATTTAAGCTGTGGAAATAGTCCTTGTGACATTAATGAGGATATTGTAATTAAAGAACGATCTCTTAAATTTAATTTATCCTCTCTTGACCATACCTCTCCAAATAATACATCATCATTTAATTCTGCAAATTTAGGAGCTAAAGCACCTAATTTATCTCTTCCTGCTGTTTGTTTCATTATTTATCACACCACTTTTCTATCTTTTTTCTGGAGGCTATTGCGCTAACCCCTCTAATATCTAATCCATCACTTATTATAGATGTTGGATATAATCTTTTTAAGTCATTTAAAACATTACCAAGTCCTGAACCTTCATGAGTTGCGAAAGGTTTTATTATAACTCCATTTAAATCTAGACTATCTAATATTGAAAATATTGGCATAGGATAAGTACCATACCATATAGGGCCTCCTACATAAATAGTATTATATTCCTTCAAAGAATTAATATATTCTTTTAATTTAGGTCTTATGTTTCCCTCTAATTCTATTTTAGCTTGATCACAACACTCTTTATAACTATAAGGATAATCATTTAAAGTTTCTACTTTAAATAAATTTGAGTTTGTATAATCTTTAATATATTCCGCTACTATCTCTGTATTTCCTTTATCTATATTTTTAATACCATCCTCCATATAATTTTCTCCTGCGTGAGAAAAATATATAATTAAATCCTTCACATAATCACCTACTTCTTTAATAAATATTCGAGCTTTCCAGAATCATATAATTCTATTTTTTTATTTAATCTTTCTAAAGCTTCATTCATATTATTTATTTTTTCTATTAGTTTAGCTCGTTCATTTACCAATATTTCTCTTCTCTTACTCTCTGTATCTTTTCCTTGATCATATAGTCTTACATATTCTCTTAAAACAGGAATAGATAAATCAGCTGACCTCATACATTTAATAAATCTAATACGGGCTAAATCATGTTCGTTATAATTCCTAATCCCACCACTTGTTTTATTTATAGGTCCTATAAGTCCTTCTTTTTCATAAAAGCGCAATGTATCACTTGATAGTCCTGTGATTTCTGTAACTTCTTTTATAGTCATCTGTGCACCTCCATTATCATATGATGATTATATTTTAAACCTTAGAGTTGACTCCAAGTCAAGAGTTTAAAATAAAATAGTTGTTTTTTTGCATTTATCAGCAATATATTAAATATTGTGGATTTACTTAACTTTCGTATTTATTCCTTTATAAAATCTATTATTTTATTAATTACACTACTATCTATTTCACCTAAAGAATGGTAATTAGTATTCTTCATATATTCTATTAATTCATCCCCGCTTAATTTATTTATATTTAATAAAAAAGTATTAAGTCTTTCAACAGAAGATATAGTATATTGTGGATTATGCGACTTATTGTTTTCTATAATATAATTAATCCATTTAAATTTTTTAAGTAAGTATAATGTATTTTCATTATAATTTATTATATTATCATCGCTAGATGAAACTATAAGTACCCTCCCTTTGTATCTTGAGAGATTTTTACTAATATTTACATTCCTATAT
>CAVAQB010000150.1:0-3252 GCA_963590725.1 Anaeroplasmataceae bacterium | reverse complement strand
GTAATATTGAACTGGTTTAGTGAGTTAAATTTCACTAATGATATATTAGAAAATTTAATTTCAAATGAAACACTTGTTAAGAAAAATAATTATTTGGTATCTTTTAATTCTAAAATTAGTGTGCCTAAGAAATTAAAATTAGTATATGCATTGCTTGATTGTTTTTTGAATGAGACAGCTGTAGGTGGTAAACATAAACTTATTTGGGAAAATGATGGACTAGTAAATCTTAATTCAGCACTTGGTAAATCTTATAATGGATTTACTAGATTTGTTAAACATTTTGAATATGATAATTGTAATATATCTAAAAGAGCAGATTGTAGTGAGTTAGCTATTGTTCATAACCTTGAGACAAAAGACCAAACATTTATTAATAAAATTATTACAAACTTAGGTATGAATGGAAAAATAAAGTATCCATATATTACAACGACTTTATCTGATAATACAGTAAGAATTGATTCGTATATTGGCACAAAGGCAGAAATTAATATACCAAGTATTATAGACAATAAGATTGTAAAAGAGATAGGATATGGTGCGTTTGCGGGTTCAAATGCTAATATTATAAATATACCTGATACAATAAAAGTGATAGAATCAAAGGCGTTTGCTGATTCAGCAAATTTAGAAGAAGTAAACATATTTTCAGATCTTCTTATATTTAGATATGATAATTCATTTAGTGAATGTGATCGGTTAAAAAACATTAATATCAAAAATGAATGCTGTAGTAATTATAAAACAATAGATGGGGTACTTTATTCATCGGATTATAAAACATTACTTAAATATCCTAGTGGCAAAACTGATACAAATTATAATGTATCAAATAAAACTGATATAATATCCAATAACGCTTTTATAGATTCTTGTATAGAATCAATAAACTTAAATAATGTTACAAATATTGGTAGTAATTCTTTTAAAGGTTGCGTATCATTGAGTGAAATAATAGGAGATATGGTTGAGGTGGTAGGAGAATATGCCTTAAACGATACACTATGGTATAAAAACAAAGAAATTGGAATAATATCTATAGGAAGTGCTTTGATAGGATATAATACTGGTCAAACTATAAATGATAGGGGAATATATGATACAAAGATTAAGATAGGATACGATGAATTAGAAAAATATAGTTCAATATCAAAATATGCATTTGAAGGAATTGGCTGTCTAGAGATAATAATAGGCTCAAATATAAAAACAGTATCTAATAATGCTTTTTATAATGTAGGAAAATTAGATATTGCGGTATTAAATTCTTATTCTAATATATGTGGAATATTAAATGGAATTAATGATATAACATTTAGAGCGCCATTTAATATGATGGATTATTATAGTGATAAAGTAACAGATGTTTATGGTTTTAGTGGAATTGAAGATAATAAAATATATAAGATATTAACCTTAAATCATAACTATCAAGAAGAATTATATATAGGAGATTTAAAAGCCAAAGATTATATTAAGGTTTATAAAGATACACCATTTTTAGTTGATTCAGTAGAACTAAGAGATAAAGATTCAAACCAATTAACATACATGATAGTAGGACTTTATGAAGATTTTAAATATGAAGTGGAATATACGAAAGATTACATTACTATGGATGAAGCTAAAGATTATTATGTAAGATGGGCGTATAAGCCTTATTACATTGTATACCACTTAGAAGGTGGTGTGTATAATGGCAATAGTTGTGATTATATAGAAGAGATTAATTATTATAATCCAATAGGGTTTGTATACGCAGAAAAGCCATATTGCGATACTTCATACTCTTTTAAAGATAAAGCGGGAAGGTATTATTATGATTATGGAGATTATAATGTAGATTATTTTTGGAAGAATGGAAGCCTTGATGGAGATAGTGTTCATTTATATGTAGTATGGGAGGCATATAGATATAAAATAACATACCACGAAGGGAATATGATATATAATGGTGGATATTATACCTATTATTCACCAATTGAGTTAAAAGACTCATATTCGGCATATGAATCATATTCTATATTTAATGGATGGTGGGATGAAACATATAATTATAAGTATGAAAAGACAACAGAGTGTTATGCTCAAAATTTAGATTTATATGGAAAAGTTACAATTAAAGGGGCAAAATCAATTGTTGATACTTATAAAATAACAGATAGTGGAAGATTTAAACAAAAATATGATACAATAAACATAGAGAATATTTGCGGTATAACAATAGAAGAGTTAAAAAGACGTGGTTATACAACTATAGAATTAACTATAGATATCAAAATGATGGAAATAGATAGAGGAAATCAATATGTTTTTTTATATACTAACCTAAATAAATCAGATGATTATTTAATTGATGTAAAGGAAATAAGTGATTTAGGAAAAAAATATGAAACAAGAACCCTGTTGTATACAATAGATATTAAAAAACTAGAATCTAATGATTTATATATTAGATTTGGGGCATCTGGAAAGTTTAGTGATGATTGGCGCACATCTAATAGAGATTATTCTATAAAAATAATAAATGAAGGTAAGGAGAATTAGTTATGAAAATAATGAAAAAAATATTATTTTGTTTAATCCCTATAATCTCTATTGCGCTATTGACTTCATGTAGAACAAAACAGCTTAATTTTGTCTGCGGCGATTATATATATAGAGTGGTTGAAATTGATGGTGAAGAAATGGCGGCAATTACGGCTACTTCAGAACAAGGGATTCCAAAAGAAGTATTAATAATGCCAGAATACCTAGATGGATATAGAGTGTATGGAATGTATGATAATTTACCTAATGAGAAAGTTATGAAAAGGTTTAAAGGACATTTGAATAGTCCTAATCTTAAAAAACTTTATTTGCCGTTTGATTTTAAAATTAATTATAAAATTGGTGGAGATATTTTCTTCTTGGGTGATGTAGAAGAGGATGAGGAACTACAATTAGGCTGGAATACAAGAAGTTTTTATACCTCGAAAATTTCTCTTGAAACTCATCCGACATCTAAATCGTTTAATCCTTATATTAAATACATATTTAATGCTGATGTAACTTATTATAATAATTATGGAGATGATTCTATATATTGGATAGATGATTATGATAATGAAACTATTAAATATAAGCCAGAAGATCCTGTAAGAGAAGGATATACATTTAAGGGGTGGTATAAAGAAAGTGAATGTATAAATAAATGGAATTTTGATATAGATATTGTACCTGAAAAGAAGTATATAGGAAGAAGTATAG
>CAVAQB010000149.1:0-3347 GCA_963590725.1 Anaeroplasmataceae bacterium | reverse complement strand
ATTACGAATCCCTTCATTAACAATAGCCTGAGTTAATATACAACTCGAAGTAGTCCCATCACCTGCATCTTGACATGTTTTGGAGGCAACAGTCTTTATTAATTGTGCTCCTGCATTTTCAAATGGGTCTGCTAAATCAATTTCTCTAGCAACACTTACCCCATCTTTAGTAATATGAGGTGCTCCAAATTCTTGTTCAATAATAACATTACGACCTTTTGGTCCTAAAGTTACTTTTACTGCATTAGCTAGAATATCAACTCCTGTTTTAAGTTTATTTCTAGCTTCTGTATTAAAATTAATAATTTTACTCATTGTAGGGAACAATTTCTTTAGTTTCCGTGTCCATTATAAAACACTGTCTACAATCTAAACAAGCATAATCCTCCTGTATTATAGGATCTTTTTCTAATTGAGTGTGTCCAAATACTTGATAATATTCAGGAATATGCTTATGGTCAGCATATTCAACAACATCCCCAAATAAAATACTTCCTACACCTGATTGACTATATCCCCAACGATTGGGGGACACATCCTCTAAAGCAGGAGAATCTTTAGATAATTCATCTAATTTAGTGGGATTTAATTCCCAATAATTCACCCAATCAAGCAAAGCTCCTGAATGACTAAATATTATATTATCCAAATAATAACAAAATTGAGGATTTAACTTTCTTATTAATTCCCCTATTCGATTTAAATTACGATGGTCTGTACGGCCACCTTGAGGACATTTTATTCCCAGATATGGATTTGCATCATGATTCCCAATTAAACAAACACAACGGTTTTGATTAGCTTCTACAAAATCAGCTAATTCTTTTAAATTAGCTAAAGAGTTGTCTCTAGAAACTTGAAATGGATAAGGGTCATGATAATCCCCCAAAAAAATTATAGGACCTTGCCATTGTTGGCAAGGTTCTTTCCAAAAACTTCTTCCATGAATATCTGGAACTACCAAAATTTTACTCATTTTCTGGCTTAATTGGAATGTCTACAGTAAATTTACCTTCTTTGTCAATATAAGCATGAATTTGTTTGCCATTAATATCAAAAGAAGCATCAAATGATTTAATAATATTAGGGAATTTTACATCCTTAAATTTATTTATCATCTTCTGTCTAAAAATACATGCAATAGCAATACGAATAAAATACAATACAAAGAAAGTTACAAAAATCCAAACAGGTACAAACATAATTTTTTATTTATTTTGGTTAAACAATACTGATAATTTTAAAAGATGCTTATCTTCTTCTTTTTGCTTTATATCTTCTAAAGTTTTTATAAACATTTCATAGTTCATCCCTATCTCATTTGATCGGAAATTTTTAACCACTCCATTTTTATAAACAATTTGAATTACTTCAACACCTTGTTCATTTTTATTAAAGTCTTGAACAATAGTGGCGATACTATCATAATCAATTAATATTTTTCCTATCTTAAGCATTTTTCACCAACACTTTATCAGCTATACCAAGATCTACTGCTTCTTGTCCTATAAACCAGTTATTTCTATCACAAAGAGCTTCTATTTCTTCGTAAGGTTTATTTAGATTTTCAGACAATATCTTATAAATATCCTGTTTGCAACGTTCAGTTTGTTTAAGCTCAATTTCTAGATCAGAATATGTTCCATACATACCACTACTTACCTGATGAATCATTATTCTAGAATGAGGTAAAACAGCTCTATTACCTTTTTGCCCACAAGATAAAACTACAGCACCCATTGATGCTGCCAAACCTGTACAAATAGTATTTACAGGACTTTTAATAAGATTAATAGTGTCAATTACACTTAATCCATCAATTACAGTACCTCCAGGAGAATTAATATAAATATCAATAGGATCTTCGTTTACATTGTTCAAATAAAGAAGTTGTGTAGTAATTAAATTACAAGTTTCTGGAGTAAATTCATTTCCTAAATAAATTATTCGATCATATAAAAGTCTGGAATAAATATCAAGAGCTTGTACATGCATATTTCTTTCTTCTAGAATATAAGGAATTCCAGAATTCATAACTTTATCTACAGTCATAGATGAAAGACTATGATCTTTAGCAAACAATTTAAAATCTTTTTCTATATTCATTAATCCTCAGAATTTAATAGATTACTAACTAACAAAACCTTCTCATATTTATTAACGATATCCTTACCTTTATCATTTGTAATAATATCAGTAAAGGCATTATAGACATTAAAACCGTCTGTAATTCCATTTTTAGCAAAATAAGGAGATTTAGTATCAAGAACTATATTTTTATAAACTTCAATTGGCAAAGTTTCTGACAATTTTATAGTTCCAAAATTAGTAGTATATTTAGTTTTAATACATTTATCAATCCAAGATCCCAATTTAAGTTTTAAGTCTTCTGGGTCAAAAGACATTGCTGCTAGTGCTTCTAGTCGAATTTTAGTATCATCTACTAGTTGCATTACGTAATCAATAAATCCATAGTCTGCTGCAGCTTCAGGAGCAAGTTCTTGTACACTTATGTACTCTGGAGAAAATACACAGAGGTTGAGGCAGGCCATATTTAAAGTATTTTTAAACAATTTTACCAAAGGTTTTCTTGTGTCAAGTGCATATAGCATGTTTATAGATTGTTGATGATTTTCATAGGCGTATTCTCCAGGAAGTACTCCTTGAACCCATACACGATTAAAGACGATATCTTCCATATTAACATCGCCTTGAGGAGTTAGTGATATTTGATTAGCAGGTTGAGCTTTTATAATAAAGTTACCTTGACACATTTTATCTACTCTATCAATAAAAGGCTCTACATACTGCTGAGTTGAAAAGTATTTATTGTCTTTTATCATAGTAGCTTTACCACGATAAATATCGTCTAGCTTAAGTTCTATTGCATTCATAAGCAATTTTCAAGAATTTCTTCTGTTACAATTTTTAAATCTAATTCTCCTCCTATTTCATAATGAGAAGTAGGAATTCTATCTATATAATCTATTAGCAAAGTTCTTACATCCATGCTGCATTTATAAAAATTACTTGCAGAATGTTTATCTCCTCTAATATGCTCAGAATAATAAAAACAAAATTCTGGCCAAAATGCGGATTTTAGAAGTTCTTCGATATAGATTATATCTATTTTCTTTTCTGTAGGTAATATAAGTACTTTAAATTTAGATAAAGTACTTGGAAATACTTTAGTCCAAGTACATACATAAGCTAGTGCTTGAACAATTCTAGAATAATAAGAATCAGAACTTTTATTTAATTTACATTCTTGTATTCCATAGAAAAGTATTTCATTATCTACAGTATATCTGATTACCCCATCTGAGTAATCGTCTTTACAAAGACTA
>CAVAQB010000148.1:0-3364 GCA_963590725.1 Anaeroplasmataceae bacterium | reverse complement strand
AAATAGATCAATGCATCATTATCAAATTATAAAAATTACAAATAAAACTATATACGATGAAGAAGATTAAGCATTTTAATATAATCAAAAAATACATTTGAGCTTAGCTTTATCAACTAATGCATTATTGATCATCTTTAATAATCTTTATTATTTCATCTAATGTTTTTTTCATACTATCATCAAGAAGTTTTTTATATTCAATATAAGATATATTTTCTGAATACATAGGTACTTTAAATCCAAATGTGTAGAACCTATCTTCTGTGTTTTTCTTACTAATAGAATGTTCAATGAAATTACGTTCGCAAACATCAACACCTACATCATGTTTTACTGGAAAAAGTACTCCACTTTTATGAATATTAAGCATATTCATATCACGTATACACTTATTATAATCATTCATTCTGCTATTAGATAATTTATATTTATAATATAAATTTTCAAATCCCTCAACAAATTTTGCATCAAGAATAATATTAGCTGTGCCATCATTATTATAAAAAACAAAGTCAGGTCTTGCTTCTATTTTAAATTCTTTTTCATCTCCATCGTTGATACTAATAATATGATTTACATCTTGATAACAAGGATTTAAATTATAAGAATCAAAATAATTCTTTAAAAATAGCTCCCAAAGATTAGGGATATCTGCTAAGAATCCTTGAACATTATTCCCACTTTCAATATCAAATAAATTATTTCCTTCATTTCTAATAATTCGTAAACATACTTTTCTTAACATTTCGTATTCAAAAAATAAAGGATGAGTAATAGGATTTTTATTTTTGGAAATAAGAACGTTTGCAGAATATTCATACATATCAATACTACCGACAATGTCGTTAATAATATCAGTACAATTCTCGTTAAAGCATTGTACCATCATATCATGATGATTTTTTAATAAATATTTGTATGTGTAGATAATTAATTTATTAAGATAATTGTTAGTAGTATTTTCTCTATATGAATACGCTATTTTTCCATTATCTTGGCCAATATTTAATTTTATATGTCTTGAAATATCAATCGGTCCTTTTAGTCTATCATCGTTAGCTTCAAAATGAACATAAGTTTTAAATATTCCTTTTAAATTAGCCTCTAATAAATATTTCTTAAATAACATAACAAACATAAAATCAAAAATATTATCATAGTCATCACTAGGAATATTAGCATCAACAAGATTAAGATCATCATTTAACATTAATGCAGTTAAGAAAAAAGGATGCTTTGGGTCATCATCAAATCGTGTATTAATTTGTAATTGAACTTCAATTATACAATTTCTATTTTCTTCATCGGTTATATTATCAAAAATATAATTAATATTGTCTCGAACAATACCAACTTTACCTTGAAACATATCATTAACCGAATTATATATTTTGTTTGAAAATAAGACTTCATAATCGTCTGGGCTTAAAGAATCAATGCTTCTATTTCCAAAAGACTTTTCTTGACTAACTTTATCTAGAAATTTTTTTAAAATATCTTTTCGAACATCATCTTTTTCTAATTCGTTTTTTATTTCAAGAGGTAGTTCATCAATATGTGGAATAAAGTCACATTCTTTTATTTGATTGTCAATTTTTGTGTAATCTTTACCATAATATTTAATTAAAATCTTCACGTGACCATCTCCTCATTTATTATTTATTTAGTCATGTTAGTATCAATGTCGTTATTATTGTTATAATTGTTATCAAAATTATTAATTAAATTTTCAATATCATTAAAAAATAATTCATTATTGTGTCCTCTTGTATATTCTTTTAATATTGGCAAAATCTTTGATTCATAAATATCTTGAATATTAGAACCATTATAATCTTTAAAATAAGAAGGTCCTAGATGATAAGCATCATTTAATCCCATTTTGTATTTATTATCTGAAATAATATAATTAATATCCTTTGCAAGTTGTTTTAATTTTAAAATATCATTTTTTTCATTTTCCTGAAGCATACTTTCAAGTTTTTCATCTATTGCATCGTTAGCCTTAATTTCAATCCATTGGAATCTTCTTCTTAAAGCAAAATCAAAGCTTTCAACAGAACGATCTATATCATTCATTGTGCCGATAATAATAACATTTTCAGGAATGAAAAATCCGTTTTTAAAACAATCAAACGACATATTTTTAAAATCATTACCTTCCTTATGATATGTGTCTAAATTAGAATATTGAGTTTCAAAGCGATTTTCAATTCCTCTATAAGCTTCATCGAGTCCAAACATTAATTCACCAAAGACTTTCGAAAGATCAGCACGATTAATTTCATCTATTACAAAATAATATTTATCTTTAAAACCATCTAAATCAACATTTTTGTTTAAGTTCTCTTCTAATTTCCTAGAAGGTTTTTCTTTATTATCTTTTAATAATTTTTTCTTATAGTTGTATAACTCCTCAATAAGTGTGTATTTTTCATTGTCACTTTTTGAGTTAAAATCTCTGAAGATAAATCTCAAATAATCTTCAAAAGCGTTTCTACAAAATTTCTTAAAAATACCGTCAAGTCTAACGAACATATTTTGATTGGAATCTGGTGATGGAATAGGTCTTAAACCTTCTACAAAATCAGTATAATCATAAGAAGAATGAAATTGAACAAATTTAAAACGTTTTTCATTACCAGAAATTTGTTCTTCAACATATTCACGAACAGAAAATGTCTTACTTGTTCCTGGCGCGCCTGTTAAAACTATTTGCTTATGATTTTTTAATGATTTGTTAATTTTTTCTTTTATTGTCATAAATCTTTCTTCTCCATTTCCCGTATTTTCTATTTCAGTATTTGATTCTTGAACATATAATTCATCTTTATTGAAAATACCATTTTCACCCAATAATAAAGGTAACATTTCATTAAGTTCCTTTAATTGCCATTTAATACCTTCACTATAATTACTATCAGTAATTTGTAAATCACATGTATATTTTAATCTAAAAGATTTTTTTCCATTTTTGTTGTCGTCATATTTCCCAAATTTACCTTTTGTAGTTTCGCAATTTTCCAATTTATTTAAAAATTTTATTCTTGTTTCTTCTGTATCATAATCTTTAAGCATATCTTTTGCAAAATAGATATCAATTCCGGGTTTTTGATTAGCAATATTTAATTGAATTTTTGGTTTTCCATTATTTTTATATATATACAAATAGGATTTATTATGATTCTGATCTATACCAGTTTCACACATCATATTATTACTTTTATTATTATTAATACATTGTTTAATATTTGTATAGTTTTCTTTTTTATACGTATTAAACAAATTTTCCCAATAGTCATGAATACTCATATAAAAGTTTCCACCTTTTCTTATTTTTTTAAAATTATAGCATTTATTT
>CAVAQB010000147.1:0-3400 GCA_963590725.1 Anaeroplasmataceae bacterium | reverse complement strand
GAATACGATAATTCTATAAATGATGATTATAAAAATTTAGAAATAAAAATTAAAAATAAACGAGAACAAATAGAAAATTTACAAAAAGAAATTAAAAAAATGCCTAAACGTTTATCTATATGGGATAGACTTTTCAAAACTTCAAAATATAAAAAAATAAATAAAAATATATCTGAAAAAAAATTGGAACTTGATGTTGCATTAACTGAAAAAAATATATATGAACTAAAAATTGAACTTCATAAAATAAAAGAAAAAAACTCAAAACAGGATAGTTATGAAAAAGTTTTTATTCTTGATGAGAAATTTATTAATGATATTTTATCATCTGATGTTGAAGTATCAACTCAAGCGCAACTTAAGAATCCGTGGATTTCAGAACATTATAATCGAGAACGTGAAAAATTATTTTTATATGCTTTGAAAATGACTAAGGAATTTATTCTTGGATCAAAAAAATGCCGAGATAATTTTAAACACTTATATTGCCTTTGGAATGGAAGTTATGATGATAAAAAACGAATTAAATTTAATGGTGATGATTTATATAATTGTACTGAAGCTGCGTACGAAACTCTATTTTTGCTAATTCCTGTTATTTCTTCAACATTTGCATCTGTTCAAAGACTTTTTAAAGATGTCAAAAAGGCTAATGTTATCGGAACTTTATTAGTAGACGAAGCGGGACAAGCTGCCCCTCACGTGATTATAGGCTCACTATGTCGTGCAAAAAAAGACTATTATCGTAGGAGATCCTAAACAGGTGGAACCTGTTGTTACAGATAATCTAGATTTATTAAAACAATCATATGCTGATATGGCAGAACTGTATAAACCTTATAATGATAAAACAAATTCTGTTCAACGTTTTGCAGATAACATAAATCCTTATGGAACATATATTATAAATATTGACGATAAAAATAAAGAATGGGTAGGATGTCCACTTTTAGTTCATAGAAGATGTATTTCACCAATGTTTGAAATTTCCAATTGTATTTCTTATGATAATATAATGAAAAAGCAAACTGTTCAACCAAATACTAAAAAAGAAGAAACATTTATTTATAAAAAATCACAATGGATCAATATAAATGGTAAGGAAGAAGGTTTTAAAAATCATTTTATTAAAGAACAAGGAGATGTAGTTATTAAAATGCTTGAAAACGCTTTTTCTAAAAATTCAAATCCAGATATTTTTATTATAACTCCATTTAAATCTGTAGAAACTGGTTTTAAAGAATATATTAATAAGTATATAAAAAATATTAAAAAAAATGAAAAAAACTTTTTGAGTAAATATGAATCTTTTCTTAATGATTTGATGAAAAAAAATATTGGAACTGTACATAAATTTCAAGGAAGAGAAGCTGAAGAGGTAATCTTCTTGCTTGGCTGTGATAATTCAGATAATACAAAAGGTACAATAAAATGGGTAAATAGTAATATTGTGAATGTTGCAGTAACAAGAGCAAAATATAGAATTTATATTGTTGGAGATGCAGAAGCACGGAAAGAATCTAAATATGTTAAAGTAGCAAAAGAGATTCTTGACTTATATAATGCTGAAAAATTGTGATAAATAAAATTTTAATATGAATAATGATTATATTGATGAAAAATCTATAATATATAAATAAAAACTGAATTGTAAATAGAAATCAGAAATAAAAATTAAAAAGTGCTAAAAATATAGATTATTAAATTCGATATTTAGTGTATTTTTTATTTCTTTTTTGAAGATAGATTCTGAAGATTTATATCCAAGAATTTTTCTCTTTTTATCATTAATTCCTAATTGAATAAATCTAATAAATGATTTATCTAAAGTGTTAATATCAGTTCCTTTTGGAATGTAATATCTAATGTGCTGATTACATACTTCAATAGAACCTCTTTCATATGAAGCGTATGGATGTGCAAAATAAATTTTAGTTCTTTGCTCATTTGAACCAGGTTTAAATTCCATATCCTTATATCTTGCAAACTCATTTCCATTATCAAATGTAATAGTTTTAAAGATATCTTTAAAATGATTCCCATAAAATTTATTCAATTTATTTATTGCCATGTATACAGTTTTAGCTTTTTTATTCTTTATCGGAATCATATAATAGAATCTTGTTTTACGTTCTATAAGTGTTAGAAAAGCACCATTTACGCCATCTCTAGGTCCTGTAACTAAATCATCTTCCCAATTACCAAAGCTTTCTCTATCACTTGATTTGAAAGGTCTTAAATCAATTGAATCTCCACGTTGTTTTTTAGGTGTATATGACTTGTAATTTACACAAGACTTACGACGCACCATCCTTGGCAATTCTATAGCCTTTAAATCTATTAGTTGTTGATGAATGTAATTATATATGGTTTTTGTACAAACTCTTTCAAAACCTTCAATCTCACTTGTTCTATTAAGAATTAAATCATGTATTGTTTCATCTATAGAATGAAATTTGGAATTTTTTATCTCCTTAATAACTAGATTAATAAAAGGCATGACTTTTATTAATTTCTGCTTATTACAACGCTTTTTAGCTCTTTTATTAATTACAGCCTGTGCAGAATGAACTTTTTTAAAATTTCCTTGATCCAAAATAGTTACAATAGAAGACGAAATTACATTATAAATAGAAGCTAAACATGTGTTATATTTTTCCGCTAAGGTTTTCATAAATACAGTTTTGCCAATATTTCGTTTAGAATATGTAAACTTTCTACGGTCTTTTTTATCTTTCTTTTTATGTTCTGATTTTGCTGTAGTTACAAATTCATCATACTCTCTCACAATATTTTCTATTTCTTGATTTGATAAATGTTTATTTTTTTCTCTAGTTATGTTAATATTTTTTTGGTTCATAGATATACCTCTTTATTTTTTTTAAACGATTTAATGATACTATATCTATGAACTTTTTTCATTAAACTTTTAAATTATAATTACATTAGGTACATTCTAATTAATAAGGAAAAATCAATATAACTATAATTCTAATTTTATTTTACAATTAAAGTATTTTTTTTATAATTTTGCAATAATGAATTAATTTATTAATTATTGAGTTAACGATTATAATATCTTTATATGCGTTTCTATTTTAATAAATATAGATTAATGTTTTTTTCTTAAAAACTACATTTTGAAATGAGCGTTTTTCAGCATATTTAATTTAGCATTATCATTTTGATTATATGAAAAAAGTTATTATTAATAATTATAAAAAAATACACAAAAACTTAAGAAGATAGAAATAAAGATAGAGATGTAGAATTTTCATTTTTATTTATCTGAAATGAAGTTGTTTTAATAATAATCATAACTTATTTAAATTTTTTATTAATTCGATGGACGTTTTAGATGGACAAAACAATAAGAATAGAATATAATAAAATTATGTAA
>CAVAQB010000146.1:0-3507 GCA_963590725.1 Anaeroplasmataceae bacterium | reverse complement strand
CTTCTTGATCTTCTTTTGATAGTACTTCAATATTTGTATCATATTTTGAATAATCATGAAGCACAGCTGCAATCTTAGCTTTTATAGGATTTACTCCATTAATATTTGCTAAATATTCCGCCATTTCCACTACTCCAAGAATATGTATATATCTTTTTTCATGTCCTAACAAATGAATCTTTACACTCTCTTTTATTTCGTTAAATCTTTCTTCCGATAATTCCATTTCTTAACTCCACACATACGCCATCAATATATTTAACTTTAATCCTACATGGTTTATTAAAACTTATAAATCCAAGTCCTGAAATATATAGTTCATTTTTCTTTAATGTGACATCAAAAATCTTATCTACATATTTTAGATTAACTATTTCTTCTTTTAATGGTGGATTAAGCATTTCTCCTAAATGCTTATTCATGAAATCATTAATTCTTTCAGATTTTGTTCTATGGACTAAAATATTTCTTGAAAAATAGCATGTAACAGATAAGCCTTCTGCTTTAATAATATCTACTACCATTAAACCAGATATAAATACACAGTTACCTTCAAGTATTTGATATGTAATTGGATTAATTTCACTTGATGGTAAAATCTTATCATATGATTGTGGCATAAGCTTATTTAAAATATTTTCCTCATTAATTAATCCTGGTGTATCAATAAATGATTTATTATCATCGAAGAATGGTATATTTATTAAATCAAGAGTGGTACCTGGTACCTTAGATGTAGATATTGTATCCACAGTTTTTGTTGTAAACTTTTTTAACAATGCATTTATTAAAGAAGACTTTCCTACATTAGCGCATCCCACAAAATACACATCACGGTCTTGTCTAAACATATCGATTGTATTCATTAAATCCTCTAGGTAATATCCTTTTTTAGATGATACGCAGTGTACTGCAAGCACTTTAAAAAATTGTTTTTGTGCCATTGAAAGCATCCATTCAACAACCTTGCCTACATTTGTTGATTTTGGCAATAGGTCATATTTATTAGCAACAAGTATTACATCCTTATCTCTTAAATAATCTAAGATTTTAGGGACAAATGTTGCGCTAAAATCAAATATATCAACAATTAGTACTACCAAAGAATTCTTCTTTAAAGCATTTCCTAAAATCTTATCATAATCTTCATTTTTCGCAAGTATTTTTGGCATTTCATTATAATGCATCATGCGAAAACAACGAACGCAATAATCATTATCAAGTTTTTTTGTAAATCCTTGTTTATCAACATATTCATTTTGAAGGATGGCACCGCATCCAATACATTTTTTACCTTGCAATTTTTTCACCTACATATCTTGCTAATTTTTCCTTATATATATCAGGATATTTTTTTTCTATACGTTTTAAAATTTTATTTTCAAGTTTTCTATTAAACCTTGTAGTCCAAATTTCAGTTTTAGGATCTACATTTCTCACCATTACTGTATATAATCCATACCTAGTAGATGCAAATTGGTCTGTTAAAAGTTGATCTCCAATTTCTACTACATCACTCTTTTTATAATTTTGTCCATATATCTTTCGCGCAATCTTTAAAGCTTTTCTTAAGCCTCCTTTAAATGGCTTATGAGCTGAAGATACAAAAGGTACACCAAATGCCTCACAAAATTTTTTCACTCTTTTTTTATGGTTATTTGAACATATAACTATTTCAAATCCCATTTCATTTAATTTCTTCTTCCAATTAATTAAATCCTCTGTTGGAAGTTCACACTTATAAGATATTAGCGTATTATCAAGATCTGAAATGATAAGTCTTTTACCTTCATCATATAATCTTTTAAAATCTATATCATATATTGTCGTTTCATATTCATTTGGTATAAATTTTTTTGGATTAAATAAATACTCTAACATTTTAAAAATCACCTGATGTTATTATATAATAAAACATCTTAAATAAAAAGGCTTAAAAAAAATATGCTGAATCTAATCAGCATATTTATCTTTACTTAGTAGTAACTGAATTAATTTGAACTCTAGATTCCTTACCTGATTCAGATACAACTGTTACTATGTCACCCTTCTTAGCTCCAATTAAAGCTTTACCAAGTGGAGACTCAGATGAAATCTTACCATTAATAGGGTCTGCCTCAATAGTTCCAACTATTGCGAAATCATAAGTTTTATTTAAATCAATATAAGTAATGTTTACATTCTTACCTATTGATACCTTCTTAGATTTATCAACTTCAATAATCTTATGGTTCTTCTTAATGTACTCTAATTCTTTTAATCTTGCATCTAAACGAGCTTGCTCATCACGTGCAGCATCATAGTCAGCATTCTCTGATAAGTCTCCTTGAGAACGTGCATCTTGTAATGCTTGAATATTTGCAGGAATTAATACATCCTTTAAATTTTGATATTCCTTTTCAACTTCAGCATATCCTTCTTCAGTTATTTCAATAATCTTCTTTTCAGCCATGATTATAGTCCTCCGTTTTTTAATACAATATATTATACAATAAAAGCGCAAAAAATCAAATATAAAATTTGTGTTTTAATTGCTTAATAAAGAAATCACCTATAGTGATTCCTTTAAAACATTTTTATGCACGCTTTTCTAAATTTTTTTCTTTATAATATCTATCTTTATCCTCATACATAAGCGCATCGCTAAGCTTTACAAGATCAACAGGTGACAATTTTTTATAATTTTTATATTCTGCATAACCTATTGCTAAAGACAATTTGACATTATAATTTTTATTATCTTTTTGTATTTCTTTTTTAATATCTTTTATAATTTCTTCATTACTTACTTTTGAAATTACAATAGCTATAAACTCATCCCCGCCGGTTCTATATATTGATCCATAGCTATGTAAAACTTTGAATAAGCAATTTGCTGCCCTCTTAATTAAAATGTCCCCATCATGATGACCTAAATTATCATTAACATGTTTAAGCCCATTTATATCTACAGTATAAGCAGTTAAATCTTTATTGAACGTGATATGTTTAATATCTTCTTCGTAACAATATCTATTATATAAATTAGTAAGAGAATCACGAGAAGAAACAAATGTTAATTTTTCTATTTCTCTTTTTTCTTTATCAATATGTTGTATTAAGAATAATACTTTAGTTAATCTATTATTATAATTGTATTCAATTGGTAAGAATATAAGTCTTACCCAACCAAAATTCTTTTCAACTGCTTCCCACATAATATAAGGATGATTAATCATTCTAGATTCCATGCTGTTAATGTTTGTAAATTCCAATACATCTGAAACATACTCTTCAGCAAATAAGTTAGACATAATATGAATAAAGTCTTCACTTGCTTTATGAGATATATAAAACTTTCTTATATATTCATTATCTTTATATGCAATGTATGTATCGTTTTCAATATCTATTACATGCATATTAATATAAATGTCAGAAATATGCGATATAATGCTTTCAGAAATAGGATTATTTCTAAATGATAATCTTTGAGGAACATTACAATTTTCAAGATAAATATATGCC
>CAVAQB010000145.1:0-3577 GCA_963590725.1 Anaeroplasmataceae bacterium | reverse complement strand
TATTTAAATCTATTCTTAGAAAGCAATTTTTTATTACTTCCAATCATATTTGTTTGATGCTGTCTATATAATATATAAGAATTTGTATCATAATATACAGTACCTACAAATCTTGCGATTAAGAATATGTAATAATCATGAAGATATATATTCTTCGGATAAATTTTTGTAATAGTATTGTATAAATTCTTATCAAACACCATTGTACAACCTGTTGCGATATTAGATGCTAAGGCAGAATAGTAATGCTTGCTTATATCTTTTTTTTCTTGCATTGAAAGATAATTTAAATTTTCATCTACTAGTTTTAAATTAGAACAGTAAAGACTGCCCTTATCATTTTCTATTTCTTTTAACTTTTCAATCGCAACTAAAAGTTTATCTTCTTCCCAAAAATCATCTTGATCAGAAAATGCATAATAATCATATTCTATATCTTTTATGAATAGATTATCTATAAAGTTATAAGTAAATCCTTTATTAGTATCATTTATATAATATGTAACATTACTATATTTTTTACTATATTCTTCTAATATAGCTTTAGTATTATCACTTGATAAATCATCAGATATTCTAATATATACATCAACGCCTTTTTGATTCAATATGCTATTTAGTTGTTCTTTTAAGTACTTATCTCCGTTATATGTAGATAATAAAACTAAACATTTCATTAGCTTTTTTTCCCTTTCCTCATGCCTAAATAGCGTGCTGTCATATCAAAAGGCCATCTTAATAATACTTTAATATTAAAATGTTTTAATGCACATTTTAATACATAAAATGCAAGTTTCATTCCAGATTTATTAGTTTTATATTCATTAAATACTTTAATATTTTTATAGAACTTACCTGCCTCATAATACCTTTTATATAATTGTTTTAAAGTATATTTATGTGAATGAAATACAACTGCGTCTTTTACATACATTTTGGCGTATCCATTATCTAAAATAATTTTGGCGTATAGTTGATCTTCATTCATCATTACATCATAGTCTTGATAGCCATTTAATTTAATGAATATATCTCTATTAATTGCCGAAAAAACATCGCTTGCGAAGAATGCCATAATTTGCATATCTTTTATATCATCTTTTCTTACAATAATATCAGTATTTCCATAATTCTTTTCTCTAATATATTTTTCAATAGAATTATATTTACATACTTGTTTACCATAAGCATAAACAATATCATCATTTATGTTTTTAGCTAAATTATATATTGAATTGTTATCTTTAAATATAATATCTTGAGAACAAAATATAACAATATTTGATGTAGAATATTCCATTACTGCTTTTTGTCTTGTCAAGCTATGAGAAAATTCCTCTCTTTCAAGTTCAAAAGATTTAGCTTTTTTCTATATTTATTATATTTCTAATTTCGTTATCTATTTTAGTATCTGATAATGTATGAGCAAATATAATATTTTCTATCAAAACATTTTCTTGATTCTTTAATGTTTCAATAAATGTTTTTATTTATTCAACATTTTTATAAATCGGACATACTATATCTACTTTCAACATTTTAAACACCTAAACTTAATTACAGTTTAAATTCATTCCTTATTCTCTGATACCCTAACATATTCATCACAAACACTTTGAGCATCTCCAACTTTTACAAGTTCACCTTTTTCAATCCAAACGACTCTATTGCACATTCTTTTTATTGCTTCAATATCGTGGTTTACTAAAAGCACCGTTGTCCCACCACTCATCATTTCTTGCATACGAGCAAAACTTTTTTGTTGGAAGTTCATATCACCAACAGACAATATTTCATCAACTATTAAAATCTCAGGATTAACAGCAGAGGCAATTGAAAATGCAAGACGAGCAACCATTCCCGAAGAATAATTTCTAATTGGGACATCAATAAATTCTTCAAGTTCAGCAAAACTTACAATATCATTATATTTTTCATCTATGAATTTCTTTGAATATCCAAGTATTGAACCATTCAAATATATATTTTCTCTTCCAGACATATCCATATCAAAACCACTACCAAGTTCAAGCATTGGAACTATATTGCCACCTACTTTAACACTACCTTCAGTTGGTTTTAAAATACCTGATATGATTTTTAACATTGTAGACTTACCAGCACCATTATGTCCAATTAAGCCTACAACCTCACCCTTTTCAACATAAAAAGAAACGTGTTTTAATGATTCAAATTTTTTAAATTTTAATTGTCTTTTAATTAATTTAACAATAAATTCTTTAAGAGATGTAATTTTATCATTGGCAAGAGTAAATGCCATTGATACGTCATTAACTTCAATAATGTGTTCCATAGCGCCTCCTACAAGTATAAAACAAATTTATCTTGATTCTTTTTAAAAACAAATAAGCCAACAAATAATACAACAACAGCCGATGCAAGACAATATACATACTCCATCGCATTTGGTGTTTGTCCATTAATTATACAAGTTCTTGCGAATTTTATATATTGATACATTGGATTAATATGATACAATTTTTGGAATTTAGCAGGAATTATATCTTCTGTATAGAATATTGGCGTTAAATACATCCAAACCATACTAACAACAGTCCAAAGAAACTGTGTATCTTGGAAGAATGTCATTAATGTTGAAAGTATTAATACAACACCAAATGTAAATATTAAAAGGCAAAATATATCGAAAAATAATAATAATAAATTCCATGTCCAAGGTGTTTTTGTTATAAGCATTACAATAAGGAGTGGTATTAATGATAATACTAAATTTATAAGTGAAGAAATTAACCTTGATAAAGGGTATATATATTTTGGCATATAAACTTTCTTAATAAGAAATGCATTCCCTGTAATTGATGAAAGTCCAAGTCCACAAGCTTCATTAAAGAAATTAAAAAATACTGTACCAACAAGTAAATAAACAGCATAATTTTCTGTATTATTTTTAAATAGTGTTGAGAAGACTACATATTGAACTGCCATAATTAAAAGCGGGTTTAAAAAGCTCCAAAAAACACCTAAAACTGATCTTTTATATTTAACTTTAAAATCTCTATTTACTAGTTGTTTTAACAAGAAACTATATTTTATATAAAGTGTTAAAAAAGAAACAACAAAATTATTTTTACCTTTTAATCCTCTTTTAACGCCCCAAAGTGTATATAGAAAAGCAAGCAAAAAAATGCCAAATACACTTAGCCAATATATATTTATATAAGTGTGTGGTATACAAGCATTAAATTTATTTCTTGAAACAGCAAATATTATTATAACTGTTAACCAATAAATGGATGCTAAAACACACAAAAACTTTTTTGCCTTTTTTATGTCCATAAAATACTCCTTTGGATATAAATAATTTTTAATAAATAGTATAATTTAAATTAATTTATACAAATCTGATACATTTTACTATATTTTTAAAAATATAGCAAATTATAAATACCCTCCTCAAAATGTTATTTTAAAAATAAAGACTAATAACCTACATTTTTAAAGGCCATAAAACAACATTTTTTATTGACATTTACAAGATTCGCTCTTCATAGAAAAAATATGCTTCTTTAAATAAATCGGTGGGTTGATTGATAAT
>CAVAQB010000144.1:0-3632 GCA_963590725.1 Anaeroplasmataceae bacterium | reverse complement strand
TTAGAATATTCTACATCAATATTTTGACTATTTTTACCAAGTCCAAAAATTGTATAGCTCATCATTGCCATGAGCACTACAACAAAAAAAGCAATTCTTTTCATTATTGTTATCTTCCTTTTTCTCTTCAATATTAATAGCTGCCGTACCCTTCTTTTTGGTACAGTTGGGGTTACAAAGCCCAACGTATGCATAAACTATCCATTTAACATTATATTCAAACATAATTCATTGTCAACTAAAAAATTATAAAAATGTTTTTTATTCGAAAAACATCTTATTTTTTATTAAATTATGCATTTAATTTTGATTATGTATAGTTTTTTTGCGTATATTACCAAATATTTATTTTTTTACTTTTATAAATAAAAAATCAGGATTTTTTATATCCTGATTAGTTATTAACGTCTTTTACTTCTACATCAATTGCGTCATTATGTTTTTTTGTATTTTCAGATTCATTAATTTTTAATACCTTATCTTTTGAATAGAATACATCTATAATTCCATTAAAGATAAGAATAACACCTAAGACATAATATAATACTGATTTATCTAAGAATAATAAAATTCCAACCACAATATATAATATTGCTTCTACAAGTAATATAGTCTTTGTTACCGGAAGTAATGCTTCACCAAGTAATGCAGCACGAATTATTCCATATACCAAGAATAATATTCCTGCAATAATTCTTATTGCTTGTGCAAACGCACCTGCAAAGACAATTATTAAAACTCCCAAAAGAATTCTAATGACATCAAACACAATTCCTGTTGAACTATCATCTTTAAAATCTAGAACTAAATCTAAGACCGCCATTACTAAGACAAATACTCCAACACCTAATGCAGCCCATCTTATTACATCTCCCTTAAATATAATTATAAGGATTCCAAGAATTATATTTAAGATTGGGGATAGATATAATTCTACTTTACTTTTATTAATATTCATAATTTATCACCTCAAATATTATAACACCCTTAAAAGTTATTTACCATTATAAAAATTAGTTTATGCCAAGATATTTTTTTATATCTAAAAGATTATTTAAGGTATCATTATATCCCAAATCATAATAATCCTTTAGTTTAGAAAGATCATCTTCAAGTCTTCCTATTTCAATTTTTTTAGATGGCGCTATAACAAATATTTTATTTTCATCCTTTAGTTTTTCGATATAGTCCATATCTTGATTATATCTTTCATTTGTTTCTTCCATTGCCTTAATAAAGTTTTTATATTTTCTATATGTTATCTTTAACATGGCATCACCACGCTTAGATACATCTCTTCTATAATTCATAGGACGAGTCCCTACAAATATAATTTTAGGATAATTATTATCCATTGCATATCTTATCGGAAGCTTTGTCGCGCAACCTCCGTCAAGATATTTTTGGTCAACTATTTTTATAGGTTCAGATATGAATGGCATTGATGAAGACGCTTTTACTGCCTTTATTATTAAAGAATTCTTATTAGTAAAATATTCAGCCTTACCAGTTCTTAAGTTAGTGGCCACTGCTACTAACTTTCTTTTTTTATCATAAAGGCGATCATAATTAAAAGGAATTTCTTTATCAAGATCAGTAAAATAAAAGTTAGAATTAATAAAACCACCATGTTTTATCAAATTCCTTTTTCCAATCCAACGCTTATTAAATCTATGTTTTAAATCACAGTAAACTCCTCTGCCTCTATTACCAGCGATATAATTCATTCCATTTAGAGCACCAGCAGAAACGCCTATCACATTTGTAAGATTAATATCATTATCCATAAGGCAATCAAGTACACCAGCTGTGTATATTCCCCTAAAAGCTCCGCCTTCAAGACATAGAGTACCATCAATTAGATTTGTACTCGCATTAAATATTTTTATTTCGTTAATTTTTTCATATTCTTTCATAATTTTCACACATCTTTATTTTCATTAAATTCACTAATATATTTAGCAAGCGCTATAAGATTTGCTAAATCTAAAAGCAATACTAAATCTTCATTTTGCCACATACGTCCTGTGTTTACAGAAGACATATCAGCTCTTAGAATCCCATATACCCTACCATATGCTTTAATTAAAAATATAGCTGAGGCATATATACCTTGATTTAAAAGTTCTTTGCATAATGGATTTACTAAGCATTTAGACTCATCTATAGCATTTACAATAAACATTCCATTATTCATATAAGCTACTGCTTTTTCAATTTCATATGTCTGATATGTTTTTTTCTTATATAGTGGTTGGAAGTATTCATATACAAACTTATTAGAATCTTCTACTGCTAAATGATCAATTAATAAATATGCACCAACAAAATTTATTGCAGTTTTAATTTTATATAAAATGCTTCCTTTATTTGATGTCAAAATTGTAAATATCTTTTGATGAAGATTTACTGGTGAGTAAATTTTTTCTCTAAAAGTTTCTAGTTTAATATCAGCATGCTTTTCTTTTAAATAAATTATAAAACAATTTCTGCCTTTAATCTTACCTCTATATAATGCCTTATCAGCAAGACTAAAGAGATCATCGATATTTGTAGTATCTAAAGGATACCTAGCACATCCTATGGAATATGTTATTAAAATTGAATCATTTAAAAATCCTAAAGACATAGATGATTTTAATACTTTATATAATTCTTGCCACAGCTTATCATATTCAGTTATATTTGGATAAATAAATATAAACTCATCTCCACCATATCTTCCTACAAATCCATTATCAAGAGTTAAATCATCAAATGACTTTGCACATTTTTTTAATACCAAATCACCCATTTGATGTCCATAATTATCATTAACTAATTTAAAATTATCGATATCAAGAATTGCGAACGAAAAAGGTATATCATCCTTGATTAAAGATTCGGCATATTGCATTATTGCCTCTCTGCGATATATTTTGGTAAGTTCATCAATAATTTCTATAGGTTTATCCATATTATCCACCCAATCAACCTTTATTTCTCTTTTATATATTATATCAAATATATAAGCCTTTTTCAAACCAGACAAAAAAAAGAGGCTATGCCTCCTTATTTTTTATCTTCATTCCCACTTTAAACGCAGGAGCTACTATCTCACCTGATAATAAAATATAATTATTGTTTACAGGATCAAATGAAATTGCCTCAAGTTTTACTGGGTCAATTTTTCCATTTGTAAGAATACCCTCATCTGCTTGTATAGCTACAATTTCTGCTATAACATGATAATCCTCATCAATAGATTTTACCCTACATTCAAATGTAAGTGGATATTCTTTAAACATTGGTGCCATTACATTTGGCGCCTTAACTGGTGTAAGTCCTGATTTTTCAATTTTATTAGGTTCAGAATTAAAAGACACAATCCCTACATAATCAGATTGCACTACTGTTTTTTTAGTTGCTACCGCAACTGTTAATTCTTTATTAATCGCTAAATTTTTAGTAGTCTTATGCGATGTTAAATTTAATAACAATGTATTATAATCATAAATTGATACCCAAGCGGCATTCATTGCGTTTGGCTTAAGATTTTCATCATATGTACCTATAATAGAAACTGCAAGTGGATAAAACCAAGTATTTTTTTTGAATTCTTTCATTTTTAAAATCTCCTTTTTCTCCTAATT
>CAVAQB010000143.1:0-3743 GCA_963590725.1 Anaeroplasmataceae bacterium | reverse complement strand
ACATATTATTATATTAATTATCAAGCTATTCTATATAGCGGAATATGTAAAAATAAAGCGGTTATTTTGTTTAATAATGGTGAATTTTTATCACTAGATATAGGTGAAAATATCATGAAGGAAACATATAAAAGGGCAAGTATAATATTAGATTATTTTACCTATTTAAATACAAAATATTATAATTGATGCGTTTTCATGTGTTTTTATTTATTTTCATTATAATTTCATTTGATAATGACATTTTATAATGTTATAATTAAAGGCGTAGAATTATACATTTTATGAAAGGAATGATTAATTATGTCTAAGAAAATCGTAACTGATTTAGACGTTAAAGGAAAAAAGGTATTAATGCGTGTTGATTTCAATGTACCTATGAAGAATGGGGTTATTACAGATGACAACCGTATTAGAGAGGCATTACCTACTATTGAGTATGTAATCAATAATGGAGGAAAGGCTATTGTATTCTCACATCTTGGTAGAATAAAAACTGCTGAGGATAAACTTACAAACACACTTGCACCAGTTGCTAAGAGATTTGAGGAATTAATTGGAAAACCAGTTAAGTTTATTCCAAATACTCGTGGTAAGGAACTTGAAGATGCTATTCAAAATATGAATGATGGAGATATTCTTATGTTTGAGAATACTCGTTTTGAGGATCTTGATGGTAAGAAAGAGTCTTCAAATGATCCAGAACTTGGAAAGTACTGGGCATCTCTTGGAGATGTATTTGTAAATGATGCGTTTGGAACTGCACACCGTGCTCATGCATCAAATGTTGGAATTGCATCTAATATTAAGGAAACAGCTGCAGGATTCCTATTAGAGAAAGAAATTAAGTTCATTGGAGGAGCTGTAGACAATCCAGTTAGACCATTTGTAGCTATCCTTGGAGGATCTAAGGTATCTGATAAAATTGGAGTTATTGAATCATTAATAGAGAAAGCTGACAAGATTCTTGTTGGTGGAGGAATGATGTTTACATTCCTTGCGGCTCTTGGAAAGAATGTTGGAGCTTCTAAGTGTGAAGCAGATAAACTTGATCTTGCAAAAGAATTATTAACAAAGGCTGGAGATAAGATTGTTCTTCCAGTTGATACAATTCTTACAACTGAGTTCTCAAATGATACTCCAAATAGAGTTGCATCAGTAAATGATATCAAGGCTAATGAAATGGGACTTGATATTGGACCTGAGACTTTAAAAGAATTCCAAAAGGTTCTTGCAGATGCAAAGACTGTCGTATGGAATGGACCTATGGGAGTATTTGAGATGTCAAATTATGCTAAGGGAACAATTGGTATTTGTGAGGCCTTAGCTATCCTTAAGAACGCAACAACAATTATTGGAGGAGGAGACAGCGCTGCTGCCGCTATCCAATTTGGTTATGCATCAAAGGTATCTCATATTTCAACAGGTGGAGGAGCTTCTTTAGAGTATCTAGAAGGAAAGACTCTTCCTGGAGTTGCATGCGTAGATGACAAGTAAAATAATTAAAGAGTGCCTTAGGCACTCCTTAATTTAATTTTATGCTTTATAAATATCATACGAGTATGATAAAATAAAAATATAGAAAACTAAAAATAGGAGGAAAATAAGAATATGGAAAAGACAATTGTAGTAAAAAGTACTGTAGGACTTCATGCTAGCCTTGCTGCTAAGGTAGTTCAAGCTGCATCTAAGTATGATGTAGAAATCAATCTTGTTTATGAAGATAAGGTTGTTGATGTTAAGTCAATTTTAGGATTAATGTCACTTGCTGTACCTTCAGGAGAAAACGTTAAGATTGTTGCTAACGGAGATCAAGCTGAAGCCGCTATTAATGATATTGCTCAAATTTTAGAAAAGTAATATTAAAAATCACAAAAAATAATAAAAAAGTTGTAAAGGGTGAATGCTATGAGAAAACCTATAATGGCTGGAAACTGGAAAATGTATAAGACCTATGATGAAGCTTTAAAATTCATTTATGAGGTTAATGACAAGCTTCCATCAAATGATAAGGTTGAAACAATTATATTTCCACCAGCGATGCTTCTAGTCTCATTAATTAAAAGACAAGGGGACAATCTAGAAATTGGTGCTCAAAATATGCATTATGAAAACTGTGGAGCATATACTGGAGAAATTTCAGCAGAGATGCTTAGAACTGTTGGTGTAACACATGTTCTTATAGGACATAACGAAAGAAGAAGATATTTTGGTGAATCAGACGAGGATGTAAATAAGAAAGCCATCCAAGCTTTAGATCATAATCTTATTCCTGTTATATGCTTTGGTGAAACTGAAGAGCAATATCTTCATCACAACACAGATAATATTCTTCGTAGACAGGTGCATGCTGCACTGATTGGTCTTCAAGAGGATAAAATGGATAAGGTAATTCTTGCTTACGAGCCTATATGGGCTGTAGGTACAGGAAAGACTGCAACACCAGAGATTGCAAATGATAAATGCAAATTAATACGTAGTTTTGTAGAAGAACTTTATGGTGCAGATACTGCATCTAAGATGAGAATTTTATACGGAGGTTCAGTAAACCCTTCTAATGTAGAAGCATTGGTCAGCGAACCTGATGTAGATGGAGTCCTTGTAGGAGGAGCGTCTTTAGATTCTCAAAAGTTTATTGATATGGCTTATAAATGCACATTAAATAAGTAAAAAAAAATAGTGATTCATATGAATCACTTTTTTTGATGTATAAATAATAGAAATAAAAAAAGACATCGTAGGATGTCTTTTCTTTAATATTATCTGTTGTAGAATTCAACGATTAATTGCTCATTAACATCAGTTAAGAACTCAGAACGCTCAGGAACTCTTACGAATGTTCCAACACCAGTGTTTGCATCATAAGATACATACTCTTTACGAGTGAATGATCCTTCTTGAGCAGCCTTACAAACAACTAAATCCTTTGAAGACTCCTTTAATTGAATCTTTGATCCAACGCTGATTTGTGCTGAAGGAATATCTACCTTCTTACCGTTAACTACAATGTGACCATGAGTTACTAATTGACGAGCTTGCTTACGAGTTGCAGCAAATCCTAAACGATATACTAGGTTGTCTAATCTAGACTCTAGTAACTTAAGGAAGTTTTCACCAGTCTTACCATCCATCTTAGCAGCCTTATCAAATAGGTTGCGGAATTGCTTTTCAGACATTCCATAAACGAATCTTACCTTTTGCTTCTCTTGTAATTGTACTCCGTACTCAGTTAATTTTGCTTTCTTTTGTCCGTGGAAACCTGGAGCATAAGGACGCTTTAATAATTCTTTACCTGTACCAGAAATAGAATAATTTAAACGTCTAGATACTTTCCACTCAGAACCTGTAAATCTTGACATGTTTATTTTCCTCCTATATGTCTTAAATTTATATGGGGAAAAGAATCGATACATAACTTGTGCAGGTCATCTAATATTAGTGCGTTCATCTAAAGCAGCCGAGGTTACTAGCACTCCGCCTATAGGGATAAGATGATTACTACAACAATATTATGTTGCTGCCTTTTACCCATGCTTTTCTATTATATAAAATATAATAAATAAAGTCAATCATTTTATTTTTTCATAACTATTTTTGTAAGTTCTTTATAATTTAGAACTTGTTTTTTGAAATAAAAACTATTTTGTGCATCTAAATTAGATGAAATAAGTATAGTGTCAATTCCAACTTTTAACATTTCTCAATCAATTATTTTGTTATCAATGTAACAAAATTCCATAATG
>CAVAQB010000142.1:0-3755 GCA_963590725.1 Anaeroplasmataceae bacterium | reverse complement strand
AGCAATATGCGTAGGAGCATTGTTTATTATTATTGCATCATTAATAATGTTAATTGTATGATTGTTACATCAGTTAAGAATACCGAAAAAACTATTAAAGATTATTATGCAAAATATCACAAATGCCTCTATATTAGATTTATTAAAAATGGTTATGCGCACTTGGGCACTCACCTTTGATGTATGTTTTTACATTATCATATTAATTTATGCAGCATTACTATTTATAATGATAATCAGTGCGACAATCTAAAAGAAATAAAACAGTCATAACAGTGAGAGCAATAAAGCGTAATAACTTTATGCTCTTAACTGATTATGGCCGTACAGTATTAATTAAACCAGATATTTATACAAATAATATCAAATTAGCAGAGTGGCGATATTGGATTATTAAACGTATAGGTAATGAATATCTGGTTTTGAAATCTATTCCCGAGTTGCATTACTAATTAAAAGCCCCAATATCCGAATTGGTATAGGAGATGCACTTAAACTGCATTAGACAGCTGTCTGTATGGGTTCGAGTCCCATTTGGGGTACTAAATCTTTTAAAAATCAACAAACAATGAAACTATTTGAGCCTTTACTTAACTTGATTCTCATGATTATTTGCTGTATTTACTCATGGGTATCTGTATTTGTCTGGTCAAATCCAATAGCAGCAATTGGGTTTATGACGATTTTACTTATTCAAATATTTGCTCTTTCAAAAAAATGATTGATTACTATTGCAGAATTTTTGTACTGTTCGTTTGTTTTGTTGTTGGAAGTATAATGACTACAATTACTAAAACAGTAGTTGTACTATTATACATTCCAATTTGCATTTACACACATTTTGTACATCAATTTACTCGTACTTATCCAGGGAATAAATTTTTACATAAACTAGAAACAATTTATAAAACCAGTTATTATGAATACATCTAATTTTATCGACGAACTTCGTGTTAAACTTGTAATTGCTGATCATACCGAACAGCATCTCAAATCTGCAGAAAATGCACTTATTGAGAAAGAAGAGTATATTAAAAGTCTCCAGAAGGCTTATAAAAAGACTCTTAAGATTGCTCGATATTATAAAGAAGCAACACAAGATCTTGTAGCAGTAAATCAGTCTCTTTCTGATAGAATAGTATCTCTTGTAGAAACTCATCATGATGAGAATGCTTTTCTTAAACTTAAGGTTGCAATGCTTGAACAAGAGAATCAAACACTCCTTGAAGAAGTATCGCTACTTAAGAATCGTATAAAGGATATCAAGGGTACTATTAATTCAATGTGTGACTAAAATGGAACCAGCAACTCGGAATCTAATAGAAATTTTCAGTAAAAATACTCTTACTGAAAATATTACAAATATAATAGAATCTCTTCAAGCACTAGATCTTAGTCAAGATAGTGCTTGGGAGAGAGGATATAGCTCTTGTATAAAATCAATAACAAATACTATTAATTTAGCATTAAAACATTCAAGATTATGAATGTACAAACATTTCACGAAGCTTTTGAAGCAATGCGTCAAACTAACCTTGGTAAGCAATTCGAACGTAGAGAAATCGGATTGCTTGCCTTGAAGTATGGTATATATGTAAACTCCACTATGTGGGCTTGTGGCTTTGATAGTCTATTTAAGAAGGGAAAGGTAGGTCCTAAATATATCTATTCTTTCAAGAATATTCCAACGTCTGAACAAGACTTTGTCGACCTTAATGCGACTATCATTGCTTATAAACGAAATAATCATCGTACTATAGAACATGCGAAGCAGATTCTTCGTAGATACAATATTCATAATATAGATTAACATGGGATTCACTCTTCTATTTATTATAGCTATTTTTGCATTTGTAGTTTATGATAATAGTCTTTCTAAAGAGAAACGACTTAAAGAAGATTATCGTAAATTACAAGAAGAATACTGGAAACTTAATAACTCAAGATAATGAAAGAATTTAATATTCTCCTACATGATTTTAATAGAAATCAAGTAGAAATTCATGATATAATGCCTTACCTTATGAATACTTATATGGAATGTCGTAAGAAGGGGCATTGGTGGCCATGTACTGACCCTTCTAAAGAGCCAGCAACGTATGAAGAGTACAAAGATTTTGTAAATCGAGTATGTATGCATATGTATTGGTCACGTTGTCAGTATGAATGGCTTATGCTTCGATGGCCTCCAGGTAAAACAGAGACTCTTGAAGATTGTCAGAAATATTTGGATTCTGCTATTAAGATTGATGGCTATGAACAGATTAAGATGAATCTTGATACTGTTGTTAGTCTCTTTATAGAGAATCTAAAGTAAAAGAAAGCCTTGTTAGTTTATACTGACAAGGTTTTAAGGCGTGTTCGTATATCGGTTAGTACTCAAGATTTTCATTCTTGCAAGAGGGGTTCGACTCCCCTACACGCTACAAAAATGAGTAGTCAGAATAGAGTTACTTCTAAAAAGCTTTCAATTCCATAATGTTCAAGTTAATCTAGAAGCTATCTGGCATAGCGGAGAAGGAAAACTTCACCATAAACCTCTTAATCTATTAAGATTAAGGAAGCTCTATTCATTTTCTCTCATTAAAATAATAAAAGCAGTCATTACAAAGTTACTTCGTAAGTTTTGATTTTATTGTAATATACTTTGTAAGTTTACTCTTTTATTTTATAGTGGTGTATGACCAAATTGGTGAGGTTCTAAAGTACCACCCAGGGAAATAGTCTGTGCAGGTTCGAGCCCTGTCACTACTTCTCGTTGTTTTCATAATTTTGTTGGTTTCCTTAGTAGTGTGCTTTAATTGGCACACTCACTAAGGTTTTTTCATTTTATTCACTATGTTAAAATTTAGAGGTTTTAGAACTTTTACTAAGGATTTAGAATTTTTTAATATTAACTTCTTACCAACCATTTCATTAGAATATTATCAATCTACAGGAAATTGTATGTTTATTGGATGGTTATTATGGGCAGTACAAATAAGATGGAACACTTTAAAATAAACGGAATTTGGGAAGATGCAGATGTTTATCAATTCTTTAACTTAGAAGAAGCTAAACAACATACAACACTTGATAGAAATTATCCAGAGATTCTTAAAGATTTTGAAGATATTCTAGACAAAACTTGGGTTGATGGCAATGGAAAACATTGGACAATTTTTGGTTTAGAAGATAATCAAGCTTGGGATGATTACTATTGGTTAATTCGGGATAAAGAAGGTAATATTAAAAACCTTCTTGCTAATGATTCTAATCTTTATAAAAATATAATATGAAACTAGCTGAACAAATTGAACATTGGGAGTGTGAACTAGAAGAAAAGCCTTGGCAGAATTTTAGTCGCTCTCGTAAGAAACAGAAACGTACACAGCATAAAGCATGGCGTCACTGGTCTAAACAAAATCTCGAAGATGATTCAGTTAATCCAACTTACAATCGTTATGCAGGTTGGGAGTTTTAAATTTATAAAAACAAACAAACTTATGACAAAAGATCTTATTGTAATTACTGTAAAGAATGCATTTGGTGATTCACGTACAATTGATTTTGTTAATCCAAATTGTCGTGACATTTTGAAAGAAATTGACGATTCTGTTAAACTTCTAGGTTATAGTGATATGCAGTTGTATATTGCATTGATGGAACATGCTGAAGAAGTTGCTCAACGAATTCTTAAACGTAAGTAAATAGCAATTAGTTCTCTTAATAAAATAAGTAGTCAATATGAATACACGAAATCTTGAATTGAAGAA
>CAVAQB010000141.1:0-3768 GCA_963590725.1 Anaeroplasmataceae bacterium | reverse complement strand
TCAAGATACTCATCATTTAAAAATTTCTTTGATTCTTCTTTTATAATATAATAGCTAACAATCACCGCATGCCTTCTTAACAATTTTAATATATCTTCCAATGAATAATTATTTTTTAAAAGATATTTAACAATCAAAATATAAATATAAGGGTATGAATTATTTTCAAATAATCTCTTCATCAAAATTCTACGTTCTTTTGAAAAAGTTAATAATCCAATTGCAGTTTTTTCTTCATCAAAACAACTATTTACTATTTCTTTCATTTTCATTCTCCAAATAAGATTTTAATTGATTATAAAATACATCAAATGTAATATTACATTCATAAACATTTGTTATACAGCTTAAATCATACAATGTTAAATCTTTAGCTTCTTTACTTAAATAATCACAAATCAAATTTTTAATTATATCTTCGTTACTCTCAATATTATTATTAATAATACCTTCAATGTCTTTACAATATTTTTTATAAAGTTCATTAAACTTAGAAAATTTATTTTTATTATCTCTTAATTCATTAAACTTATCTTTAACCTTTTTAATTTCATCATTAGAAACCCTTATCGAAAATTTTTCTATATTTCTTTTATGATATTGCAAAAACATGAATAATAATCTATAACCATCAAATTCAAATGACGTAAAATACTTTAATATGTCTTTATTATTAATTAAATCGCCAAATAATTGATTTAAGTATTCTTCTCTTTCTTGTGGTGTTTTCAAATAATGATATTTAGAATCAGACACATATTCATTTAAAATCGTTGTAGCTTTTAAATTATCAATATCAATTGAGTCTATAAACTCATCCATTGATAAATTTTTAATCGTTAATATTTGTTCAATTTGTTCGTAAATTCTTGCTTGTGTCTTTTGTTTATTTAACTTCCCTTTTTTACTAAATGCTGTATGAACTAATCCATTACTCTTTAAATACATTTCATATATAGCAACTATTTTGATTTTATTATATGAAGTTAATTCATTTCCATTATTTTTTATTTCGTTTTGATATCCTTTATCTTTTTGAAACAAATCAATTCTATTCATATTCCACACAACATTTAACACATTATTGGAATAATCATTTTTATTATATTCCTCTATGTATGTTATATCTTTAGTTCTCTTATAACATTCTAAATCAGATGAATATTTTGTAAAATCTGTATAATTTGAGCACTCATTAATAAAACTTTTTAATTTTTTTAATGTACCATTTCTATCAAATTCACTTTTAGCTTCTAGAAATAAATCGTATACGTTTTCAACTTTTTTCTTATCAATTAATTTATCAATATCAGGCTTCTTACCAGACTTTGCACTATCAATTTCTAAACCATTTAGTATTGTATATTCTGCAATAACATTATGATCATTTTCATTAGAATTTTCTTTGCCATATATTTGAGTTGCTCGTTTAAAACCATGATTAGATAATTTACCAACATTACTATCAAAAGTATTTTGAAAACATTCTAATCTGTCTTCATAATTATTATAATTTTTCTTCTTGCCTTTTAATGAAGGTATCTTACATGGAAGATAACTATAACTAAATAAGCCATTATTTCTACTTATTATTTTATTTAATACTGCGTTAACTATTATATTATCATTTACAACTAAAACAGTATCCCCATCATAATCAGCTCCTCCGAGTCTTTCTGCAGCAAGTGATCTAGGATTAATCATTACAACACCAGTTAGGTGGCTAAAGTATTCTTCACGTTCTTCATTTAAATCAACTGGTCTTCTTTTTAACGCTGCTATTTCATTTCTACTATAGTGAGGACTTCTTAAGAAAACTGCAATATTGTCTTTAGATTTTTTAGATGGCATATAATATTGATTTTTATAAAGCCATTTACTATCATCAAACTCATTATAATCGTTATACGCAACATGATATAAAAGTTCTAATAAATCACCTGATAAATATCTTCTTGACCCCATAACATCAAATTTGCAAAATCTCGCTTTATTTTTTAAACTATTGTATATGTTACTTTTTCTAACTTTAAATTTTTTTGTTGCACAATAAAAGTCTTTACTTAATTTGCAAATTTTATATTCATTTGCTGCTTTATCATCATATTTAAGTTGTTCAATTACGTTATCAGCACCACATGCATTATTAATATTCCATTTAGTATTATCATAAAGTTTAGCAATATCTTTAATTGAAAATGGTAATGTGGATATAAACTGATATTCTAATGAACATTTATATTTTTCTTCTTTATCGCAATCAATAATTCCAATAGGATAATCATATTCATTAATCTTATTAATATAATTAGCCATATTTTTTATAGAGCTATGTTCCATAAAACTAGATGCTTTAAATTGACTTTCAGTTAGAATTAACTTAATTTTATCTGCTTTATATTCTCTGTCATCCTTAAATTCAACATGTTCAATGCATTCTATATTCTTTGATTTAAAGAATTTCTTAACATCAACACAATGAACCATTCCTTTAACATAAGGAAGCCTTAATTGAAATGAATTAGAATTTTTGTATTTTTCATTACCTAAAACATTGCACAACTCGTTTCGAATTTCTTCAGCAAATTCTTTAGATATTAGTCCTTCTCCATCAAACAAATTTAAATCAAAAGGATAATTAATAGCTTTTACACGATACCATTTAACATTATCATTTCTAGTATCTATATATGCATATTCATCTAATAATTTATATACGCCTTTTTCAAATCGTTCCTTCGATGTTTTATCAATGATAGAATATTTTCTTATAATTTCTTTTAAATCATCAGGTATATTACTATTTTCATCAATATCAATGCTTTTAGATAATGATAAGAATTCAAGACATGCATTATGTCTCAAGATTTCTTCAACCGATTTGTCTTTAAAATCTTCCAAATATTTTTTTATTTTCTTTATCTCATCATATAAAAAATCTTTTGAAATCATTGTTATACAATCAGCTTCAATTATTTTATTTTTATCTTTAACAACTACAATCTCATCTGGACATAATTTTATGTTTTGAAGCAAGGTACAATCGGAACATAATGATCCAGAGTAAGCATATAATTTAGATAGAATGCTTGGACTTTTATAAAAATCAAATAAAACTCGTTCTTTTAATTCATCATATAAATTTTCACCATCTTTTGTTACACAATTTTTATTTATGTAATATACTTGGCAGTCTTTTGACATACTATTTGATTTCAAGAAATCAATAACATCAACAGTAAATGTATCATTTGTTTCTTCCTCACCATCAAGTTTATTCAAGGTTAATTTAAAAGATTTGTAAGGTGTTAAATCATTCATTTTATTAAAAGACATAAAATCTTTAAAATCAATTATAACTAAAATTTCTGCCAAAGACATATCAGGGCGTTTTATTTTATTAATTTGATCAAATAATAAACAATCGCGTTTGCTTACAATTGATTTAGCTATATCACAAACTGTTTGAGAACAAACAATTTCATTATTTTCTTTTTTTGATTTGAACAACACACTCGCATCTAGTTTATATAAATAATTCATTAGTGTATTCTCCCCTCTCTTGTTAATTATATTTTACCATTTTTAAATAATTAAACAATTTAGTAATAATATTTTAAATTCATTTATTATTTCATTGAATTCCAACATATTCCCACCAATTAACTAACCATATACTCTACACTATTGAGTAGATACTAATACATTATCTCCCCAAAATAAAAAGCCATTAGAGGTAGGATGTGACTATAGTCTAGAATTTACCCT
>CAVAQB010000140.1:0-4001 GCA_963590725.1 Anaeroplasmataceae bacterium | reverse complement strand
GTGCTACATATTATTCAAAAGATCCATTAGAATTAATTGAAATTTTAAGAAGGGACAATATAAAATAATGGAAAAAATTAAAAGCTTTACTGTAGATCATATGACATTACTTCCAGGACTTTATGTATCAAGACAGGATTTAATGGATGATTTTTGGTTTACAACATTTGACATACGTATAACAAGACCAAATTTTGAACCAGTACTAAATACTGCAGAGATTCATACTATTGAGCATTTAGGCGCAACATATTTCCGTAATTTTCATAAAGATAAAACAATGTATTTTGGCCCTATGGGATGTAGAACAGGTTTTTATTTAATTTATAAAGGAAAATTAGATGAAAATGATATTAAAAAAGATGTTATTGATTGTTTTAAATTTATAGAATCCTTTGAAGGAGAAATTCCTGGCGCAAGTCCTTTGGAATGCGGAAATTATTTAGATCAAAATTTATCTATGGCTAAATATATAGCTAAAAAATATTTAAAATCACTAGGTGAATAATAATGTATATTTTAGAAAATCCAAATCTTACAATAAACTCTGAAAAAATAAAAGAATTGTTAAAAGAAACAAAAGGTACAAAAATAGTTGCGGCGACAAAATATATATCTGAAGATCAAATGAAGGCTTTATATAACGCAGGAATTCATGATTTTGGAGAAAATAGATGTGAACCTTTTGTGCGTAAGCATAATAATCTTAAAGATTTAAATGCTACATGGCATTTTATAGGACATCTTCAAAGGAATAAAGCGAAATTGATAATAAATGATATAGATTATCTTCATTCGCTAGATTCTCTTGATTTAGCTAAAATTATAAACGATAAAAGAGAAAATCCTCTTAATTGTTTTATAGAATTAAAAATGGTAGAAGATTCTAATAAAGATGGAGTAGCATTAAAGGATTTAGATTATTTTATTAAAACTATAAAAGAAAATTATCCTAAGTGTAATATAGTAGGATTTATGGCAATGAGTGAACCTTCGATGAGCGATAGTGAGAAAAAAGAATTATTTACGAAAGTAGTAGCGCTTGGGCATAAATATAATTTAGGCGAATTCTCTTTAGGAATGAGCGAGGATTATAAAGAGGCAATAGATGCAGGTGCTACATATATTAGACTTGGAAGAATATTATATAATATGTAAGAGGTGAAAATGATGGATGCAATAAAATCAACTGAGGCAAGAAGAATTGATAGCTTAACATGCCAAAATACTAATTCTTATGATTTAATGGAAAATGCTGGTAAAATGATTGCAGACATCATTTTTTCAAAATATAAAATAAATAATGTTTTAATAGTTTTAGGATCTGGCGGAAACGCAGGAGATGGTCTAGTCGTTGGAAGATATTTACTTCTAAAAGGATTAGACGTTTATATTTATAAAACTAGTGAAATAAAAAATATTGATGCACAAAAGAATTTAAATTTATTTAAAGGACATACTGCGCCAAACATTGATGATAAATATGATTTAATTGTTGATGCACTTCTTGGAAATAATCAACACACTAATCTAAAAGATGAATACATTGAAATAATTAATAAAATTAATGAATTAAACACAAAAGTAGTATCTATTGATATGCCTACAGGAATAGATTCTGATAATGGACTATCTCTTGGAGCCTATATAAAATCAGATTTAACAATCACTATAGAATATCCTAAACTTGGTTTATTCTTAAACGATGGCCTTGATTCTTATAAAAAACTAATAACTATAAAACTTGGTATGGTATCACCAAATCCAAAAGAAATTTACCATATTAACAGTAGAGAAGATTTTAATAATATATTAAAACCTAGAAATAGAAATTCAAATAAAGGTTCATATGGTAGGGCATCTATTATTGCAGGATCTATTTTATATAGTGGTGCTTCAATGATTTCAAATAATGCATTAGAATCATTTATGATGGGGGTTGGATATCAACACCTATATGTAGTAAAATCACTATTTGATATCTATATTTTAAGAAATCCTGAAGTAATAGTATCTAAATTAAGTGAAGTGAATGGGTTTATAAAATATAGTGAGGAAGAACTTGATGAAATAATAAAATCATCTGATTCAATTGCTATTGGTATGGGAATGGGTGTAACAGAAGATTTATATAAAAGTACATGCTATATTTTAAAGCATTTTAAAGGAAATCTTATACTTGATGCGGATGCGATTAATACAATTGCGAAATATGGCGTAAATTGCCTTTTAAATAAAAATTGTAAGACTATTTTAACACCCCATCCAAAAGAATTCTTGCGAATTAGTGGTTTCTCAAAAGAATATATATTACTAAATCAAATAGAGGCAGCAGAAAATTTTGCCACAAAATATGATGTTTGCTTGATTTTAAAAGGAGCATCTTCTATAATTACAAATGGAGTGGATACAAGAATTAATACATTTGGTAATACAGCTCTTGCTAAAGGTGGTTCAGGGGACGCTTTGTCTGGTATTTTGTGTGGACTTTTTGCAAATCTTGATGTAAACCCTTTAAATGTATCTCTTGCTTCCTATATTTTAGGAGCTTCAGCGGAGATGGCGGTAGAGAATGAGAGTGAAAGAACTCTTACCATATCAAAAATTATAAAATACATTCCAAAAATAATAATGGATTTAGAAAATAATAATTAAGGAGGAATATAATCAAAAGTATAATTTGATTATAATATTAATATATGAAATATTGTACTAGATGTGGAGCACAGTGTGAAGATAACGAAAAATTTTGTCATAACTGCGGATCTATGTTTGATGTAGGTCAAACTTATAACAACAATAATAATTATAATGATGTGCAACAAAATACATCAGAAGGTACTCTTGCGGGTGGTTTTGCCTTGGGGTTCTTTCTAGGACTAATTGGACTTTTAATAGCGCTTATTGCTTGTAAGAAACTAACTAAAAAAGGCGCAATTGTTGGATTTGTTATAGAATTTATTGTTAGCATTATTTTAATGGCAACTGGTTTTACTGAGGCACTTTTAAACGCTTAAAATTAATAATATATAAATTTAGGACTACTTAAAATAGTCCTATTTTTACATAATTTCACATACTATTTTTCTTTATATTTGTTATAGATTTTTATATAATACTATTAAAGAAAGGTGATGTTTTATGGCAAATTATTATGAAATACTTGGACTAGATATAAACGCAACTGATGAAGAAATAAAAAAAGCTTATAGAATGCTTGCTAAAAAATATCACCCTGATGTATCTAATGAGAGCGATTGTGAAGAAAAATTTAAACTTATTAATGAAGCTTACCAGACATTATCAAATAAAGAAAAAAGAAGTGCATATGACTATTCCCTACATAATTCATTTGATAATGCGCATAAAGAAACATATGATAATACATTCTTTTATGGAAAAATTTGTCCATCATGTATGAAAATCAATCCTCTTCATAATAAAACTTGCCCTTCTTGTGGCTTTAATTTTTATGAAAAAGTAGAAGAAGAAAAAGATTATAGTGGACCATTAGCTACAAAAGGTATAGTTCATGGCTTTATTTTAGGCTTTTTCTTAAATATTTTTGGACTTATTCTTGCTCATAAATATGGAAAATTAAAGACTATAATGGGTGCTTATTTAGGCTTTGTTTTATTTTTGTTAGTTGTTGGTTTGATATAAAATCTTTATATAATTTAATCTTTTATAACAAAAAAGGCTAAAAAGCCTTTTTATTTATTATGGATAGAAAAAGTATCAATACTAAAGTTTACTAATTTTTTTTAGTAAAACCATTACAATTAGAGCTATATATATAATGGGTGATGATATTTGAAAATAAAAGATATTTTTAAAGATGAAAGGCCAAGAGAAAAACTTATAAAAAATGGAGTTTCATCATTAAGTGATGCAGAACTTTTAGCTATTTTACTTAGATGTGGAGATAAAAATAAAAGTGCGCTTGAAATATCAAATGAAATATTAAATGAAAATGATGGCCTTGAAGGACTACTTAAAAT
>CAVAQB010000139.1:0-4004 GCA_963590725.1 Anaeroplasmataceae bacterium | reverse complement strand
TCATTATTATGATAGCCATGAATACCATATTTTTCCATATAATCTAGGAAATACATTATATCTACTTTTTCATATTCATCAAATTTTGTATCAAATAAATAATCTAAGGCATTTAGTATATTATTATACAAAACCTCAAGTTTTAAAGTTTTCATATATTGTTTCAAAATTTTATAATCAATATCATTATTCTTCATCATATAATAGAAATCCATCATATATCTTATTCCGGCTCCAAACAAAAGATGTCTTGCGAAATGTGTAATTAAAAAAGCCAAATGGAATGTATTATCAAGTTTATAATAAGAATCTTTTACTAATATTGCGTTATTAAAAGGATCCTTAAAAAATCCAATTTTATCATCCGCATCATCAACCATTGCGAAATGAAGTTCTATTTCTATATCATCAAAATAAAATACTATGTTATGTTCTGAATCATCTATAGCACTATTAAATCCATTAAAAGACAATGCCTTAGAAGCTTTTTTCAAATCCTCATATTTAATAAAAACATCAATATCCCCCATAGTTCTTACCTCAGGATTTGGATACATTCCTTTAAGTTCAGACCCTTTCATAAAGAAATATGGAATATTATTTTCATTAAAAACATTTTTAATATTATTAATAACGTTATTAAATCGTTCATTTGTAATACAAGCACTAATATAATAATTCTTATATTTTTTATCATTTGTTGTAATAAATAAAAGTGGTAATAATGTTTGTGACTTAATGATATTAAGCATATCATCACTTATATTAGAATCTATATTCTTCTTTAAAACATAAGCTCTGACTAAGTCCCTACAATTCATTATTCTTCCTCCATTTTTATTACACTATCATTTGATATTTTAAAATCTCTATGTGTAATATATATTAGTGTCTTATTTAAGGATTTTAAATTATTTATAATAATCTCTTCATTTTCTTTATCTAGCGCTGAAGTCGGCTCATCAAGTAAAATAATAGGTTTATTTGATGCGATAGCTATCGCAATCATTATACGTTGAATTTGACCCATGGATAAACCTTTTCCCTTTTCGCTAAGGATTGTATTTATACCATTTGGCATCATTTCTACTTCATCTAATATATTCGCCATTTTTAATGCGTTATTAATTACATTTATATCAGATGTATTTGAAAACATTTTAAAGTTATCATATATTGACCCACTAAATAAAATGTTTTCTTGACTTACGTAGGCAATTAGTCCTATAGTCTTGTAGGAAGCCTCATATTGGCCTTTTTTTGTATTAAATATAATTCTACCTTTATTTGGTTTATTAAAGCCTAAAATAAGGGATAAAAGAGTTGATTTTCCAATTCCAGAAGGACCGCTTATTCTTACAGTGTCTCCTTTTTTAATGGTTGTATTAAGATTTTTTATAATGTAATCTAAATCATCATACTTATAATATAATGATTCTATTTCAATAGATATGAAATCATCTAATATTTCTTTATCTATATTTATATTATCACAATAAATTTCACCAATTCTTTCCATAGAAGCCTTACCCTTATTAAGTTTATTAATAAGTGGTTGGATTGCGATGAATGGTGAATATATATTAGATAATACCGCAAGCAAAGCCACAAGAGATCCATATGATATTTTATTTTTGGCAATTAAAGCCGCACCAAGAGTTATCATGAATACATATATTAATGTAGAAATTCCTGCGACAACCGCTTGAGATGCGTATGTCCATCTATTGCGAGATTTTCTTTTTTCATAAGCCAAGTTATTTAAATTCTTATAATAAGCTGTGGCATTATTATATGCATTATATGATTGAATAAGTTTTGCCTCATCAATACTTTCAATAACAAATGATGATGCATAAGAATCATATATTAACACATCTTTGTGCTTGTTTTTCATAAAATGTGAATAAATTTTAGCGCATAATGCCATTATTAAGCCAAGAACTATAATAGGCAACAAAAAATATTTAGCAGAACCTATTAATATTAATAGTATAACCGCAAGAATAACTCTTGAAATTGATCTTACAATATTTGGGATTGCGTTAATATATGTTTCGCATATATTATCTATATCACTTACAAAAAGAGCTTCTATTTCTCCTCTATGATAAGAAGAAATAATATTTATATCTTTGTGTATCAATGATTCATATAATTTGTTTCGTAAATCTTTTTGAAGTTTCAAATCAAATTTAGAATATAATAAATTATATATTATTCTTAAAATAAAGGACAATATACCAAATACTATCATGATAATTATATATTTATTAAGTTTATCATATGAAGCATTAGAATCTTTATAGATCAAATTAGCTTCATCTACTATAAATTTTGCTACATAAGGCAACATTAAAAATATTAAAGCATTAAAGAATGATAGCATTGATAGTATTATAGTATATTTTTTCTTCATATTAAAATAACCAACTAAAGAATAATCTTACAAATCCAATGCGTACTAAAAACTTATAGAATTTATACCTCTTTGAACATAAAGTATATTCTTTATTACTATCCTTTCTTTTAAATGATACGAGTGTTGCGATTACATCACTTTCATCTATCATCTTCTCTACCCTATATTGATGATCGCCAACGCAACAAATAGTTTTATCACGAGAAACCTTTCTTACTCTATGTAGGACATATGCATTAGAGATAGGTCTTTTATATAAAATAATATCTCCTTTTTTTATTGGAGTTTTAACTCTATCAAGAGTTACTATATCACCGTTATGAATTAAAGGCATCATTGAAACTCCCTTTACAGGGAATGAAAATGTCATACCTTTATCTATGGTTTCTCTTATGAGTGGCTCCATATCACTCATTTTAATCATTATAAATTCCTCTTTCTTTTAATGCCTTTACAAATTCTAATACATCAGGTAGTAATACATTTTCTTCTACATCATAATCTTTTAGTAATAATTTAATAGTTTCCTCTATACTATTACCATTTTCAAGATACTTATAAATATCAGCACCTATTTCATTTATATTAAATATTTTATTCATTGACACATTTGAATTAGTTGTAGGAATTATCATATAAGCATTTCCTACTTGTTTCAACATAAATCCTTTATTTATTGGCATTTTTGTCTACCTCTTTCTTTAAAATGTTTACAGCCTCTTCTGATATAGTACATCCAAGACTATATAATTTAAGGTTAAGTAATCTATCTACTCCCATATTCCAAGACTTCTTTGCGTCAAAATAAGGTAGTCCTATTTGATGTAAAAGAAGCTTAAAAGCCTTTATAGGAGAGATTTCCTCTAATTTATTTTCTTTTGCTTGATTAATAAATATAATATATTTTAATTCTGTTGGTATATTATTATCCTTATGGTGCTTACCAGACCATGGAGATGGCCATGCGATAACCTTATTTTCATTTATGGTAATAATGTTTTTATCATCATTTATGCATATAGCATTTGTATACTTCTCCCATAATCTTCTCTGAGTTGATTTACCTGTACCAGATTTAGCAGTGAAGGCTATACCAATTCCATTATAATTTATTATAGATGAATGAAATAAAATACCATCGGCATATTTTACAATCAAGTGATTGATTGCGTATTGGCATAATAAATATTCATTTTCTTTAGATGTTGGATATAGTTTAATATCTTTTTCATTAAATACTACGTATCCACCGCTATTATTTTTCATAACTCTTAAATTATTAATTTCATACAAATTATAATAATTATTTGAAGAAATTAAATTATTTAATTCATAGTTAAAATCATCTTTTAAAGATATGATACTAAAATCAGTTTCTCTATTTGTTTTATAATTTTCTATATTTGGCAAATCATATAACAATTCTATATTAATATTTAAATTTGCGATACTAATTTTCATATAACCACCACTTGTATTTTATCATAATATAAATAATAATTTAAGAATAAAAAAAAGAGGAATTATATTATTCCTCAAAATTGATGTCTAAAGGATCTTTAGCTACATCAGCAGACATGAT
>CAVAQB010000138.1:0-4013 GCA_963590725.1 Anaeroplasmataceae bacterium | reverse complement strand
ATCAATGATACTTTACTAAAGAATTTAAAAAGAGAATTAGATTATTATATAAATAGTTTTGGCTGTATTGATACAAGAACTTACAATGATTATTCTAGTTTACCTAGATTTAGAGTTGGATGGAATAAATATTTCTTGGTAGGACTCATACGAAGCTATTTAAATGAATGCTATAACATTGAATATACTGATACAATGTTTAATAAAACAGATTTTATAATTAGGAGGGCTTAAACAATGGAAATTAAAAAATGGAGATTTCCTGCATCTAATCATGGAAAAAGAAAAGGTATAAGTTCAGGAGATACAGAAGCTTTTAAAAAAGCTCCTTATTCTGCTTTTGCGAGAGAAATTTTACAAAATTCAGTCGATGCAAGTAATTCTGATGAAGAGCCAGTTAGAGTAGAGTTTAAAACATTTGAAATCGCAACAAATGATATTCCAGGTATTGATGAACTAAGAAGCGCTATAAAAAGATGCTTAAAATTTTGGCATCATAAGGATGAGTATGTTGCTGAATATGAAAAAATTGAAAGGGAATTAAATAAACTAACAATAACTTGTTTAAGAGTTAGCGATTATAATACAACTGGATTGGTTGGAGTAGAATCTAACGAAAATGAAAAAAATCAATTTTTAGCACTTACTAGAGGTACAGGAGTATCAGAAAAAAATGGAGATATTGCAGGTGGCTCAAAAGGTATGGGCAAAAATGCAGCGTTTTTAATGTCTAAAATAAGGACTGTCTTTTATTCAACTAAAACAACAAAAAGTTTAACTGGAATAAAAGAAGAACATATTGGAAGTATTGGTGTTGCTGATTTTATCTCTGGATATTTAAGCGATGAAATTGAAAGTAATTCTGATTATACTCAAGGAGAAGGTTATTATAGTTTGGATGAATATAATAGTGCCTTAAAAACTTTGTTGAATTTAGATTTTAAATTTGATGAACGTGAAAAAAAATCAGGAACTGATATTTATATTCTAGGATTTAGAGACGAAGAAGGATGGGACAAAGAAATTATCAATAGTACCCTTGATTCTTTTATGGCATCTATTGTAAGAGGTAAACTTGAAATTATTGTTAATGACAATAAAATTAACAAAGACAGTATAAAAAATCTTGTATATAGTGATATTATTACAAAAAATAACAAAAGTAATATTATATCTCAGTATAGATTATTAACAGATGGAGAAAATGTTAAAACTTTTGATATTGAAACGGAGTTTGGAAATGCTGAATTATATATTTTACCTTTATCTAAAGAAGAGGAAACACTTGCTACTCATAAATGCGTAATGGTGAGATATCCTTTAATGAAGATTAAGGATGAATCGTTAGGGGCAAGTTTCAGAGCTTCAGCAATGTGCATTATTCCAGATAATAAACTTGGAAAAATGCTAAGAAAAATTGAAAATCCTCAACACATTGATTGGGAGCCCAAAAGAATACAGGATGATCCTTCAAAGAAAAAGGAATATATTAGTGTCCTTAAAGATATTAAAAATCAAATAAATGAAAGAGTAATTGAATGCTTATCTTTAGGTGATACTGAGCCATTAGATCCTTATGGTGCGGGAGATTTTTTACCAGATGAAAACTTGGGCGATTCTAGCTCTGAAAGCAATAATAAGGGAACTGAAGCAGACAAAACCACAGTTTCAAATGAAAAAGAAGTTAAACCAATAAATAAAAATGCTAATCAATATGATGATAATGGACAAGGATTACAACCTGATGTTGGAGATACAAATGAAGAAACAAATGGTGACGTAGAATTTCCAACAGGTCATAACAATGGTAATGGTGAGGACCCACATGGCGGTGACTCAACAGGTGATAAAGACCCTGGCGATAATGTTATTATGATTAGGTCGAAATTATCCGGAGTAAAATATAAAATTATTTCTACAAATAAGGAAAATGGAGAAATTAGAATTATATTTAATTCTCCACTAGATTTTAGCGAATGTTATTTGGATTTGGGTATTCTTGATGACAATAACAATCAAGAAAAAGTTGAAATAATTGAAATGAAAAAGAATGGTAAATTAATTTATGGGAAAAATAAATTTGAATATGGACCATTTGAAATTTATCAAAATGAAAAAGTTATATTAGATGTTATAACTAATATTAAAGGCTATTTTGCTGCTTCGGTAAAAGTAGTATGTATAGAAAGAAAGGATAACTAATTATGCAAATAAAAGATAGAATTTTTCCTTATCCAATATTGAATCATAATAAATCCATTTCTAATTATAAAGATATTGATTTTATATTTAATTATGAACCTGAAGAAACAGAGACTGAGTTTATTCTTAAAAATTCAACATTTACTACAGAGTCAAAACTAATAAATAATTTACTGGCTGAAGGACTAATCAAAATTGAACTTATTATTGAATGTTCTTATACTGTCTTTAGAAAAGCATATGAAGTTTCTAAAAAGCCAAAAGATATCCATTTATCAAAATCTGATTTCTATGAAAAAGTAAGCTTCTCTATGTATGCTACTGCAACAAAGGATTTTAAGTTAAAGTTTGATGAAGTTGATGAAGATTACTCGAATATTGACTTTGAGATTGAGAAATATGATATTTTAGCTGCGAATGATGGCTTTACAAGAAATTTTATTCATAATGAAAAAGCAGATAATTTAGCACAATCTATATTTTCAATAGTTATAAGCCATGAAATGAATAAAGAAGATTCTTATATTGTTGAATGTGAAAATAGTAAAAAAATTAGGATTGTATTACCTGAAGAACAATATAAAAATTATAAGGTAATATACACAGTCCCAACATATACTGAAGTGTTTTTTAATATGTTATTGGTTAATGCCTTAATTTATGGCTTATCATTGTGCAAAATAGATCTTTTAACAAATCCAACTGATGATTTGGATGATATAGGTGATAAATTTATGTGGTTTAGATCTATATTAAACGGATACAAAAAATTAAAAGGAACAGATTTAACTGTCGAAGAATTTAAAAAATGTTCTTTGATAAATTTAGCACAAGAGTTGTTAGGAAAACCATTTGGTAAAGCTTTAAATAAATTGGTTGAAGAAACATATAAGCCTATGGAGGAAGAATAATATGAATTACATTAATATTAAATTGCTTTCTGAAGATGCATTGAATTATTTAAAAGAGAATATTGAAAGAGTCACAAAATTAATTCAAGATAACGATGACAATAAATGGATTTATAATGAATTTCCTCAACCTATGTTTGTTGAAAAAAAATTTCAAATAAATGATTTTGATTTAAAAGATAATCCGGATTCTAAAAACAAAGATATAGATTTAAAAAATTCAATTTTGTTATATGAAAGTTTATCAAAATTACCACGCTATATTTTAACAGACCAAAATTTTTGGCTTTGGTTGCATTTTGAAAAATTCTATTCAATAGTTAAAAACATGATGACAGTTAATAATAAATCTACAATCCACGATCATTGGATGCATGGACAAGGAGTTAGACGTGGCTTGATGTTTGGGGTGTTATCACGATGCTATTTTAGAGTATCTTTGTCAATTGATAATGAAAATAACGATCCTTATTATTTAACTAAATGGGTTATAGATAATCCATTGAGATTTCGTGAATTGACTTGGAGAACATATTCATCTGAAGAACATATTGTAAGAGGAATACTCAAAGGCGAAAAAAGGGCTATTGAAGAAATTGGTAAGGAAGAAAATGTATATGCTGAATTGGCCAAAAGTATTTCTTTAATTGGTAGTGTTAGATTGTTAGATTCAATTTCTGAAAAAGATATAGAACAAATGACGTATGAAAAAATGCTAAAATTATTAGCAAAATATTGATAACCTTTGCTTAAATTTTTATATTCGAATCTCTACATAATTAGAGATTCTTTTTTATATTCAAGCAAAATTTTAACATATAAAAATGGTAAAAATAAGCGTTTAAATTTGCATGTTAGTCTTTAAATAATTATAAAAGTGTTATATAATCAATTTAGAGG
>CAVAQB010000137.1:0-4106 GCA_963590725.1 Anaeroplasmataceae bacterium | reverse complement strand
GCCTTCATCTTATAATCTCCTTTACACATAAAATTACATATTACTATAATACAATATTTTCATCAATTTATCAATTGTATGACTACCTATTATTTGATATAATCAAATAGAGGTATTAATATGAATGATTATAGAGATTTTGGTTATTACTATGATGATATAATGCAAGAACTTGATTATATGGATTGGGTAAAATATACCAAACAGTTTGTGTCAAAAAAATCCAAAATATTAGATCTTGCATGTGGTTCACTTACATTTGCCATTTTAATGAAGATGGATGGTTATGATATATCAGGGCTTGACTTATCAGATACTATGCTTGAAGTTGGAAGACAAAAAGCAATGATGAACCATCTTCTTATACCGCTATATCATATGGACATGACTAATTTTAAGATTAATGAAAAATATGATGTGATTACATGCTATTTCGATTCCTTTAACCATCTCCCTACAGAAGAAATGGTGTTAAATTCTCTTAAATGTTGTTATGACCATTTAGTTGAAGGAGGAATACTTTTATTAGATATATTCTCTTTTAAAGCATACCAAAATAGCGTTAAAGATGATATAGTATCATCACTTTCTTGTGATTATGAATGGAAGATTGATTTAAAAGAACCTAATATATTACATCACCACTTAGATATAAAAGGGGATGATGAGAATATTTCTGAAGATTATTTTGAATATTATTACCCTTTACAATTGTTTACAGAAAATCCATTATTCCAAGCAATACAAATATCAGGAGATTTTGAAAACTATTGTGATAAAGACGCATTAAGAATACTTCTTGCCTTAAAGAAAAGATAAACGGAATCAGTTTGTTGATTCCGTTTTTTATTATAATAATAGTTTTTCACATTTCTTTATTATCTTCTTTTAGTTTCGCTTGTTTTTTCAAATTATATCTAGCCTTAATCTTATCGATAATCGATGCATCCCTTTTATCCTCCATTGAAGGGAATGCTTTAAGTAATCTTTTAGCTGATCTTTTAAGTTCATATTTCTTTTTATTTTCTTTAGCAGTGTCTACTACCTTAATAGTCGCTTCTGCAAGTTTTCCACCAAGAGCATCTGACTCTTTTCTATATGCCTCTCGTGCTCTTGTGACGTATTTAGCAAATTTTGTAGCTTGAATTGTAGATATTACTATATCAGTTATAAACCACAATAGCGTAGCTAGTAAAAGCCATATACCGATATAATGTGGAATATGTTCTATAGGCCATTTTACAAGCGGATGTAATAAATCATACACTAAAAGACAACATACGCCCCAAATCACTGAAAACTCTAAGCAAATATAACCTTTTATATTAAACTTCCTCATAGAATAATCCCACCATTTTTTATGATATAGAAGTTCAAGTATCCAACCAGTTAAAAATTCTATGGTGGTTGTTATAAACGAAGATAATAAAAATACTAAAAATGGGTGTTTTGATACAGGATGTAATAATATAAGTACTACTACTGCCCCCGCACCATAAAGTGGGCAAGCTGTACCATTTAAAAATCCTCTATTAATAAATTTATGAGTCTTAAAAGCTGCATATATTACTTCCATACACCAACCTAAAAATGCATAAATTAAAAAATACCATACAATATCATATAATGAAAAATCAAATATTATATCTTTATATAAAAAATTCATATAATCGCTTCCTTTTAATACATTATATCATAAAAAAACGATAATGATTATTATTCACTATCGTTTTCTTCTATTAAAATATCTTTAACTTCATTTTTATTCCATTCTCTATACAATACTTTGTATATTGGATTATATAGGTAGGTAATGGTAAAGATTGTTGATAATATTAATAATATTTCAAATGGAATATCTGCAATAAAATACTCTCTTACATTTATATCTAAAAATAATGCGTTAGCAATTAAAAATACCATACAATATATCCATGAGCATATAGATGCAGCAATTACTTTAAATACTAATTTTGAATCTTTTAGTAAATTCATTACAATTACTAGTATAACATACCCTATAAACATAGGTATCATTACAATTGGTGTAAATGAGCCCATTACAATGTTATCTAGTGTTACATGTATCGCTACTACTAATAAGGAATATTTAATACCAAATACAGCTGCATACACTGAGATTAATAAAAACGTAAGTTGTATGTTAGGTAATATAGTTAACGCTTCTTCTTGTACGAATAGAATAACCGCCATAAGAGATAAAATACACATTTTTCTTATATTCAATTTTTCTGGTGATATTTTATTTTTATTTATTCCATATATTAGAAGTGAAACAATTAAGATTGCAAGCATAATGTAAACTACTATTTTAAATATTTTATAATTGCTTGTTTTTTCACTTATTGTAATATTGTCGTTAAATATTGATGTTAGATGATTAGAATCTCTTTTACAAATACCAAGTATCATATTATCCTTTAATTCAATAAAGTCTATTCCAAGATTTGAATCCATACAATTATATTTAGAAAAGTCTATATCATCACTATATTCTTCACCATCGTTTAAATAAGCTATCTCTAGCCAAAGAAATGTATTAAATTTATCAGTTTTTACATCATCAACACTATATAGATAATGTCCATAAGCTGATATTTCATATTCTAATTTATAATTATCATTTAAAATATCAAAAAGGCTATCCCCTTTATTATACTCATAACGTTTTTTAGAGTTTATATCTCCATCCATATCTTTTACAATTATTAAAACATTACCACAAGAATCAGATTTTGAGTTTTTATTATTTGTAAAATTAAAAACTATTACAAGTACCATTAGCAATAAAAGGAGGATAGCAAAGCTTATCCTCCCTATTCTTTTAAGCAAAGATATAAGCTTTTATTCCTTTATCTCTTGATACTTTATATGCCGCTAATGATGCATATATTTGATTTGTTGAATAATTTATAGCTGTATCATTTTTATTGACTTTAATTAACTTTAAAGAGTCATCGTAAAAATCATCTAGTAAAACTTCAATTATATCTTTTGAATCAACTTCATACGCTGTATTTCTTGGTGATACATTAAATGCGGCAAAAGCCATTAATTGTATAGCCAAAGATGTACAACCATATTGTGTATTTCTATAATTAAAACTTGATAAAATGGTATCATCACTATATTTACCAAACATCGCAAGTGATGATACTTGCCATATAAGTGCATCTGGTCCCCACTCAGTTGAGACATTACCTGCATTACTAACTAAGGTCTCCAGATTTGTTGATGTAATATTTAATGATTTTGCGGCTGATATTTCAAATGGTGTTACATAATCACTATATGATGTAGATATATTATCAATATATGTTTGATACCAAGTCTTAAATGTATCAAGATTTATACCTAGTGATTTTGCAGCATAATAATATTTACCAATGTTCGCTCCACTAAGTGTTGTGATATCAGTGCTTTCTACACTTGATTGTAATGTTTTATTATCAATAGTCTTGAATAAATTATTATCATAATTATTTGATATCATCAAATTATTTATCATATAATTCCAATAATTTGAATCAGTATATGTAGTAACTTTAGCTATTTCATCTTTCATGTAAGTTTTTGCATAATGATAAAATACTTTATCTACCTTCACATCATAATCATCCATTGTGCCATATCCTGAAGATATAGTATTCCAACATTCAACCTTGAATTCAAATAAATCTCCTGCATCAATTACAAGTGAATCAACACCAACACTTGCAAGAGTATTATTTTCATAAATCATAATAGAATAGTTACTATCTACTACACTATTATTTATTGATGTTATATAGTTTCCATAACTTGTAGTCTTACTTACAACATCAAAATTTTCAGTTAGAGCTTTATAAAGACTTGTGTATTCGCCACTAACTAAAATTTTATCACCTAATAATTCACTATCGATATCATACACTTTTATTTCAAATGCTGATTTCTTTTTTAAATCATTAAGTTGTTCCTCTAACTTTTGATTTTTCTCTGATAGGTCTTTGTTTTCTTTTTCTAAATCAGAGCATTTATCTTCTAGTTCAGAGATTTTTGCTTCTAAATCATCTATTTCCTTATCATCACTCGAACATCCCGCA
>CAVAQB010000136.1:0-4160 GCA_963590725.1 Anaeroplasmataceae bacterium | reverse complement strand
TTTCTATATTCAATTAATTTTCATCCAGCTTTAAATATTCACTGCTAATTGTATACACATCTATTGTATCCATATTTTCACCAAAAAATTCAACTTCAAAATTTTGTTCATTGTATTTTAAACCTATGGTACCACATGTGCCTTTTTTCAAATTTTTATAATCTTTTATTAAAATAACATTATTTAATTCGTTCATATTATTTCCCGTTTTTTAAATGATGATAATTATATTCATACTTTTCAAGATTATATTCTCTAATAGTTTGATATTTTTTATCACCATCAATTACTTTCTTTGAACTTATAGCATCACTTAAAATCATTTCTAAATGTTCATATTCACTATATTTTCCAATAGATGCTAATACCAAGGCATTCCTAAAAAATTTAGAATGTTCACCTATAAAGTCTACATTTAATTTAAGATTACATTTCTTCATTAGAAAATATAAAAATATGCAAATGGTTCTTGTATTTCCTTCTCTAAACGCATGGACTTTCCATATAGAAGATATGATTAGTACAATCTTATGTATTAATTCTTTTTTTGAAAGTCTACTTAAATCAAATGACTCAATATCTTGCTGAATCTTATTTAAATCTTTATTAATTAATTTATAATCAGAATATTCAGCTGATAGCCCAGATAAAACAGGTTCTTCTTTATAAATATTAATTGTTCTTGGTTTCCCCGCCCAACTATATACCTCTTTAAACAATTTTTCATGAATTACAAAAATATCCATAACCGAATTAAGATTAATAGGATTTTTTAATATATCAACAATTGCAAGACTAGATAATGTTGTTTCATAATCATCTAATGCTTTTTGATTTTTTATATTAGCTAAATTAATTAGTACATTTGTATTTTCATAAACATATGGATCTTTCATTATTTAGTAAAACTCCTTTTAATCGCAAACACAGCAGTTTCATAATCTATTTGTCCATTCGCATATAAATGAATGATATTTTGATTATTTTCACTTACTATTCCTTTTCCGCCTGTGGATTCAATTATTTTAGAAAGCTTTTCAACTTCTGTTTGATTAATTTGAGGTAATTCTACATTAAAAGGAAATCCATTTTTTAAAATAACCTGATTTAAAAATAAAGATATGGCATATGACATATTTATCCCTAATTTATTAAATATCTCTTCGGATTTTTCCTTAACAGTCGGTTCAATTCTAATATGGATTAATTCTTTTTTGTTTTCTTTTTGCATATCATCATCTCCTGTTATATTGTATCACATTTGATATACATATGCAATTTCATAAAAACTTAAGCTGTTTAAAATATTAATAATGTTAAATATTAAATTGGAATTATAAAATGAGCAAATAATTTGCTAATTTATTTTGATTAAATTTATTAGTTTTAGCATTAAATATATCCCTAAGTATCAAAAGATGAAGACTTACATCTCCATCTTTTCCTATCATTCCTTTATATGCACTGTCATGCATATAAATCCATTATTATTCATATATTTTTTAATTGCACTTCTGGTACACTTTAGTGAACCTGCAGCAAAGCGCAAGACTTTGTATTATCCAGCAGTATAGCACCACAACCTTCAATAATGGATTATATATTTCAATTTGAGTTGGAGTAATATCACTATAATATTCATGAGAAAAAGAATTTACTATTATTTCTCTTAATGCTTCTACAGGAACTTCAGGAATTTCAACCCTACTTGTATTATCACCTAATTCAACTCAATTCATTATAATATCTTTTATATCGCCATTATAAACATATGATTGTTTTTTTATTTCTTCTGGAATCATAATATATCCTTTATCAATACACACGTATTTTGCGAAAACATTCCGATATGTATTTTGCATAAAAGGATATTTAATCCAAACTGGAGTGGAATATCCTACGCCTAACTCTAAATAAAGAATCTTTTTATTCTTATTTTCTTTCATAAATTTATCAAAATTAGCTTTCGCTTTATACCATCCATCATCTTGAACAAATGAATCATCACATCTTAAATTAGTTGTCATTGGTTTTTTGCATTTAGGACAATATGGGATTAAAGAAGATGGTATCTTATTATCTTTAATATTAGATATCATATTCATAATAATCTCTTTATTATCATATGTTTTATTATGACATGGCATACTACATTGAAATAGTCCATAATCACCTTGCATATAATAAATTCTACTTTTATCAAAGCCTGCAAGATTAAATTGATGATCTACATTAGTTGTAATCACAAAGTAATTTTTATTTTTAACTAATTCTAATAATCTTTTATATAAAGGCTTTGCACCTTCTTTATAACGATTTAAATAGATAAATCTACTCCAATAACCCCACATTTCCTCTTTTGAATTAAAATTATGAAAACCAGCTGTATACATATCGTTATATCCATATAAATCATGCATATACTTAAAATTATCTAAAAATGTTTTTCCACCATATTCAAAACCAGAAGCAGTCGAAAGACCCGCTCCACCGCCAATGCAAATAGAATCTGCTTCATCTATTAATTTAGTCAATATTTCTTTTGTAATATTCATAATCTTCTAAGCCAAATACATTAAATATTATTTTATCAATAGTTGTATCTTTATTATTAAGTAAATATTCTTTACATACACTAATAGCAATCTTACTTGCTTTATCTTTAGGAAAGCCATAAATTCCTGTTGAAATGCAACAAAACACAATACTTTTTAATTTCATTTCACAAGCCTTTTTTAAACATTCTTTATAGCATGAAGTTAAATCAAAAATATTAGAATATGTTAATTTATTTTTTACAATTGGACCAACTGTATGGAAAATATATTTAGAAGGTAAAGAATAACCTTTGGTTACTTTACACGATCCATTCTCTTCTTCATATCCCTGTTCTTCCATTATTTGAAGTAAATCTCTTCTTACTTGTAGGCCTGCAAAAGAATGAATCGCATTATCAATGCAACTATGATTTGGTACAAAACAACCAAGTAATTTGCTATTACATGCATTAACAATCGCGTCGGCTTTTAAAGTGGTTATATCGCCTTTAAATATTGCTAAATGATTTTTATATTCTAAATTATTTACATCAATAATATCCTTTTTATTTAGTTCATTTTTAAGTACTATGTCTTGATTCAAATAATATTCATCACTAAGTTCATAAGGCATAGTAATGTTCATTAAACCTCTGAAAGTTGAAAAATCATTCTTTAATTCTTCTACATTAATATTATTAACCTTTGCTAAATAAGAAATACAATACTTCAATTCATCCATTTTATTTCTCCAAAATTTTTGTAGGTGCAGAATAGAAATTATATTTCAAAGCATGGATTTCATCTAATTTATAAGTTACTAATCTTCCATCCCCAGCCTTATATAATTGTGAAGGTCCGGTCGGATCATTTAAAATAGCTTTTTGAACTTCTATTCTCATATCTTTAGTCACTTTTGCACTTACCCTAATCCAAGATCCCATATCATACATTCCTGAAATCTCAATATATGGATTATTTTCTAATTCTTTATATACTTCTTTCCCAACACCTGTACAAATATAGGCGCTATTTTCAAATTCTGTAATTGAAGAAAATGGTCTTACTTTAGGCTTAGAATCTAAACCTATTGTTGAAATATAAAAGACTTTTACTAACTTTAATTCATCTACAATATTATTCATGTTCTTTCTTTCCTTGTGCCTTTAAATCTTCTCCCCATTTTTTCATTACTTGAATAACAGGGAGTAAAGAATTTCCTAATTTAGTTAAAGAATATTCAACTTTTGGAGGAACAACAGGATATACTTCTCTATGTATTAATCCATCCGATTCCATTTCTCTAAGCTGTTGAGTTAACATTTTTTGTGTTATTGGCGTTAAAGCTTTTTTTAATTCATTAAATCTTTTTGTGCCATCAATCAATTCGCGAATAATTAATATCTTCCATTTGTCCGAAATAAAATTTAAGCAAGTTTCTACAGGACAGGCTGGTAATTGTGCATAGTCTATCATAGTTATTCCTCCATATTTTTTCTTAACTATAGTATATAATAAAATAACTTATTTAGATACAACTGATATTCTTTCTTTATTAAATTTATTTCCTTCAATTATATCTTTCATTGCTAAAGCATAATCATCATAAGTAATAGTTGATTC
>CAVAQB010000135.1:0-4205 GCA_963590725.1 Anaeroplasmataceae bacterium | reverse complement strand
TCCACCAAAAGGTAAGGAAACGAACTCTTGTTGTATAATAGGTATCTATTATATACCAGGGCATTTCGTTGTAAGGGCAAAGTTAAATCTTGTCCGTAATAGAAAGAAGAAGTAGTAGTAGAAATACTGCTATTTTTTTGCACCATTGAAGAATCTAAATTCACCGAAGAGCTTTATAATTTTACATTACAATTCAATTATTCAAATATTCAATCAAAATTTATAATTTGGTGTATATTAAAATTGTTTCATTTGATATAATTAAATTAACAAATAGACAAATGGAGATATCGAATATGAATGAATTTAATTGGGTAGATTTTTATAAAGAATTAGCATTAAAATTACTAAATTATAAAGATAATAGAACTGAATTAATTAATAAACTTAAAAATGCGTTTAATTCAAATAATTTAACATTACCAACACTAGAAAATGGAGAACTAAACGATATTGATCCTTTTACTGTTTTTGGATTGTTTAACAAAGGTATTAAAGATGATACTAGAATAAATATTACTATTGCATTAAAAGAAGAATTTAATATTAATGCGAGTACTCCAAATTCATTTGAAGGAATACCGGTATTAGACAATCGAAATGCTACCTTTTATAATTTTATAAATCATAGAAATGAGCATGACATAGACCATTTATGGAATTTTTTCGAAAATGCAATTGCTTATACAGTAAATAAAAATGAAGATAATATTGAAAAAGTTAAAGAATCTTTTGACTTATGCATTAATTTAAGAGGAAATGCTTGTAGTAAAATTACAATGGGATTGTTTTGGATTAATCCAGACAAGTTTTTAAATCTTGATGATAGAAATAAATGGTATATTTATGAATCAGGTAAAGTTGATAAAGAAATAGTTAAAAGTTTACCTATAATAGATAAGAAAATAAATGGTGCAACTTATCTTGAAATTTTAAGTAAAATTGAAAGTGCTATTTTCAATAAAAATCTTGAAGAAGATTCATTCCTTACTTTATCATATGATGCATGGTCATATTCTCAAGAAATAAATATGCAAAGAAAATCGGAAGAATCAAAAATGCAAAGTAAAGATAAGAATGATTCAAGTGAAGGAGAAACAAAAAATTGGGTTTGTTCAGCTGGAGACAAGGCTTCTAAATGGGATGAATTTAAAACTAAAAATATAATTGCTATTGGTTGGAGCTTTTTAGGTGATTTAAAAAAATATAATTCTAAAAAAGAAATTCAAACCAAAATGAAGGAACATTTTAATGATTCAACGTCGCATAAAAATGATGCTACAGCAACTTGGGAATTTGCAAATATTATGAAACAAGGAGACATTGTATTTGTAAAAGATGGTTATCACATGATACTTGCGGCTGGAGAAGTTGTGTCAGATTACTTGTTTGATGATACAATACCAGATGACTTTAAGAATATTAGAAAGATTAAATGGTTGAAAGTTGAAAACTATGAAGTTAACAATAATAATTTTCCTCAAAAGGCATTAACCGATATATCTAATACAGACTATGTTAAAGATTTAATTTCTAAATATTTAATTACTGAAGACATTAAAAATGATAATATGTTAAAATACACGAAAGAATCTTTCTTGCAAGAAGTGTTTATGGATGAAGTTGATTATGATAGACTTTCTAATTTATTATTACAAGAAAAGAATATTATTTTACAAGGTGCACCTGGTGTTGGTAAGACTTTCATTGCAAAAAGATTAGCATACTCAATAATAGGAGAAAAAGATAGTAGCAAAGTTTCTATGGTACAGTTCCATCAAAGCTATTCTTATGAAGATTTTATAATGGGATATAGACCAAGTGAAGGTAATTCTTTTAAATTAGAAGAAGGAAAATTTTATCAATTTTGTAAACTTGCTAAAAATGATCCTGATAATAAATATTTCTTTATTATTGATGAAATAAATAGAGGAAATCTTAGCAAAATATTTGGCGAATTATTAATGTTAATAGAAGCTGATAAACGTGATCAAGAAATATCATTACTTTATAATAAAGAATTATTTTCAGTTCCTGAAAATGTTTATATTATAGGTATGATGAATACTGCAGATAGAAGTTTAGCAATGATAGATTATGCTTTAAGACGTAGATTTAGTTTCTATACTATAAGTCCAGCATTTGATAATTTAAAATTTGTAGAATATCAAAATACCATTGTTAATCCACATTTTAATAACTTAATTAACATTGTTAAGCAATTAAATGAAACTATTAAGAATGATTCAACTTTAGGCAAAGGCTTTATGATAGGACACAGTTATCTAACAGAATTATCAAGAGATGTTACTGATGAACAATTATTTAATATAGTAGAATATAAATTAATTCCTCTTATTGAAGAATACTGGTTTGATGAAGAATCAAAAGTAAGTCAATGGTCAGATTTACTTAGAGGTTCTATAAAATGATTAAAATAAAGAATATCTATTATATGCTTTCATACGCATTTACAATTTTAAATGAAAAAGGATATAAGGATATATCATTAGAAGAATTTGAAAATATTGCTGACTTATTTTCAGAAATATTAATTCATGGTATTAGTTATCAATTGAAAAAAGGATTACACAAAGATTATATTGATGAAAAAGACACTTTAACTACAATTAGAGGTAAAATTGATATAACATCATCTATTAATAACGGAACAATACTTAAAAATAAGATTATATGTGAGTATGATGATTTTAATGAAAATAATCAATTAAATCAGATTATTAAAAGTACTTGTTATTACTTAATTAAATCTGATATTTCAAAAGAAAGAAAAAATAAACTAAAAAAACTGATGTTATATTTTTCAAATGTTGATTTAATAAATATAGCAAATATTAAATGGAATGTTACTTTCAATAAAAACTCTCAAAACTATAGACTTTTAATTTCAATATGTAATTTAGTTGTAAAAGGATTAATTCAAACAACCGAAGATGGTAACACTAGATTAATGAGTTTTTTAGATGAAAGATATATGCACGCATTATACGAAAAGTTTATTTTAGAGTTTTATAAAAAAGAATGCCCTGAACTTTCAGCATCTTCTAGTAAAATTGATTGGATTTTAGATGATGATAAAGATTATATGCTTCCTAATATGCAATCTGATATTATGCTTCAAAAAGGTAATAACATCTTAATAATCGATGCTAAATATTATGCAACTAATACACAAATATATTATGAGAAGCAAAGCATAATTTCTGGTAATTTATATCAAATATTTACATATGTTAAAAATAAACAATTTGAAGATAAATCAAAATTTGTATCTGGTATGCTATTGTATGCTAAAACAGAATCTTTTATTCAACCAGATTCAACTTATTTAATGAGTGGTAATAAGATAACTGTGAGAACATTAGATTTAAATCAAGATTTTACAAATATCAAAGAGTCTTTAATTAATATCGCTAAAACAATAATTTAGTTATATAGTAATAGGGCTCTCTAAAGTAAATGTTGGTTGACGTTTGGTTGATGTCAAAAAAAACTGTTGGGTGGCAATCAAAATAAAGTTTGGTTGGTACTCAAGAAAAGAGTTGGTTATAACTCAAAAAAGGTGTTGGTTACGAGTCAGTAACTAACACCTTTTATATTGCCTAAACAATAACAATAATACTTTTAATTTTTATTCTTCTTGAGATAGTTTTCTTTCTTTATATAAACCAAACTTAGCTTCTTTAATTTGATCTTAAGCTAATGGTATTATCTTATTATTACATCCTTATATCCCACCAATAGGCATTATTTTATTTATTATTGGTCTGGTTTACAATTAGAATGTTTCGTCTTTTAATCAAACTATATCTGATATAAAATCATACATGTATTAATTCTTACTTTCGTTATTGTTTAAGCACTATAATTATAAGAGGAATTAATACTTTTTTATATCAAAAAAGTGTTGGTTGATTATCAAAGTAATGTTTGATTTTTCAACCAACCTTTTTCTTGACACGATTTTCAACCAACATTTACTTTAGAGAGCCAGTAATAGAATATGGTGGCTTCGGCCGCTATTTTCTTTTTCCTATTGCATGAACATATGATTTGTGATATAAATAGTTTGTCCAGGGTGGATTAGTTTCCTAAAGTAGTTGAGTAAATTGATTCGTTTAATAAATCTTAATAGGATTTATTAAGTGAAAAGTTTTACAAAAATTGTTTTAAAAAATTAAGAC
>CAVAQB010000134.1:0-4210 GCA_963590725.1 Anaeroplasmataceae bacterium | reverse complement strand
GAATCCTTTTATTTTAAGCCAAGAAAAAGTGTATGGCCAAGATAATTATTATATGTTAGTAAAGGATTTCTTTAAAAAATTATATCTACTTGATGATTTGTATGAAAGTGAATATTCAATTTCACATAAAGTTTCTGGTGGTGTGATATATAGTGATATAGAAAATCCGCTTAAATATATGTCAAATTATTTTTCTTTGGATGAATTATATACAATAGATGATTTGATATCATATTATAATTATTGTAAAAAAAATAAGAGGGAATATGCAGTATTTAAAGTAATGGGAAAAATAAATGAATCATTATTTTCTTTTTTAAAAGAATATGAGCATGACCATATTCTATATTATGCAGCGGATTCAATGGTTTGTGATAATATAAAGAGTTTAGATTATAATATAGAAATTAAAGAAATAGGAAAACTTAATGCAGACGATTTTATAAAGGCTATTTATTTAGAATCGAAAAGATTTGGTGAAGAATATGCATTAAAAAATAGTAAGAGGTTATATGATGTTATATTAAATCCAAATTGTAAGATTAAATATTATTTCTTACATAAAGATAACATTCCTATTGCCTATATTTCAGCATATACTCATGATAGTATTTTAAAACTTGAGGATTTTTTAGTATCACCAAAGTATAGAGGAATGGGATATGGTAAGACTTTATTTAAGTATGTTATTAAAAAATATTCTAAAAAATTTTGTTATGTCGCAACAGAGGATGGGGATGATGCCAATAAAATATATGAACATTTTGGATTTAAATTGGTTGGAGAAGGGCATTTGATTAGAAAAATATTTTAAATATTAATGATGTATGTTATAATTATTTTAAAGAAAAGAGGTATTATTAATGAGTATGATACTAGACGATTATTTAATGAGTGAAGATATATCAGAGGATGATGTATTAGATTTAGTAGAATCTAAAATTCCAAATATTTATTTTTTAGCACCTATGCTTAATATGCAAGGAGTTCAATTTGATGATAGAAAATATTATGATTTATTCTCTAAAGTTTTAATTTTACGTGGAGAAGATAAACTTATGGATGTTTATTCTCTTCTATTCTTTTGGCTTAAAGATTACAATTGGCCAGGAGCACTACAAATGAGAGAATTCTTAATTCATACTGAGCGTAAAAAATTCTATGTTGGAATATATGGCGCAATAATTCTTGCCCATGATGATAATGATGAGGATTGGCTTGGAAACCTATTATCAACACTTGCTGAACGTGATAGTGGCGCTATTGGAGATTTGTGCGAATATATGGTTGATAATGATGAATATGAAAATGATTATCCTCAATTATTGGATTTAATTGAGAAATCTCTTGATATTAACGAATATGATGAGGAAAATTTGGAAGAAGAGTAGTAAAAACTACTCTTTTTTTATTATTTATTGAATAATATGTGATAGTTTGATAAAATAATTGAGTATGAAAAGGATATGGTGACTATGAAACTTGGATTATTTGGATATGGTACAATCGGTAGAGGTGTATATACTCTAGTTGATAACCTAAAAGAAAAGTATAATTTTGATTTGAAGAAGGTATTTGACTTACCTAATAAAAAGGAAATTTTAGGAGATAAGCTTGTAACTGATATTAATGACATAATATTTGATGATGAGATTGATACAGTAATTGAGGCTCTTGGAGGACATGATCTTCCATATCAAGTTATCTCTAGCGCATTAAATAAGGGAAAAAATGTTATTACTTCAAATAAGGAGGTAGTATCAGTTCACTTAGAGGAGTTTTTGAATACAGCTCATAAAAATAATTGTGCATTTTTATTTGAAGCATCAGTAGGTGGAGGAATTCCTATTATTCGTTCATTAATTGATAATACAAAAATTAATGAAGTTAATGATATTTTTGGTATTTTAAATGGAACTACTAACTATATTTTAACAAAGATGAGTGATGAAAATTTATCGTTTGAGGATGCTTTAGCACTTGCGAAAAAGAATGGATTTGCAGAAGCTAATCCAACTGCAGATCTTGAAGGTCTTGATGGCGTAAGAAAGATAAATATATTATCATCTCTTGCATTCCAAGGAAGTATCAATAATGAGGATATTTACCATTATGGAATAACAGGCGTTAATAAACAAATTCTTGAAGATATCAAGGAAATGGGATACGTATTAAAGTTTGTTGCCTCATCTCATAAGGAAGGCAATGATGTAACTATTCGTGTTGAACCAACAATGGTACCTTATGGACATCCACTTTCAGCAGTTAAAAATGAATTTAACTCAATTATGTTTACAGGTTCAACTAATGATGACTTATCATTTTATGGTAAAGGAGCAGGATCAATTCCTACAGCATCCGCAATCATTTCAGATCTTGTCTCTATTGCTGAAGGAAGAGGCTATATTGAATATTCTAATAAGAATAAATTAAATGTTAACACAAATAAGATTAACAAAGGAAAGTATTATATTGTTCATAGAACAAATGAAGCTGAAGTAGTATCTGATGTATCAAATGATTCACTTCAAGGGGCTTTATTCTATGCAAGAGTAATTTAATAATGACAAGATTTAAATGGAATTTAGTTATAGCGATAATATTTGTATTTCTAAACGTAATATTAATACCTATCGCTATAATATTAGACCATGATAGTGTTAACTTTTACTTATGCTTAATACCAGGTATTTTGTTACCATTTTTAATTCCAATAGCGTCTTTAATATTTAAAAAAGATTGGCCAGTTATACTTGAACTTATAATAGCCGTTCAAACATATTTTGGTACATCATTTGCATCGGCATTTAATTTATATGAAGGATTTAAATATTATGATTTAATTTTACACGGAATATTTGGAATTGAAGGTACTTTATTTGGTTACTATATTTTAGTTTTATTTGGTGGTAAGGATTTATCACTTATAAAAAAATGCTTTATATTATTTATGTTTGTGCTAGGTTGTGCGGCTTTATGGGAAATAGTAGAATTTATATTCTCTCGTATATCTGGAAATGATGTTCAACATGTATTTGACCCACAAGAAAAAGATGGTGTAACTGATACTATGTGGGATATTATAATTGCCGCAATCACATCAATTGTAACACTTTCTTTATTTGCGATTGATACATTATGTAATGGACATATCTTGAAAGCATTAAATAAATCATTAGAAAAAGAAGAGGAAAATGACTAATGTATAACACTTATATTTTAGTAGCTTATATTATATGGATTGCGCTTGCATCCATTGTGGCATTCTTTCTTTATAAGAAAGATAAGAAGATGGCACAAAGTGGTGGAGGCCCTGTTCGTATAAAGGAGAAAACTTTATTATCAATCGCTTGTATGGGAGGGGCTATAGGCGCATTAATAGGACGAATAGTTTGTCACCATAAAACTGATAAGGTTTATTTTTCAATGGTAATTAATTTATCATTATTATTACAAGCAGCAGGGTTAGTAGTATTATTACTACTAGCATTATAGGAGGTATATTATGGCTCAAAAGACAGCTTTAGAACGCTCACATAGTAAATCTTCAAACGCAAAATTAACTTTAATTTGTTTCTTTTTATCTTTTGCAGTAATAATATTATGGATTGGACTTGCGTTAATTAAAAGTGAAAAGAATCTTGGAATAATTATTAGTGCAATCGGTTTAGTGTTTACTATATTTAATTTATTATTAGTATCTAAGTTTACTAGATAAAGGCATTTATATGCCTTTTATTTTTGTGGCTTTTATATTATAATTATTTGGGTTGATAAATATGGTAGTAGATGGATTAATATATGATATAAATGTTGATAGTAGAATAATGAGCCTAAGAAATGGTAAAAATCTTAGGTATTTTTATGTTACTAATTCATTAATGAAAAAATTTAAAAAGTATTTATTCCCAAATACTTTTGTGTCATTCGTCGCAACTGACGAGATTTTAATAAAACATAAAACAAATGTATATCAATTACTATATTTTAAAGAAATAAAGACATTAACACGACAAGGGGCTATTGTGCATTATTCAAAAAGGGATATAGTAGTTGAGCTTAAAGATTTTGTAAATCAATTAGATAATTTAATGTTTATAGATTTAGAAATGTCTATGCCATCTTTTGCCGATAATAAAGATTTTTTAATAGAGCTTATTCAAGCCTCATATATAATAACAGATAAAAATTTAAATACTATCACTAAAAG
>CAVAQB010000133.1:2824-4281 GCA_963590725.1 Anaeroplasmataceae bacterium | reverse complement strand
CAGTACTAGAACTTGCAAGCCAAAAGCCAATAGACAAAATATCTGTTGTAGACATTTGTGATTTAGCATTAATAAATCGTATGACATTTTATAAATATTATAACGATAAATTTGATTTATTTAGAGATGCAATTACACACTCAAAAAAGGAAATTGAAGATAAAGTTAATGTAAAATTTGATGGTACAAAAGAAAGCGCAATAAATTACGCTATTAATTGTTTAGACTCAATTTATAATTATTATTGTGAGCATAATGAACTAATTGCTGGTGTGACAAGACACAATGGACCTATTCTTTCTAATGAAATAGCCTCAGATGCCATGGCGGTATTAGCTCGTGCATTTGATCTTAAGGAAGGAAATTTATCATCTAAGTATCCATCAGATGTAATAGCTTCATGCGTATATGGTGGATTTATAGGGTTTGTAGAATATTGTTTAAAAAATCCTGAACAATACGATCAACAATCTATAAGAATATACCTAACACGTCTTGAAAAGGATATTATTTTTAGAAATTATAATATAGTAGAATAAAAAATATGCTAACCAATTAGTTAGCATTTTTTTATGAAACTAGCTTTTTTTCTAAGTCATCATTAATATCGATATATTTTTCAATATTCTCATCTTCATCATCAAAATTCATTCCATCATCTAATGATGAATTTGATGAATCAGAAATTGTATCAATGAATGCCATAACAGTTTCTTTTTCTTCCTCACTATATTCAAAATCTTCGATTCCTAAATTATATAGAGAAAACATCTTTTTTATAGTATTAAGACTTAATCTAGCACTATCTTCAGATATAGTATTAAATGCTTGGTCAATAAATACAATAGGTTCAAACACTTTATACAATGTATGTTCAACATCAATAAAAAGTCCATCAGATAGCATATCTAAATCAAGACAAACCTCAACATTCATTTTATCAAAAATATCGCTTAATTCATTATAAAAATATCTATTATCAAATACTATTTTAGAAGGAATGCCATTTTTCTTGAAAAATTCCCTTAAAATAATAATCATTTGTTCTCTTTGTTCATCTATATTTGAAATTAGAAAATCAAAATCAAATTCAGAGGATGGTTTTCCAATTGTGATTAAAGTTGGAGATACAGCTTTGTTGCATTCTTTTATTTTTACAGGAATAGATAGACTATGCACTCTTACATTAATTGTATAATCTTTAACTAAAAGATCCTTAAAATAATTCACTTCTTCCATAGAAGCTATTTTTTTTGATTTATCTTCTTTAAGTTTTGGCATTAATCCAAAATTAAGACTAAAAGTATGCTTATGCATATTTATATCTACAAGAAGGGCCTCTATATCTTTATTTTTAAAGTGTTCTTTTATTTCCTCATATGATATATCAAAAATATGATTAATTAAATATAAAATACTGATTAAATCATTGGCTTCTTTATTTGTAGGAACATATG
>CAVAQB010000133.1:0-2814 GCA_963590725.1 Anaeroplasmataceae bacterium | reverse complement strand
TTTTATAAGAAAGCATTGATAAATTATTTTTAAATTTAGTTTTTATTTTTTTATCATCTAAATAAATTTTTTCTTGAAACAAAAGATCATCTTTTTTACTATAAGATAAAACAAATAAATTATCATAATCTCCTTCAAATATAGATTCACCGGGAAGGGTTAGAATATCAATAAGACAGTTTATACCCTCATTTCCTTTAAATATTGCCACTCCAAATTCCCTATCTTCACAAAGAGATGTGAAAGCAATCGCAAATTTTAATGATTTTAAATCAAACACCATAATATTAGATGAATTGAAATCAGAAAAAACGCCTTTTTTTAAAAGACTATTCATAAGTTCTCTAATTAATTCATATTTATCTTTTTTCAAAGGAATAATTTTCATAGCTTTCACTCTTTTCTATAGATGCAAACTCGTTTAATACCATAAGTTTTATCTTTTATAAGTTTATAGGAACCTATATTTTCACTACATATTGTATTCTTCTCCATCTCAAATGATAAAATAGAACCACTTTCTTGTAAATTATTAATATCTATTAAATCTATAATTTCATAAACATTTGTCATTTTATATGGTGGATCTAAAAATATCAAATCAAACGAATTATCTTTTAAGCTTAAAATCGCATCTTTATAATCCATATTTAATAAAGTAACATCGTCAATACATTTAAGTTTAATCGCATTTTTTTTACACACTAAAAGTGCATCTTTATTTATATCATTTAAAACTATTTTAGAGATTCCTCTTGAATATGCTTCAAACCCCATTGCACCGGATCCTGCAAATAAATCTAGAGCCTTTCCACCATCAAAAAATTGTCCAATCATGTTAAAAATAGCTTGTCTAACCTTGTCAGATGTTTCTCTTGTAGTAGGAAGGTTTGTAATATCAATATTATGATTTCTAAATTTACCTGCATTTATTCTCATAAATTATCTCCTAATCATCTAAGCTTTGTGTTTTACTAACAGCAATTCTTGTTCCTTGAAATTTAAATCCATTTAGCTTCTTTAAATAACTATATGCTTGCTGCGTAATTTCTACATTAGTACCACTCTTACGAATTACTATATCTCCTATATTACTCTTCCTAACACCAGCACTTTTCTCCATCATTTGAAGAAGTTGTTGTGGACGAAGCATTTCCTTCTTTCCTATATTTAGATGAGCTATAATAAATGACTTTGTATTTGGTCTAGACATTTGCTTAGAAACCTTCACTCTTTCATCTTTATTAGATCTTACTCTATCTTTTATAGGCTCAATATTATTATATACCTTAGTTTTTGTTAAAGACATATTAATTAGTGCATTTACAAGTTCTATTGGATCACATTCTAATTTTGCAAGTTTTCCAAGTAATAAGGCATTATTTTTAAAAGGCTTTTTAAGATTTATTTCTTCAACAATTTTATCATATTGTCTAAGAGCCATTTTTTCGTTTATTTCATCAATTGATGGAATATCTTTAAATGTAATTTCCTTCTTTGTATAGTGTTCAATGTCTTTAAGTCTACGACGTTCAAAAGGAGTTAAAATAGAAATAGATATACCATTAGCTCCAGCTCTTCCAGTACGGCCAATTCTATGCACATATATTTCAAGTTCTTGTGGTAGGTCGAAGTTAATAACACCTTCAAGTCCTTCAACATCAATTCCACGTGCGGCAACATCTGTTGCGACTAATATCTTAGTAAGACCAAGCTTAAATTGCGTCATTACTCTATCACGAACATTTTGTTTTAAATCACCATGAAGTCCATCAACCTTATATCCAAGCTTATTTAACTCCATGGTTAATTCATCTACCATAGATTTAGTATTTGCAAATATAATACAATTTTTGAAATCATAATAATCTAGTAATCTTATTAGAAGATCTTTCTTATTTTCTCTTTTGCACATATATGCATTTTGCATAATATTATCAATTGTAAGAGTTTTTTTCTTTATAACGATATGTGTTGGATTTTTTTGATAATTTAGGGCAACCTTCTTAATAAAATCTGGCATAGTAGCACTGAAAAGTGCTGTTTGTCTTTCGTTAGGGGTTTGTTTTAAAATAGTTTCCAAATCTTCTTTAAATCCCATATTTAGCATTTCATCAGCTTCATCTAGAACTAATGTTTTAATATTATCAAACTTTAAAAGTCCTCTTTCCATCAAATCAATTATTCTTCCTGGTGTACCTACTACTATTTGTGGTTTATTTTTTAAAGCTTTTATTTGAATTTGGTAAGACTCTCCACCATATACTGTAACAATTCTTATACCTTTTTTATATTTAATTAATTTATTAAGTTCTTGTGATACTTGAAGACCAAGTTCACGTGTAGGACACAATACTAATGACTCTACTTTACTAGATTTAACATCAGTTTTCATAATTAAAGGTATTCCATATGCAAATGTTTTACCAGTTCCTGTTTGTGCTTGTCCTATAACATCAAGTCCCTCAATCATAGGTCCAATTGCCTTTGCTTGAATCTCTGAAGGATTATATATTTCAAGATCGTTTAAAGCTTCAACAATCTCATTATCTACATTTAATTCTAAAAATTTATTTACTACTTGTTCCATCATTTATTTCCTTTACATATAAATCTATGAAATTATAACAAAATATGTTTCTATTTTCAATAAAATTAAAATAAAAAGGAATGAAAGCATTCTCTTTCATTCCATATAATAAGCTTTTTAGTTTATTATTTATAAAAATAGAGCCAGGATACGTGAAGAACAAAAAGTTCAACGAATAGGCTCTCTTTTTGTATTTATCTTAGGATTCCAAAATCAATAGGCAT
>CAVAQB010000132.1:0-4556 GCA_963590725.1 Anaeroplasmataceae bacterium | reverse complement strand
CATCTGTATAATCGAACTCATAATCTTTTTTAATAAATTCAATTAATTCTTTCTTATCATCACGATTTACAAAATTTATTATTTCAGGTACAAAGATTTTTAATAAATCTATGTCCACACCAGGATAGTTAATTTTATCCATTAATTCAAATGCAATGTCTTTATTTATTTTATTATCTCTAATTAATTCATTAGGATTTTTAGCATTGTCATATAAATATTTTAAAAATAGCAGTTTGATACAAAAAATTGAAAATCCATAGAAAGGAGATATGCCTTTGCTTCTATAATCTATTAAAGTATTTACGACTGTATCATTATCTTTATCATTATCATCAATAAAAAAAGACATATTATTACTTCCTTTCTATTTCTTTTAAATAAGTATTAAAATAATCTCTTTCAGACTTTCTAATCTTATTCATTGATTGAATTTGTTTAATATAATTTTCGTATTCTTTATCTATTTTTTCCATTTGATAAGGTTCTACTAAAATATCTATTGTTAAAAGAGCATCTTTATTCAACATTTTTGCAGTCGTTCCTGTAGCTAATGAAGAAAGTTTCTTTCTAACCTTAGGACTATTTAAATAGCATGTTAAGAAATAAGGATATTTAAAATTTCTAATAATAATACAATAAGAAGAAATTAAAAAAGAGCCATGATTTAAATCGTTATCTGTTATGCAGCATGCTTCATACGGAGTTGATGTTTTTATAAGTACATCACCTTTTTTTGCAAACAGCCATCTTTTTTCTTCGGATTCAAGAAAATTTCTTTTAGCATCTTCATCTAGTCCAATAATCGTTAATTTATCATGATTAAGTACGCCTTCTTCAATTGAATTAGCGACAATTACTTCACAATCTAAGATATACTTCTCTGGGTTTGTTTGATCTTTAATTCTTTTTAAAGGATAACCAAGTTTAATATTTTCTTTCGCAGGATCTTTAACGCCTTCATTATTCCAATAAATAAAATCACTTATTAGTTCACCTAATTTTCTATATTCGTTAAACATATCTATACCACCTTATTATCTTAATTCTAAATTTGTATTTTATGTTAACTTTTCTATTATTATCAATAATTCATTTATGTTAATTGTTCCATAATTGCGTGCAAGTTCACAATAAATAAAACATTTTTCTTGACATTTTTATTTTAATATTTTATAAATAATTTGTAAAGACATAATTTAATTTTAACTTTATGTAAATTGGAGGATATGAAATATGAATTTTGAATTTGATGATGACAAATACTGTGAACTTGGAACTTTCCTTGATGAACACAAGGAAGATGCTGCAGAAATATTAGAAAAGCTTGCTACATTCTATAGAGATTTAGTTGGCGATAGTAGTGAACCTAATACAGGATTGACAACTAAAGAAGCGTATAAAGAATTATTAAAAAATTGTACAAAAGAAAGTTTAATAAATACAAAAGCTAACTTAGCTAGTGAATTAGCACGTGATGTTAAAATTTTATTCACTGACCTCAAGGATTTAATCAACGCTGATTTACAAGGTGATCATTTATTCTTTAATGAAAATTCTGGATATAAATCATATATTCTTGCTGAACACATTGAAGCAATTGATGAAGAATTAGATAAATAATCTAAAAGTATTATGATGGATAAAAATAAATATTATGTCTTCTCGCTATATAATGACTTACCAAGTCAATATCAAAATCATTTAGAAAATATATATATTGATGTAGACGGCGCAAATAAAGAAATTAATAGAATATTAGAAGAATTTAAAGATAACATTTCAGAAATAGCACCAGAATTTAAAAATGAATTATTATTTGCAGATAAGGAATATCTAGATAAATATTTAGAGGCATATTATAAAAGTATACCTCTAAATTATGGATTTGCGGATAACATCGGCGATTTATGTTGGGTTGATTACCGTGTTTGTTATTTATGTGCAATGCACTTTTATGATATAGAGAACTATGAATTAGGAGATAAATCAATAATATGGTCTTTATACTTTAGAAGATCCTTTACTATAGATGAATATCACATTGATATTGATATGTATAGCCAATACCTCTCTAGAATAAAACCATATTTAAAATCTCGTCATTCAGACAAGTTTAACTTACTACCAAGATTAATTAGTGATATATGTAACTACTATTGCATAAAGAATAATTTAAAAGAAGCTAGTGAATGGTTTAAAATCGGTGAAAATATATGTAAATAGAATTGGAAAACTCTAGGAATTCAAACCTAGAGTTTTATATTTGTTGTATAGAAATAAAAGTCGATTATTTATACTACAATATTTACAAGTAATATATTGTATTTTTATAATCATGCGTTACAATTTAAAAATTATTTTGAAATTGTAACACTTTTATGATAATGTTACATCAGTTTTATGCAAAAGCCAATCTTCAATATTTAAATGCGTTATACCATCTTTTGACATATCATATTCATCTAGGCTTAGCACATACTTAGGTGATGGATCACGAACTGAAACAAAGGCAGAGAATTCCCTTTCAATTACATCATCATTTGATAATAAATATGCAACTTGTATAAAGCATTTTTTACCATCTTTCATTGCTACAAAATCAATTTCACCCTTATATGTTTTTCCAATCTTTACATCATACCCTCTATATAGTAATTCATTATAAACAAGATTTTCTAACGCATGAGATATAAATATCTTATTTGAATCACTACATGCTAACAAGAATCCATTATCAACAACAAATTGTTTTTCAACATTTTTTAATGTTCTTTTTGATGAAATATCATATCTTTTTACTCTAGATATTAAGCATGCTTGCTCTAATTTTTCTAAATATCTATATACATTTTCTCTATAGATTTTATCTATATTATTTTGATTGTAATATTCAACAATACTTGATGTTGAAAATTCTTTTGTAACATTATTTATTATATATTTTGATAATGTAATAAATGTTTCTTTATTTATTTTGGCTTTCGTATTGCATATGTCTTTATCAATTATTCCAAAATAAATAGATTTAAGATATTCTTTTATATCTTCTTCTAAAATATAATCCATACGCTGAGGCATTCCACCAAATCTTATAAAGTTTTGTAAAGGCTTACTAGGAAGTTCTAAATTATTTTCCTCATAGTATTTGATAAATTCACTATATGTAAAAGGCATTATTTTAAACTCTTTACATCTTCCAACTAATAAGCTTGCTAGTCTACCAGATAAAAGTTTTGAGTTACTACCTGTTACAAAAATAGATACATTTTTTGTAGCTTTTAATGAAGCTAATGTTTTTTCAAATTGATTAACATGTTGAATTTCATCCAAAAATATATAATATTTATCATCATCAACAATCCGTTTAACAATATAATCATTTAACTTACTAAAATTTTTAATTTTTGAAAATAAAACATCTTCAAAATTAATGGATATTATATGATCTTGTTTAATTCCTCTTTCTTTAATCAATTCATCTTTTATTTGATTTAATAACACACTCTTACCACATCTTCTAATGCCAGTTAACACTTTAATTAGATTTGATTCATAAAATCTTCTTATGTTTTCTAAATATTGATTTCTTTTAATTAGCATAGTTCATTACCTCGTATATAGTATATCATAAAGTTAAAATAAGTGTTACAATTTTAAATTTTTTTTGAGAATGTAACACATTAAAAAAAATAAAGCAATCGTAACTTACATGAAAAATACAAATTTGTTAAAGAATTTGGTGAAGGTGTCAAACGTATATATCGGAGATGGATGAAGCAAATCTTCCAAATCCAACTTTCAAAAAACAAACTTTTATGACCATTGCAACTATTAAAAATCATTTGTTTAATGAAAATGTCCCTCAAAATGGCACTCACGATGGCACTCACAAAATAATAGATAGGCAACTTAATGCAAATAATATGGATATAATTATTACTGCAATGAACAACAATCCGAAAATTACTAGAATTGAGTTAGCAAAATTAATTGGAAAATCCACTAGAACAATTCAAAGAATGATTGAATCAAATCCGAAAATTAAATATATTGGATCAGGAAGTAATGGTCATTGGGAAATAATTTCAGAAGAGCCAAATGAAAAGACTATCCAAGTTCTTCAAGAATCAGAAGTAATATCAAAAGATTCTAGTATTAAAGGCTATGATATAGAAAATGCACTTGAAGAACTTAAAAAATAATAATTTGAAATAAGTAAAATATATAACTAAAAAACTCTAGGCATTCCAACCTAGAGTTTTATATTGGTCAGTGGTGCTCGCAAGGGGACTCGAACCCCTACTCTATCACTAGAAATGGATTTTGAGAGTTTTTTGAATTTTTCTTTTTTACTACATATGCTTGCAAATATTGTCATTTCAAGAAGTAATTTAATGATTTTTATTAAATTAAGTCCTTTTATTTTTGCATTTGCAGCAATATCTTGCACCACTTACTTTTCACAAATTTCCAATTTGAGAGGAAAACTGTAGTGGAAAAAATCTCCACTACATTACCATTGTTTAATGGTGCAAACATATGCAAGGATAGAT
>CAVAQB010000131.1:0-4613 GCA_963590725.1 Anaeroplasmataceae bacterium | reverse complement strand
ATATTATATATATACAATTTTATTTTTCATTTTTAGAATTGAAATTTTAATTAATTTTTTTATCCTTTAAAAATACTTTTTTTATTTAATTTTATATTTAAATTTTTCTTTTAACTGTTTTTTAATATAATTCTTTATTGAAATACTTTCATTTAAATTTTCAACCGAAGGAATATTATTGATAAGTGAAGGGAATATATTTTCTAAACAATCATATCTACTGATGAAATAGGTTGAAAATCTGATTTCATCTAACTTTATTCATACCATGTTAGCTGTATATCTTTTTAATAGCTGTGACTTTTTCATATTAGAAGAGTAAAAATCCTTGTCAACTTCACTTGCACTGAAATCATGTTTGCTGTTATCATATGTAAATCACTCTTTTCCGCCTTTTCCAACAATTATAGGCTCTTTAAGATAACAATAGAAAAGTTTATAATAAGAAAGGGATATAGGTAACTTTGAATCGATTTTTCTTTCATCCAAAATTAATCCTCTATGTAACGGCTGCATCTTAGATAGGTTACTTAATTTTAAACCACATTTAAATTCTAATTTACTTTGAGCTAGGTTTAAAAAGGATTTTTCTGAACTTGGTTTAGCAGTTGCATCATTAAATCCTCCTCCTGGAAGTTCAAAGAAATTATTTCCATTTGGTTTTTTAACCATCAACATATAGAGATTATTATTTAAATCTCGAGCAAAAACTAAAACTTCACTACCTAATCTTATTTTTTCTAATCCTCTATCATTTAGTTTAGTTGTTGTAGTTTTTGCTTTCCCTTTGATTTTTCCATAATTTACGGCATAGGTATTTTCATCCTTAAGTTTAACAGTTGTTAAATAATTTGGGTCCGTTCTTATCTTTTCATAATCAGGGAAAATAGAATCGAATCCTGAGGACATCAAAGTTCTCTTGTTACCAGTTTTGCTTATAATAATATCATCTAGTGAATTCTTTTCCTCTTCATAATTATTGTCTAGATTTACTTCATCTACATTTAAGGATATTTCTGAACTTATTTCGTTATCGGTATCTAAATCATTAACAAAGCTATTAGAAGTACTTATAAATTCTATTTTTACATCTTTATATTTACCTGCAGAACCAAAGAATTTAATAAATATATCTATTATTCTTTCAATGTAAGGTGGGAAAATTATTTTATCTCAATCTTTGCTATGTCTAGTCTGTATTTTACGTTTAGACATAGCTAATAGTATATTATATTTCGTATCATTTCTATATTCGGTCATTATTTCTTGTTTAGTAATGGATGGATGATCATTTATACAATCAAGAAGCCCTTTTAAGTTAAGAGCATATTTTTTATCTTGCGTAGAAGATAAATAGGAAGAAGTCTTAATAGCAATGTATTTTGGGAAAACTAAAGAGTTTATATCACTACTATTAAAATGCAGTCAATTAAGTTGCTGAATATAAACACGGCATTCACTCTCGCTGTATAAGTTACTGAGGATCTTGGCATATTTAGTATCTAATTTAACAACAGCCAACTCTCCTTTGTTATGACTTATCTTATTATCATTTTTTGAATCTTTTACATCCTTTACATAAGTAAATTGCATTTCATTCGTTGCAGCATCTATTTTATCCTCAATTTCTTTGGTAGAGGGCATAGACATTATTTCGTTTCCTAAAACTATCCCTTTATATCTACCTGAACCATAAGCTAGGACGTAAGCAGAATTTAAAGTTAAAAGATTTCTATTACCTCGACGTTTATCAAGAGATTCTATTTCACCATTTAATTTTATAGGGCCAAAACCTAATATTTCTTTAAAATTAGATGCATATCTGCCTCTCAGTCCTATTACTCTGCCACCCTTTGCACTTGCTTTCTCATCCTTAAACGCAAGACGAGATGGACGATCAGCATGTCACTCATAATCCTTATTTAAATTTCCACTAAAGTTATATATATCATCATCTTCTGTAGAAGTCTTTATTAGATCTCCAATGTAACCATTTTTAAAATGATAAAGCGCTTCTTTACGTCCGTTATTTGCGAAATCAATAAATTTATTTACCAAATAGGTATATAACTCTCTGTCACGAAATACTCTAGAATTTCATAATCCTCTACCCTGAGGTTTTTGACCACCACAGATAAAAAATAAATTATCAGCTAATTCCCCTATTGAATAATAATAAAAAGGATCGGAGACACTAGTCACATTAGAAGTGGCAAGAGAATCTTTTTCAGTATACTTTAAAGTTGTTAATTTATCATATTGATTATATTCAGCCTTATAAAGTTCTTTTACATCTTCCCACTCATTTTCATTATTTTCTACCGCAATAATCTCCTCACTATTTTTCTTTTCCAAAATATTTTTAAAAAAATGTTCCTTAAAGGATAATCCATAAGGTTCATTATAGTTATTTACAATTCCATTTTTACCTAGAAATCCTTTGGTAAAACAAACATAACCTCCGCAAGCTTCCACGTTGGAATCTACTTGAGCATCTTTACCATTGTTTGCATTAGCTAAAATATGTTCGTTATCCAAACTTACTAGCAAATCATTTAAATTTGTAAACATGTGATAAGGTAAATCATTATCCTCTCTATAAGAAACTTCAACCGTCTCATCCAAGTCTAATGTTTCATTTAACTCATCTTTTTTTCAATCTTTTAAAAAATCTAATATCATAATACTCTATTATCCTTTCCGATAATTATATATAATTTAGCAAAAAAAACAAATATTTTTTTATTTAACTTAAACCTTTAAAACAAGCCGTATTTTAAAGAGTTTATTAAAATATAATAAATTATATTAAAAGAATTAAAACTATTAAATAACGGCCATTTAAGGGCAAAATAAAAAGGAGTTAAAATATAACTCCTTTAATTATTTTTAGATATTACTATCGAAATGCCAATTTCTTCTAACCCAATCACTTTGTCTTGGATCTTCTGCATAATCTTTTATCTTAAAGCCTTTTCAGCCGCTTTTATAGGATTATAATTAGCATCATATTGTCTTAACATATCGCTAATTAAATAATCTAAATCAACTGAATCAATGAATGCTAATAAATCTCTACGAGCTGAAGAACTTCCTTCTAGCTTAACATCACGCATAAATGGACAGTCAAGTTCTCTACCCTTTATAAAGTTATTTACATTAGCTACACAAGATCTATGAATAAGATTGATTAGATATTTATCTTCCCAAGAATGTTCAGAAGTAGCCATTTCATCTAAACTTGCACCACGAGATGCTTTACGATCAAGTCAATCAGCATGACCACCACCATTAACATTAATATCACATTCTCAATCAACAAGAGCATCAGCTAAGTCACTTGGAAGAACTTCTTCACCATTCTTATGGAACATTCTAACTCCAATTCCATAATCTGGATCACTTTCTTCAGATTCCCTAATTCTTCTTTGTGAGTGTTGAGGACGTCTGCTTACGCTTTCTTTTAAATTTAAGTTTGAAACTAAGGCATAAGTATCAATAACATTAGATTGGAAAGAAGTTACAATTTCAGTTATGATTCTCTTTTTAAAATAAGCCATTGATTCAATACTATACTCATATAAGTCACCTTCTTCAATAGCCCAACTAAGTTCATCTTCAACTTCTTCTTCTGTAACTCCAAGGAAATCATCCCCTTTTGTAAGAACCTCATCATCAACTACAATAATTTTGTTGTTAATCTTTCCATAAAGAACTTCCGTCTTACCATTTGAATCCATAGATTCATTGAAAACTACTGTTCTAAGACATTTACCTGAACGGATAATTCTTAGAGCTTCTTCGACTGTTAAATTATTTGTCATATAATAATCTTTCTCCTTTATATATTTAACGTATTTATTATACAATATAATTTAGCATTAAAAAAGTAAAAAAAATGGATTATTTCTAATCCATTTTAATTCTATTTTTTAAATTACTTATACCTGTAATATAACCAATGTCATTAAATTCACTTAATAGGTAAAGAACGAAACCATAGGAATTAAATCTATATTGATTACCTTGTAATTTAAATACATCTTTGGAATCTTTCTTTCTAGCGATTCTTTGGAATAATTCAATAGGACAATCCTCAAGAGAATCTACTCCTACATAACCATTGCAACCATCTAAACTTCCTTCTTCACTATCATTAGGTAAAGTTCTACATTTTACCCCATATTGTTCATCAGGAAATTCTTTTGTTAATAATTGATCATAAACTCCATCTTTTAAAACATAAAGTCTTAAAGTATTAACATGTTGATTTAACCAAGTCATTAAAACATTCTTTTCATCTGTAGTTAAATAAGAATTGAAAGCATTGATTACATCTTGTTTACTTTGTTCATACTTAATTCTTGCTAAAGGGTCTCTTTTGATTCTTTTAGCTTGTCTATCACCTTTGATGTTTTGAGTATGTAATAAATTATTAGATTTTAAGACATTATATTTTTCCTTATTATATAAATCAAAGATTTTATTAAATGGTTCAATGATAATACTAATAAGTTTATCAGCATTTCCTTTATTTACTTCCATAAAATATCTTTCCATTTTAATTCTTTGAATATCGGATAAATTATTAAACTTAAAATCTCTATGAATAG
>CAVAQB010000130.1:0-4650 GCA_963590725.1 Anaeroplasmataceae bacterium | reverse complement strand
ATAATATAACTATTTTAATAGGAGGCATAAGCCTCCTTTTAAAATATTTAATATTGTAATTGTGATAAAAATTGTTGTATATATTGAAATGGACTAAAACTTTTTATTTTTATATTAATTCCTTCTTCATTGTACTATTTAATATAATCTTCAACCACTTTCTTAAGGTTATCGATAGTTTTAAATTCATATTTATGACCATAAAACATTTCATTCTTTGATATATCAAAGAAATTTTCTTTCAGTGAATTATTCATAGAGTTTTTTCTAGAGAATGATTACTTAACGCCTTTGGATTTTAGTCATTGCCTTTATTGCTTCGTTTGATATTGTCATTCTTGATCAGAGTGAAATATTAATCCTTCTAAGCTATCGGACTTGCTAAATGTTTTATCTATCATTCTCTTTGCTAGATTGAAATCGGAATTTATTGATAAATCATATGCTGTTGTTTCAAAATATCTTTTATATCGTTCTATACTTTCTTTATTTATTGTTTTCTCTAGAAGAAGGTTTTCTTTATGGTCACCATTATAATTCTTGTATGAATGATATTTATTATCTTTACCTTGAATACCAAATATGCCAAGTTTATGCATAATCCTTTGTACACGTTTATGATTAATTAGCTTTTTAGAATTACTATTTAAAACCAGTGTAATTCGTTTAAAACTATATTTACGATGTGATTTTTGATATATTTCAAGTATTTTATCACGTAATTCCTTATTTTTTCGATTTTTTAGTTTTTGATGCCTTTAATCGATAATAATAGCTTGATTTAGCTATTTTATAAAACTTTAATAGTTCATTTATTGATATCACTTTTTCCTATTTTTTCGCACCTGAGGTTGATGAACTAAGGCCTGGATTTTTTAGGCATTCATTCTCCATTAGTAGCTTATAATTTTCTTTACAAAGTCTATTAAATTCTTCGTGTTCGGTATATGTTATAGTTGCTATTACTTTTGGAGTAGAAGCCACATTTTTGATTTGATTCTTTTTTTGTCTTCTTATTTTTGAAACACTTGACCTTTCTCTATTATTGATAAGACTATTATAACTAATTTCTCGTATTTTAAAATCAATTTGTGAAACACTCCAGAACAAGCATTGATTTCTTTTGCTAATGATGTTTTACTTTATTTGTTGAAATTTTGTTTTATTATTGTTAATTTTTTATCAATAGTAAATGATTTAGATTTACCATGTAATATACCTTCCGTTGTGCTATTACCAATTCCAAATAGGTTCGCTAACTTTCTATATGAATATCCTTCATCAACTAGTCTTGACATTTCTTTTAAATTTACATTTTTTAATTTCATAAAAATATCTCTAAGCCTTTCTAAATTTTCTTTAGTCAAACTTTAGGGGTACCCTACAAAATCTATTATTTTTATTTTATTTTTTAATTCAAATAATATTTAAATTATAAATATTTAATAACATATAAACTATAGATATTACTACAAAAATTTAAAAAAATGCAAAAGTTGTATTTGCAAGTGTCAATTATAGAAAATAAAGTAAATAAACATGATAAAATATTAAAAAGTAATTTATTATTAAATTTGGAGGTTATTATTGTGATTTTAAATATGATTTTTGAAGTAAATGGCGTAGATATTATATCTGTTATAGTAAGTATTATTTCTATAATAATATCAATAATTGCTTTTCGTTATCCTTATAAAAAGAAAATGAAAATTAATTGTGAAGAAAGTTCTAAATGTTATCTTGAAAATGAAAATAATAAAAAAGTTATAATTAACAAAAAAAGCTTGAAAATTACTATGATTAATGTAGGCAATCAAAGAATTAAATTTAATGATCAAAGAATTTATTTTAGTAAAAATAAATTTGAATCAATTATTGATCAGGAACTAAATATTTTAAATGATTTTATTGAATCAGGAGAATCAATAGTATTAAATTATAATTTAGATTTCCTTCAAATTTTATTAAAAAATAATAAAAATAAAATTAATGTAAATAAAAAATTAACATTATCTTTTAAAGAGGAAAATGGTAAAAACCATAATATTAAAACAAATTTTAAAATTAAAGATATCATTAATTTTAATAAAGATTATCTTGTTGAAAGGCAATTTTTAAAAGAAGAGAACAGTGTTTCAATTAATGAATTATAAAGGTGTTATTATGAGAAAAAGTTTTGTTTTCTATTGTAAAAAAAATAATTCTAATTTGTTAAATGAATGGGATTATAGCAAAAATAAAATTTCTCCTGAAGATATTAATTGGTCATCAAAAGAAGAAGTTTGGTGGATATGTCCTTTAGGCCATAGTTTTAAATCAAAAGTTATAAGTAGAACTAATGGGAAATCTGGTTGTCCTTATTGTTCTCATTTTAAAGTTTTAAAAGGTGTGACAGATTTAAAAACAGTTAATGCTGAATTAGCAAAAGAATGGAATTATAAAAAAAATGGTGATTTAAAACCTGAAGATATTTTTCCGAATCATCATAATAAAGTATGGCGGATATGTCCAAAAGGTCATGAATTCGAGGCTACTCCACTTCATAGAAATTCTGGTACTGGATGTCCAATTTGTAGTTCTGAAAGACAAACATCTTTTCCAGAACAAATGATTTATTATTATATGTCTAAATTTTTTAAAGAAGTTGAAAATAGAAAGAAAATTAATAATTATGAATTTGATATTTATATTGGCGAATTAAATATTGCGATTGAATATGATGGTAGTTATTATCATAAAGATTCAAAAATAGAAAAAGATAATAATAAGAATTTATTTGCTAAACAAAATAATATCAATTTAATAAGAATAATTGAAAATAAAAAAGAACAAAATTTAATTAAATTTATTAATGAAAATAATATTTATTGTTTAGAACCTAATAAAAATTATTCAAAATTAAAAAAACGGATAGAAAATTTTATTTTAAAATATAAACATAAAGAAGTTATATTAAATATTTCTGAAGATTATAAAATAATTTTAAATAATACTGTAATGATAGATAAAAATAAAAGTTTAGGTTTTCTTTATCCTGATATTGCTAAAGAATGGAACTATGAAAAAAATAAAAATTTAAAACCTAATATGTTTATGCCTTCAAGTAATTTTAAAGTATGGTGGATTTGTTCAAAAGGTCATGAATATGAAGCTAGAATTAATAATAGAATTAGAGGAAATTCATGTCCATATTGTTGTGGTAAAAAGGTATTAAAAGGATTTAATTCATTAGGTGATATTTATCCAATTTCTTTACTTGAATGGGATTATAAAAAAAACACTAAGTCTCCTTATGATTATACGTTTTCTTCATCAAAGATTATTTATATAAAATGCTCAAAGTGTGGCTATGAATTTAAAAAAAGTGTAAATAATTTAAGTAAATCTTTTAAGAAAAATTATAATGGTTGCCCAATTTGTGCTAAAAAAAGGATTATTGAAGGAATTAATGATTTTGGAACAAAACATCCTGAATTTTTAAAAGAATGGGATTATGATAATAATAAAATTTCACCTAATAAGATAGCTTCATCTAATACTGAATATTTTTACCGGAAATGCTCAAAGTGTGGTAATGTTTGGAAGGATAGTGTTTCTCATCGTATTAATAGAAATTCAAAATGTCCTTATTGTAGTTCTATCAAAATTAAAATAAAAAAAGGATTAAATGATTTGACTACTACAAACGAAAAAGAATTAATGAATTGGGATTATACTTTAAATAAAATTAAACCGGAAGAAGTTACTAATAAATCACATGAAAAAGTATATTGGAAATGTCCAAAAGGCCATTCTTATTTGCAACAAATTAACACTCATTTAAAAGGTATTGGTTGCCCTTATTGTTCTAATCATAAAGTTTTAACTGGCTTTAATGATTTAAAAACTACAAATCCAGAAATAATGAAAATTTGGGATAATGAAGAAAATAATAAAAATAATATTTATGCTGATAAAATTACTAAAGGAAGCAAAATTAAAGTTAATTTAATATGCTCTAAATGTGGATTTAAGTGGAAGAAATGGTGTTATAATATAAAAAATTGTATTTGTCCAAATTGTAAAAAATAATAGAAATTAAAATATTAATTTTATTTTTTTAAAAATTGAAATCTTTTAACTTTTTTTGTTATATAAAAAGTTTTAAAACATAGAAAAAGATATTTTAAACAATTTACTAAAAGATACTTCATATAATGATAGAACTATGCATAAGCTAAAAAATAATAAAACAAAAACATCTTATGAAATTGTGAAAGATGAAAACTTTATTATGTTAAAGACGCACAAACGGTATGAAATAAAATTGATGAAAATACTAAGTTTAAATTAAAGATAGTAAACTTTTTTAGTAGATAAAAAGCAAAAGTTTACGATTAAAAAAATCATTTGGCTCTATTTATATAATTTATACCACCATAAGAAATCAAAATAAGTAAACAATAACTATACTGTAATAAAAGCAACGATTAAAATTATTTTAGTAACAACTTTATGATCTTTGATAAATTGCTTAAACGATTTTTTCTATTTTTATTTTAAAATTAATAATATAGAAAAACTAGTAAATTGTTTTAAACATAATAAAGTAATATTATTAAATTTAATAATATCATTTTTTGTGCAATAATTTGAATTATATAATATAAG
>CAVAQB010000129.1:0-4656 GCA_963590725.1 Anaeroplasmataceae bacterium | reverse complement strand
AAAACCAGTAGTAATTGTTTCCCCTGAAGGATCTCGTACCTTTGACTCAATAGTAGGATTTAATAAAGTCGGTGAACGCCTTGTTGGTGCAGCAGCTAAACGTCAGATGCTAGTACGTCCTAAACAAACTATTAATCTTATTAAACGACTTATTGGTCGTACTTGGGATGAAGCTCAAGATGCAATAAAACATCTTAACTATGAAGTAGTAAATCATAATGGTTATGCTTGGGTTAAGATTGATGATAAAGAATATTCTCCTCAAGAAATTTCTTCTTGGATTCTCGGTGCTCTTAAACAGATGGCTGAGGATTATACAGGTGAGGAAATTACTGATGCGGTAATTACTGTACCTGCAATGTTTGATGACAATCAGCGTAATGCTACTAAAGAAGCAGGTGTTCTTGCTAATCTTAAGGTACAAAGAATTATAGCTGAGCCTACTGCTGCTTGTCTTGCTTCCAATCTTAGTAAAAATGGTAAGTATATGGTAGTGGATTTTGGAGGCTCTACTACTGATGTATCTGTTCTTGATTTTGATAAAGAAACAGGTCTTATTGAAGTACTTGCCTCTTATGGTGATACTTGGTTAGGTGGTGCTGATTTGGATAATGAAGTTTCTACTTATATTGTAGAAGAGTTTAAGAAATCTGATGGTATAGACCTTTCTAAAGATACCATGGCCTTACAACGAATTAAAGAAGCTGCTGAAAAAGCAAAAATTGAATTAAGTGCTTCAGCAACTACTAATATAAATCTACCTTATATTACAGCCAATGAAAATGGGCCTGTTCACCTTAACATAGATATTACTAAAGCTAAATTTGAGCAACTTATTTCTAAATGGATTGATAAAGTAATTAATTGTGCAAAAGAATCCCTTAGTAAAGCATCTCTAGAAACAGTGGACGGTATTATCCTAGTAGGTGGTTCTTGTCGAGTTCCATTAGTTCAGAAGGCCCTTACAGATACATTCAATGTTGAACTTATTCGTAAGGCAGATCTTGATACCGCTGTAGCTGAAGGAGCCTCTATTCAGGCTAATATTCTTGTAGGTAATACTTCGGATAATGATGTAATTTTGTTGGATGTTACTCCAATCTCCCTTGGTATTGTTACTAATGGTAATATGAATACTAAGATTATTGAAGCTAATACAACTATTCCTACTAAGAAATCTCAAATTTTCAGTACTGCTGTAGATAATCAGCCTGCTGTAACTATTCAAGTAGTTCAAGGAGAGCGCCCAATGGCGGCTGATAATAAGATTATTGGTACTTTTAATTTGGATGGTATTGCCCCAGCTAAAAGAGGTGTTCCTCAAATTGAAGTAACTTTTGATATTGATGCTAATGGTATTCTTTCTGTAAGTGCCAAAGACCTTGGAACTAATAAGGAGCAGCATATTACTATTGAAGATAAGAATAGTCTTACTCCTGAAGAAATTGAAAGAATTAAGGCTGAAGCAGAGGCTCATAAGGAGGAAGATGCTAAGAAGCAAGAAGAATTCAATAAAATAAATGAAGCTGCTACTTATCAATATGCAGTAGAAGGTTCTTTAGAAACTATGAAAGATAAGTATACAGAAGAAGAAGCCACTAAGATCAAAGAACTTTGTTCTAATCTTGAGGAAGCTTTAAAGTCTAAGGAACTGGATAAAGTAGAAACAGCTAAGAAAGAACTAGAGGAATATTACACTCCAATTATATCTAAAATTTATTCTGAATCAGCTCCAGCACAACCTGCTGAAGAAACAACTGCAGAAGAAGTAAATGGCTAAAAATTATTACGAAATCTTAGGAGTAGCTAAATCAGCTACTCCTGAAGAAATTAAAAAAGCTTATAAAAAGCAAGCAATTAAATGGCATCCTGATAGACATTCTAGCGAATCTGAAGAAAAACAAAAAGAAGCTGCTGAGAAATTTAAGGATGTCGGAGAAGCTTATGATGTTCTAAAGGATCCTCAGAAAAAAGCCCATTATGACTCTTATGGTACTATGGATAACTTTGGAGGTGGTTATTCTGGACCCGATCCTAATGACATGGCGTCTTTCTTCCAAAGTATGTTTGGTGGAGGAGATTTCTTTCAACAGCGTACTGGGCCAGAACCTGGAGAATCCTTAAGGATTCAGGTCACACTATCTTTAAAAGAATTAATGTCTTCTAAAACAGTAGATGTTAATTATAATACAAAGATACGTTGTCCTAATTGTCAGGGAGCAGGAGGTACAGGAATTGATTCTTGTAAACATTGTCAAGGTACAGGACATTCGGTAGAGGTGCAACGTACTCCATTTGGAATCTCTCAGCAAATAACTATTTGTCCCCATTGTCATGGCACTGGAAAAACCGTTAAAAATGTTTGTAAAACTTGTAATGGAGAAGGCTTAATTTCTAAACATAAGCACTTAACTATTACTATACCTTCAAATATACAACATGGTTCCAGAATTAGATACTCTGGAGCAGGTAATGAAGCTAAAGAGCAAAATGCGCCTAATGGAGATTTATGGGTATATTTCTTTTATAACTATGATCATAATAAGTTCGAAATAGATGAAAGAAATAATATTTATGAAAAAGTTAAAATTCCTTATTATGATTGTATTTTAGGTACTTCTTATAAACATATATTACCTACTAGAGAAACAGTAGAAGTAATTATTCCTAAATATACACAAATTGGAAATAAAATTGAAATTCCTAATAAAGGAATACAAGGTAGTAGTTATTATTTAGTTATAGAATGTGAATTGCCTACACATATTAATAAGGAAGAGGAATCTCTTTTACAACAAATAAAACATGGATAAAGTATTAGAATATTTTCTTAAAATTAAGAGAATTTTATCTAATCATAATACTCGTCTTAATAGTCTAGAACAGCGACTTGAGTATTTAGAATCAGATCCTTGGAAAATGCCTTTTGATTAATGAAAATAGATAATTTTAGACAAATACAAGCTTATCTTAAAGAAGATGATGTAGATTATCTCTATGAAGTTCAAATACTTCGTAGAGGTAAAGATCATCCAGAACTTCCTGCGGCCAACTGGTGTGTAAAATCTATTTATATTACTGGTAGGGACAATTTAATAAAACACCAAGAAGAAATTATTAAGTTATGTGAGATATTTCAAGCTCGAGCTTATATTTCTATGAATAGAAAATCTAATAGAAAATGTTTGGAAAATGCTGTGAAATGTTTTGCAGAACGTCTTTATGAAGGAGATTTTAAAAAACCAGAAGCTATTTGGAGTCATGCAGTAAGAACTACTAAGTCTGAAAACAAATGGTGGCTTATTGATGTGGATTCTAAAAATGTAGAATTATTGGAAACAATAGTTAATTATATACCACAACAACAGCCTAATAAACCAATTATAGGAATTATTCCAACAATAGCTGGTTATCATATATTATGTAATCCTTTTGATTGTAGTCAATTTGATATACAGTTTAGAGATATTGCAGAAATTAAAAAACACGCACTAACTTTACTTTATGCTTAATAATCTAATCTTATATGTTTGCTATAATGATGCTAGTAAAGAGTTACCTATTCAAATCCAGGATAAGTATCCTGAATTAAAAGTAATTTCTTATGATGAAACTCATTATGCAGAAAAGAGAAAAGCTTATAAAATAAAAGGAGGATATTCAGCAAGAATGACCCCTTTTATGCTATTGCTAGGAGATGATAAATCTTATAAAAAAGCTTTTTATTCAGAAGATAATAATTGTACTATTGAAAATCTAGAACAATGCCTCAATTCTCTGTAACTTTTGACCAAAAAGTAACTGCTTGGGTAAGAAATACTGTAACAGTAAAAGCTGAATCCCAAAAAGAAGCTATTGAAAAAGTAGCAAAAGCTGCTAAGTTTTCTCAATATGTAGATATAGACAATGATATTACTTACGAAGAGTCTGTAGAATTATGGGAGACAGAAGAACCTATGACAGTAGAAACTAATGAAGGGGAACATACTGTTGAAATTTTAGATCCAAGGACTCGTGAAGTAATTTGGGATAATATAGATGAATATTCTTCTAATTATAAATATTAATAAGTATGCCTACAGTAAAAGTAATTAACATTTCTAATAACAAACTTCCACAGTATGAAACAACAGGTGCAGCTGCACTTGATATTCGTATTGATCTTAGTCGTGTAACACCTGAAAATCCTATTAAAGGTTTTGGTGATGCAGAAGTAATCTGGGCTGGTGAAGGTCATACAGTACCTATGGTACGTATTGCTCCTATGAGTAGAGCACTTTTGCCTACTGGTTTGTTTACAGCTATTCCAGAAGGCTACCAAGTTTCACTTAGACCACGTTCTGGTATGGCTATTAAGAAAGGATTAAGTCTAATAAACACTCCAGGGACTCTAGACGAAGATTATCGTGGAGAATGGATGCTTCCTGTTATTAATCTTGGTCAAGAGGATATTTATATTGAAGATGGAGAGCGTATTTGTCAAGCTCTTCTTGAAAAAGTTAATAAAATTGAATGGGAAGAAGTAAAATCTCTTGATGAAACAGAACGTGGGGCAGGAGGCTTTGGCCACAGTGGGAATAAATAAAGACTTATTTGATAGAGTTACTTGTAAGTAGTATGGAATACGAAATAGAAATAGAACAACCTGTACGAGTA
>CAVAQB010000128.1:0-4657 GCA_963590725.1 Anaeroplasmataceae bacterium | reverse complement strand
CTCTAGTATAGGCAACATAAAATAACCTTTTTACTTCTTCATCTTCCTCAGCTTTTATTGAAGCATTACTTTTATATACAATAGTTTTATCCTTATGATTAACAAATATTTTAGCTTTATTACTACGTCCTTTAAACCCACCAAAACAAATAACTGCGTTAAATTGTAATCCTTTAGAGGCATGCATTGTCATAATTGTTACAACACGCTTCTCAGTTCCTCTTTCAACAATTTGTCCATCTTCATCCTCTTCTAAATCTTTATTTAGACCTTTAAGAGTATTAATTAAATCGTAAATATTATTTCCATTTGATAAATAGTCTAGGCAATAATTTGCGATTTGTTTGAACTTAGATAATGTTTCAATATATTTAGAATCACTAAGATTTGATTGTAGTCTTGAATCATATACAATAGATTCAAACAAATCTTCATATAATCCATCTTTTTCCATACTACGCCATGATAATATTAATTCCATTTCATAAATATCATCTTTGTCAAAATAGTCATATTTAATATCATTTAATCTATATCCAAAGAATTTTGTAAGCATTGCTTTATAAAAATATTTTCGATTATATCCTGTAAAATCCTTTACAGTAAGTGTCTCAAGTATAGCTATAAATTCATAACACTCACGTTCATTAAATAGTGTTTTATCACCATACATAATAAATGGTATACCTGATTTTCTAAGCGCGTTTTTAATTACGGCAGTTTCAGAACGACTTTTTACAAGAACTGTAAAATCCGAATAATTAAAGTTTCTATATAAATCGCCCTCTTTTATTTTATATTGGCAATTATCTTTACATAAATTTATAATTTGTTCTGCACATATTTTAGCGAATTTATATTCATTAAGATTATCATTCTCATAATCTTTAGCATAATAAATCGCTTTATCAATAATAGCTTCCTTTTTTTCTGATGTCTTTGAAGCCCTAAAATCTTCATCACCAAATTTAACACCCTCAAATATTTTATTACATCCTTCTACAACACTTGGCAATGACCTATAATTTTTTCCCAAATAATTAGATTGGCCTGACGCACTAATTTCGTCCTTCGCTTTAACGTAAACCCCTACATCTGCACCTTGGAATCCATATATTGATTGTTTAGGATCTCCTACTACAATTATATTATGATTATCTGTCATAAATATATTTTTAAATATATCAAATTGTTTTTGATTAGTATCTTGAAATTCATCTATAATCGCATATTTATATTTATCTCTTAAAGCCTCTTTAAATGCATCATTATGAATTATCTCTTCTCTTACATACCTAATCATATCATCAAATGATTCTATTCCAGATTCCATCTTATATTCTAAATATTTTTTATAAAAATCATCTAAATATTTAACAAATAATATTTCATAATCCGATGGCTTTTTAATCACTTTTATAGTGTTGAAATAATTTATAACATTTTTATGTTCATCAGGTCGGCCTTTGTTTGATTGTATTTTGTTTCCATCATAATTAAATGCCTTATATTTTTTAATATTAGATTCTAGCAAATTATATAATGATATAGTTTTATTATTAAATATTTCTTTAGCTATTTCTAAATTATCTTCTAAGTTGCTAAAATATTTGTAAAAATCCTCGTAACTATTACTATGATTTAAGCGCATTAACAATTCAAATTTTTCTTCATCACTATTTAAAACCAAATCATTAACGCCATCAAACAAATTATCAAACTTATCAAGTTTAATAATGCTTAAATCAACTTGATTATCTTTATCTAAATAATATTTTTTACATCCAGCACATAAATCTGTGGCAACTGTATCAAGATTTATATCAGCGGTTGATATAATTTTTGTGATATCTTCAAATATTTTACCTTTTCTTACATATCTTTTAGCGAAATTCATAATATCTTCTTTTTCTTCCATTTTTAACGAAAGACAAAGATTTGCGCTAAGACCAAATTCTTTAATAGTATTAGCGCAAAAAGAATGTATGGTGTAAATATTTGCGTTATTTATATTTATGCCATCAATTTTTCCTATACGTTCTTTTAATTCTCCACACGCTTTTTCTGTATATGTAACAATTAGAATTTTACTAATATCGGTTGTCGCAATTAATTTTTCTACTATTTGGACAACGTTATATGTTTTTCCTGTACCAGCGGAAGCCTCAATAACTAAATTTGAAGACACATCATATTTTTTTACATCAAATTCATCTATCATTATATTACTCCTTCCTATATTTTAATTAATTCTTTCATTTTCATTTCGTTTTTAGAATACTCATCTAAAAACTTATCTTCATTTTCATAACCTATTTCTTCAATGCCAAACATTTTTTTATCATTAAAATATTTCCAAGCACCCTCTTTGCCTATTCTTTCATTTATGAATTTATAATATCCTTTTTTTTCAAGATCAACTTTCCAGTCTTCTTCAAGATCAGCTATATCAAAAAAGAAAATATCATTATAATCATTTATATTATCATAAATTTTATTTAAAATTTGCCTAGCTTCGCTTGGCTTTATTTTATAACAATAATTCCCTGATTTTAATAAGCATATATCTACCTCTAAATCATTATCATTACTTGCTAGATCCATAAGGGATATAGCGTATAGGTGCATATAATCTTTAATTATATCTTTATCTTTTACTTCTTTTAATTCACAATATATTTGTTTGCCATCATGATTAATTTTAACAAATTCAGAGTTGCATTCTAATGTCCAATTAAAATCATTATTTTTTATTGTTAAAGGTTCTAACTTAAAAATGCAATTATTATCTAAACACTCCCCAATAAGTTCTTTTATACCATATGCCTTTATATATTCTTTTTTAAATATAGCTTCAAATAATTCAGAGTTAAAATTTGGAATCTTCTTTTCTATCAAATATTTTTCTTTTAATTTATCTAGTCTAGGATTATTATAATCATCTTCTTTTAACGAAGCCTCTATAATTATTTTTGCGATTTCTGAAACTATTTTACTATTGTTTATATTATCTATTTTTATATTTTCATATTCCGCATCAATTTTTTCTTGTTCTTCATTATCACGCGGAAAAATTTTATTTACTTTTGATGAAAAAGGCTCCTTTAAAAATGCTTCAATCTCTTTTGTTGAAAGTTTAAGATCACTATCTTTTTTCTTTGACTCATTAAAGTCATATATAGGATTCTTATTATCTACATTATTTGAATTATATCCTTTATTCTTAAATTCTCTTTTAGTATATAATTCTTCTACACTTCTGTTTTCATCTAAACCATATTTTTCTTCTTTAATAGATTTGTCTTCATTACCTGATAATTCATATATTTCGTTTGCGAATTTTGAGACAAAGAAATCCTCTTCAGATTTCAAATTTTTTGAAACATATGATGAATAAAAATGCTCTGAGTTTTGATATGTAATTATAAATGCATTTTTCTCATCCTCTATTTTCTCTAAAGATATGTCACGACACCTTAAATCTAATTCTTGTTTAACTATTTTTAATGGCAAATCATTTGAAGTAAATCCAATAAAGAATGTATATTTTGAATATGTAACATAGTTTTTATCGAAGCTTCTAAATGTAATACCAGATGTTTCCAGGCTATGCTTTTTACTATTTTTTAACAAATCATATATGAAATTCATAAACGGTTTTATTGGCATACTTATTTCTAAGGATTCATAATAATATATAAAATTTTTTAGTTTTGTAAGTTCTTTATTATTATCATTTTCGTTTACTAAGACAAGTGTTTTTATTTCTCTAAATATTTTTAAAGCTTCATTACTAGATACAACTTTAGTCTCTTTTATAAGCTTGATATAATCTTTAACGCCATCAATTATTTTAATTAACTTTAAAATATTATCGTTATTTAAAAATATTTCAGTATATGGATAATATTTATCATTTCCAATAACAACTCTTTTATTATCTTCATCATTTATATCAGAAACTAAAGATAAAATAAGACGTTTTTTTAAATGATCAAAATCTATATTATTATATATATTTAATTTTGATACAACATCAAGAAAATTTTTAGCATCGTATGTATCAATATTATATTTTTCTTTAATTATATTTTGATTCAATAGATCAAATAAATCTTGTCTTGTAAAAGTATATTCGTTTCTTATAGAACGCTCTATTATATTAAGTATTCTATAAGTATCACTTAATTCATTATCTGACATCATAATATTATATTTAATATTAGGGTAATCTTCTCCATCTTGTTCAAATACTTGTCTAATTTTAATTTCATAATCACAAATATTTGGTGCTAAAACTAAAATATCACTATATTTAGCCCCATCAATTAAAAGCTTAGCTATTCTAGAATGTAGGATTTCAATTTCTTTTTCTTTTGTAATCACATTAATTATTGGGTTTTCTTCTGAATTTATTTTTTTAAATTCTTCTTTTTTCTCTATATTAAATTCTATAACATTGTTTATATTTTTATACTTTTCTATAACTTTTCTTTCAAAAGCACTATATTTTAAGAAACCATAAAAATATACTTCGCCTAAATCATTAAAACTAATATTATCGGATAACAAACACCTCTTTGTTGACATATTATTTTTTTGGGCTTTAGCTTCTACATTTTTTAATAATTCGCCTTCATACCCTGATGGTTCAAAC
>CAVAQB010000127.1:0-5129 GCA_963590725.1 Anaeroplasmataceae bacterium | reverse complement strand
TTTCGCTGTCCGTTGCGTATACAATGTGGGAAGATACAAAAATAAATATAATTGCAGCTAGTCTAAAAACATCTACCTTTGTATTATACATTCCTACAAAAAATGTATAATTTTTATAATTTATTTTTCTTCTTAGGTTGAAGCATATTTCATAGACAAGCAAATAAGCGCTAACCAAGAAAGTTAGTACTAAGTAAAATATCATTAATCCTAATGCTTTATCTTCTATCCAAATAATCATAAGGAATTGTATTTCTCCTTCCTAAAAAGCTATATATACTAACGCCTAATAATAAAATAATAGTAATACCTAAAATATACCAGAATGCTGTATAATTTGGATTATCAAAGTAAACAATATAAGTAACTGAATAACCATTTGCTCCGGTTATTTCTATTGTATGTTTTCCATTTTTAGTTAATCTATTTGGATTACCCTCAATATATCTATATTCTTTTCCATCTATTTTCAAAGAAACAATCTCTTGTCCATCTAAATTAACTACAGGTACATCTTTATAATGAGCATTATTTTCAAGTCCAATATTTTCTTTTACAACTATCTCTATACTATATAACTCATTAGCATCACTAGATAAATACCGTATTTTATGATTACCTATCGAATTTAAATTAAAATTATCTAAAGAAGTAATTTTATTACCATCAATACTAACACTTATTTGATTATATAATTTAGTCATATCCAAATTAACATTTGAAGTAAACTCATTTCCTACAAGTAAAATATTAGCATAAACTTTTATATCTTTCGCGTAAGTATATTTCTCATTTACACCAGTATAATTTGCGAATAAGTTACCATCTTCATCGCTAAAGCTTGCTATATAATCATTTCCAACATAATTTTTAATTTCTTCAGTTAATAAAGATATTGAAGAATCATATGTTGCATTAAATTTATATTCCTTGTCTTTAACACTTAATGTTACATTATAATCGTTAGCTTTCCAAACAGCTTCAATCGAAACATTCTCACTTATATTCCACCTAGTTGTCGGAACCACAAAATCTTCATCATTTTTAACCCATTTAATAAATGTATATCCTTCTCTAGTTGGATCAATTAACATACTTGCATTATTTTGATCTGCTGTAACTGAGCTATCAAAGGTTGCTGTATAATTTTTTTCTTCTCCATCATATAACTTATAATTTACAAAATATTGATTTGGTTTAAATTTAGCATTTAAAGTATGGTTTTCTGATGTTTCAACTTTTGAATCTTCATTTATTCTTTTTGCTGTATCTTCTAATATCCAATACTCAAAAGTATAACCCTCTTTTTCAGGTACAGGAAGTGCTCCATATTTGCTATCATATTTAACTGTAATTGTTGAAGTTATATTTGCATTATCAAAATGAACAATTAATGTTTTAGCTTCCCATTTGGCAGTTAATTTCAATTTACCTGTAGTTCCCGAAAAAACTTCAAAAATTAATGATTCACTATTTCCATCATCCCAACCAACAAAATCATAACCCACTTTTGTAGGTGTACCAATAGTAAAACTATCATTAACATTATAAATTGTCTTTGCAGGATTAAAAGCGCCTCCATCTAAATCATATTCTATGGTATATATATTAATTTCTTTTTTAACATAAATTGAAACATTATACCAATCTTCTTCTGAAGAACTATAATTTATAGCTGGGGATAATAATCCATTATTAGAAAGGTCACCTTCGTCTGAATAATAAGCAGCATAAGTAATCATAGAATTATGATTGTCTAAGATCTTAAGTGTAAATCCCTTTAAACCGTCTTTGACCTTGTCATAAAGAGAATTAGCCATTTCAGCAAAAGTATTATTTGATATAGCAATAGGCATTGTTCCGGTACTTGCTAAATTGTCTGTATAACTTATGGTAAAATTATAAAGTTTTTCACAATTTGCATGTAGTACAATATCTTTACAGCTTGATGTATTAATTGTATTAATAGAAGTTTCTGAAGTAAGATCTTCCTTCCAATTTATTAATCTATAATGTTCTTTATCTAAAGTTTTAACTGCAAAATTTTGATCTTCAATTGTGTAAGTTTGTTTATATTCATCACCTAAACTTTCTCCATCAAAATAATATTCAACTGTATAGGTAACAACTTCCCAATTTGCTTTATATTCTCTATTGCCTGTAGAACCTTTAGTTATTTGTACATTTGTTGATATACCATCAATATCCGTTCCACTCCAACCAACAAAGTTATAACCAAGTTTTCTTTGATTATTTAATGTAAAGGTTTCTGTCTCGACATTATAACTAGACATATTAGCTACAATTGCTCCAATGTAATCAATTGTATAATTAATAATTTTCCAATTTGCTTTTAGTGTAACATTAGATGCTATATTCCATGTACCTTCTTGAACCAAGCTACTTCCATTATACCAACCATCAAAATCATATCCCATCCTAGTTGGAATAACTAATGTAATTGATTCATCGAATATAACTTCTTGAGTATTTATAACGAGTTCATCACCGGCATTTACATCATATGTAATTGTGTAGGTATTAGCTTGCCAATTAGCAGTAAAAGATTTAGCTCCTGTTGATCCTTGATCGATAGTTAAACTTTTAGCAGGTGTTGTAACTTCAGTTGTAGTCCATCCTAAAAATGTATATCCTTCTTTTATTGGATCTTGTAATGTTATAGTTGTTGATTCATATGTATAAATCTTTGGATTTGCAGAATTATTTGCTCCAGCAACTCCACTGTATGTAATATTATAACTAATAATTTCCCAATTTGCTGTATATTCTCTATTTCCTGTAGAACCCTTTATTATTTGTACACTTGTTGACTTATCCTCAATATCCGTTCCGCTCCACCCTAAGAATGAATAACCAACTTTTGTTGGATTATTTAATGTAAATGTTTCTGTCTCCTCATTGTAGGAATCAGGGTTAGAATCAATAGCCGCACCATCTAATCCTGAATAATTAATTGTATAATCAGTTAAAGTTGTACCATCAACTAGTGAAACTGAATTTAAATTATTTTCAAATAAAATTGTTTCATTATTTGAACAAGAAATCATAATAGCAGAAAGTGCTATTACAAAAACAAATATAAGAAAAATATAGTATTTTTTATTTCTCATTATTTACCTGCATGACAATCTAAATAGGTTTGAAGAATGATTGTAGCAGCCATTTTGTCAATAACTTTCTTTCTATTTTCTCTCCTAACACCTGCTTCTATTAAAACTCGTTCAGAAGACACGGTAGTTAATCTTTCATCTTGATAGTCGATTTTGCATTCATAGTTCATCTCATCAAACTTTTCTTTTAATAGACCTGCAAACTCTTTAGCTTTATCAACTCTTTCTCCGCTAGTTCCATTCATATTTATAGGAAGTCCCATAACTACACATTTAACATTGTTATCTTTAGCTAAATTAGCAATGTATTCAATATCTTTATAAATAAACTTTCTTTGATAAGTTTCAAGTCCTGTGGCAATAATTCCCATTGAATCACTTGTTGCTAATCCTATTCTAACATCTCCTAAGTCTATACTTAAATGTTTCATTATTTACCTCTAACTACTATTTATTTTGTGATTTATTTTTCTTTATTATTTTCGCTCTTATAAGTTTTGCTTCAAAACCGTTATTCCCAGGAATGTAAATTTTTGCATCTTTTAAATTATCTGGCAAATATTGTTGTTCAACCCAACCACCATAACTATGTGGATATTTATAAGACGAATCCTTTTTTAACTTATATGTTTGATCTTGCAAATATGTTGGAACATCTCCAGACATACTATTTTTTACTAAATCATCCGCTATACTTTCAGCTACTTCTACACTATTAGATTTAGGTGCTTCAGCAACATATATTGCAGCTTCAAATAAAATTTTCTTTCCCTCTGGCAAACCAATATTTTGGAAAGCCGTTAAAGCTGATGTAGCAACAACAAGCGCATTTGGATCTGCCATGCCAACATCTTCAACTGCATGAATTATACAACGTCTTGCAATTAAAAGTGGATCACAACCCGATTCTATTAATCTATCTGCCCAATATACAGCAGCATCGGCATCGCTACCTCTCATGGATTTAATAAAAGCAGATATCATGTCATAGTACATACTATCATCTATAGACATTGCTTTTTGCTGAGAAGATTGTTGGGCGATTTGCAAATCTATTACTATTTTCCCTTCTTTATTAGGATTTGTAGACATAACCGCAAGTTCAAGTGAATTTAAAGCATTTCTTGCATCTCCATTAGCTGCAAATGCCATATGTTTAATTGCATCTTCACTAATATCTACATCATAATTTCCAAGGCCTTTTTCTTTATCTAAAAGTGCTCTTTTTAAAACTTTTATAATATCTGCATCAACAAGTCTTTTAAACTCAAAAATTCTGCAACGAGAAACAATTGCCTTGGTCATAGAAATAAATGGATTTTCAGTTGTTGAACCTATGAAAATTATTGAACCATTTTCAATTGCTTCTAATACACAATCTGACTGAGCTTTATTCCATCTATGGCACTCATCTAAAAGTAAATATGTTTTTTTACCATATAACTGCAAGTTTTGTTTTGCATCATCAATAACTTTTTTAGCGTCAGCAACACCTGATGATACTGCATTTAATTTAACAAAATCGCTATTCGTATTATTTGCTACAATATTTGCTAAAGTTGTCTTTCCACAACCTGGTCCACCATAAAAAATACAACTACCTAATGTACCGGTTTTTATTGCTCTTCTTAAAAGAGACCCTTCACCAACAATATACTCTTGACCAATAAAATCATCAAGACTTGTAGGTCTCATACGATCTGCTAGCGGTGCTACCGAATTAAAGTTATAGTCAAAAAGTGTAGTCATATATTAAAGAATACTACTTTTTATATTATTTTTCAACGCGTGCGTGTGACTAATAAGACTCATTAAATTAAAAACCATTAGAAAAATAACTCTAAAATAAACAAAAAACCAAATCATTAACTATCTATCTCTTCCATTGATAGTCCTAAGCAATAGTTATTTTTAAAAAATTTTATGTTCTATTATTTTTTTGAACAGTTTTTATTGTTTCGTCATAATTTATGTGGTCATAAGTTATAAGATTGATAA
>CAVAQB010000126.1:0-5207 GCA_963590725.1 Anaeroplasmataceae bacterium | reverse complement strand
TTTTGCTTTTTGAATGACGAAGTAAAGGTAATCCTTCTAATTCACCTATCTATTCCCCATCCTTTTGATTCAAAACCTTTTGCAAGTTTTATAAGTTTAGACATGTTCATATTTTTATTTTTTAAGTTAAATATTTATAAATGTAAATTTAACTATTTTTTTGGAAGAGCAAAAGGAATTGAACCTCTTTAAAGCAAACCTGCACTCTTCTTTAAACATTAGATTGATAATTGATTAGTATCCTCTGTCTGTTTCATATTCACACTTTAACTCAAGGATAAAGTTTTTAGCTTGTTGTAAGTAATCATTCAAGAAAGGAGAAACATCTCTCCAATCATCAATATTACCTTTAAACTCAATTTGGAGAATATCTTTTACAAATTTAACAGCATTTTTCTGTTTATCTGTAGTTTGAAAATCTGTTTCAGCAGATTGGTATACATCACAAATAGCCCAGTCATATCTATGATTAACCATACGAAATTCCCAAGCTTCTATATATGTATTAAATGTTCTCAACAAATGTCCATATTTATCAAGAACTCTATAAACATGGTTTCTCATACTTTTTTAAATTAAAATCCCTACTTATCTTCACAGATTTTCGGGATGGCATTATGAATAATATCTCTAGTTTCTCACTTTAACTATTTTTCAAACTCGTTATTTTCGAACTCGTCAAAGATATTAGATACTATAAAAGATTCTATAGTATCTCCTGTATCATTCATGATCCAGCATTGAATTTCTTCAGCAGGAGTATTTAAATCTTGTATGATTTCATTGAAATCAATATAAGATTCCATAGTAGCTTTTCCTCCTTTAAACAAACTAATACTTGGAGTAAAACCATCCTTTTGAATAATTTTACTTATCAGCTGTTTAAATTCAGGAGTCGTTGATTTGTTTAAACCACAGATTACTGTGTTTACTTTTAAATAAGCATTGCCTAACTCTGCATTGTAAAACACTTGATCTTCTACTTTAATACGTAAATTGTACATAAATAAATAAATTAAAAAATTAATAAATAAATAATATAAAATTAATAGAACCTATATTAGGCTCTTATAAATATCCCTACTCATTTTTTCAAACTTTCGGGATAACCTTAAAAACTAATGTATTCTTACTTTAACAATTTTAATCAATTTGAATGGATTTGAATTAAGCTCTTCTAAGAGCATCTTTTCAAGGTGTTGTTTGCAATAACCCCTTGTAAGATAATTCATTTCCATTTTTACTCTTGATACATTACCGAGTGAATCAGTAATAGTAACCATAAAGACTACATCAGATGTCTTTAACCGTGCAAAGACTACGTTATCTTCGATCATTGTTTAGATAAATAAGTTGTTAGTGTTTTCTTTATTAAATGGATGAAGAACTTTATAATCTTCAACTCTACCATTTGTAGTAATTGGACATCTTTGCAACCACCAATCACTAAGTGGATATTTAGTTGCTAAGCGTCTTCCGTAAGTTATTGCTTTTTCTTCCTGAAGGAAGATTTTATCGTTAATACGAATTTCATCATCACCTGAGTGAGATACAAGATAAAAGTACTGTAACATAATTGTATTTAATACTAAATGAATTTAAGTTTTTTAATTCTAGCAAGTTTTACAAGAGCACGTTCTCTAATTTGTCGAGTTCTTTCTCTTGTTAAATTTATTTTAATTGCAATAGTATCTAAAGAACATTGTGGACAACCTATGCCAAAGAAATTAGTAATAACTATAAATTCTTTTTCTTTTAAATTTTCTTTTAAAATAGAAAGAATTTCAGTTTCTCTTTCTTTAGATTCTACTAAAGAATCAGCTTTGTTATCATTAGAAATTGTATCAGATAAAACATAATCTGTATCTTTTACAGGAGTATCTAATGATTCTGTACGATTCTCTAATAATTGAGATACAAGAGAAAGTTTAATTCCAGTTATATTAGCAATTTCTTCTGCTGAAGGAATTGTATAATATTTACTTTGAAATTTAGCTATTGTATCTTTAATCTTTTGATAGTTATTAACTTGGTTAAGTGGAAGTCTTATAGTACGAGATTGTGTAGATATAGCTTCTAAAATGGTTTGTCTTATCCACCACACGGCATAAGAGATAAACTTGAAACCATGTGTATCATCAAATCTTTCTACAGCTTTTATAAGACCAATATTACCTTCATTAATAATATCAATAAGAGGCATACTATTACGTTGATATTGTTTAGCAACAGAAACTACAAATCTAAGATTAGATTTAATAAGTTTCTCTTTAGCACGTTCATCTCCTTGTTTAACAAGTTGACATAATTCTACTTCTTCATCAGGAGTAAGAAGTGGATAACGTGCTATTTCTACCAGATACCGATCTAGCGCAATGCTAGACCGGTCTGTAAGTTGAAATGTTTTCTTAATCTGTAACATAAGGTGTGATAAAAGCCCAAGAACCTTCTACTTTATAAATTCTATAAAATAGAAGAGATTTAATACGTTCTTCCACAAGTGTAATATGTATCATATTTTCTACTGGAATAAAACTAAGACCTGTCTGGAGTTTATTAACTCCATCGAGGTCTGTATCTTCTACAATCATATAGCCTGCATATATATCATCCATAATGAATGCTTCGGCCTCAGCTTCAGCTTCTTCATGAGATGTAAATGCCTTATTGTCTTTTGTTAATTCACCTGAATTAGTGAGGAAATTGATTCTGTACATAATTTTTAATATTTAATTGTTAATTTTTCAAGGATGCAAGAGTAGAGATCGTCGAATGAGTAATCTCCAAGGATAAGCTCTTTATGACAATCTTTTACCCAATAAAGAGACTTAAGTATTTGAAGTAGACACATTTGCGAATCTACAATTCTATCTACATGTTTATAGATATTGTCTGTAACATCCTGCATAGCATGCATTGCAGGTGCAGAATAATGCTTTTTACGGCCTTTTTCTGTATGATATACTGCAATATAATCATCTGCAAAATCCAATCTTGAAAGATTAGAAATGAGATTATTCTCGCAAGCCTTCATACGAGATGTGATACAATAATCTATAATTTCAGACCATGCTGAAATAATTTCGAAAGTTTTGTCTTTGTGCTCAAACATAAGATTATTGTTATGTTTTGTAAATGCAATTGTCGCACCATTTATTTTAATCAACATATTATTTTAATATTTAAAGTTATACATCCCATTCCATCATTGCTTCGTCAGGACTCATTCCGAGGACGTCAATACAGTAAGTTATTTCTGCTTCAAGATTATATTTAGAAGCACACTTGATTGCATATTCACGAGTATGGTTTAAATTATCAATCTGCATAATAAGGTATTTTTTCAATGTGATACTCATGAGTTAAACCTCCAAATTCAAAGAGGTCTACACCTATAACATTATAATCTTCATCGAAATGACAGATAATATCTGTTGCATTTGGACGAAGTTCAGAGATTTTCTCAATGATATTAGCCTCACTAATATCATCTAGAGCTACGAGAACTGTTGCATCCTCGTAGTCTAAAAGTATATTTGTTTTAATCATTTTTGTTTAGTTTAAGAATCATTCCTATTATAACAAGTATAATAGAAAATACGATTGAACTAATAATGTTATGCCATACAAATATTGAAGCATACATTAATACGGATATTGCAATAAATTGCAATACCCATATTATTTTTTCTACATTCCTCATCTTTAATATCCTTTCTTATAATAAGAATTAATATTTTTTGTTGCATTATCAAGTATTACCTTCATATTTGAAATGAGGTGATACTTATACTGTGTGAGAACGCTATCAAAATCTTGTCTACTTATTGTTGGCTTAGACCATTCACGAGCTGTGAAGGTCCATAGTCCATAGATTCCACCAAGATACACATTATCTATAGACAACTCTGACATGTCCTTTACTCGGAACATACCATATTCGCAGGGTCCAAGATTAGGACATGCAAACAGAGGATAAAGCTGTTTGTGTAAGGACACAAGCTTACCGAGATCATGAGCTTTCTCTATTTCCTGTGAATAGATTGGGTACCATTCAAGAATGGCACGATAGGTTTTCATCTGAATAATGTTGTTTTTGATTTCTTTAGAAAAGAAAATACGATTGAAGATATTATTTGCTTTCATAGTTATATACCGTTAACCACCACGATAAGGTTTTAAGTTATTCATTGACACAGAGCTATTATTTTTACATAATAGCTGTCTGTGTTTCGTCCCATCTCATCAGAATGAATTTTATACTCTCTGGGCTGAGTTTTGGTTGAAAAAATGTTTCAGATACTAACTCGGGATAACAGTGAAAAAATAAAGAAATTAAAGATGAGTAAATATGAGGGGTTGATAGATAGCCCTCGTTTTCTTTACTTTGTGCTCAACTGTTTTCTCAAGAATTTGGTAATAACCCAACGTCCAACTACTCTACGGAGTAGCCAGAAGCCGGATTCACCATTGTCGTACAAGACGTTAGGACACACTAATTGGAGACTCCCATCATCCAAACGGATTTGGGAATCTCCAATCTTTGTACCGTACACACAACGACTACTTAATGTCAATTGTGTATATGTTAGTGTTCACTACCTCACCTGGACGACCAAATGCAGGAGTACGAATAGTCTCTACCGCAGTAACTACAAGAGTTTTGCCCTTAAGAGCATCCATAGCCTTCTCTACTGAGCCTTCAGCCTTGAAAGCATCAGCAGCTGACCCAGTAGTAGACTTGAATGTTGATGTTACAACATCATTCTCATCTACAACCTGACGACGCTTAGTAAATACTGATGGATACAACTTACGAACTTCACCATTTGTGGTTTCTACAAAGATGTACTGAGCCTTACCGTTACCTATAGTCTGTTCATACACCTGACCTGAATAGTCTGTAGGCATTGTGAACTCATCTCCCTGTGCGAGAATGGTTTCAAGGTTACGTACTGCTCCAGTAAACTTAGAGATTTTCTTGTCACCTGCTGCGATAGCGCGATCGATTTCTACGGTCAATTTACCCATAGTTGTAAAAATAAATTAAATTAAACTTATACACTTATTTAACGACGTTGTACCTTCCGTCAGAGAAGTATAGCGGTTATACACTTGGCTTGGTTATTCAGTGTAAACACTTGGCTAGGTTATTGCCTTTGGCAAATATTTATTAAGTGATATTTTGCAAGAAAATCCCCACCAAC
>CAVAQB010000125.1:0-5312 GCA_963590725.1 Anaeroplasmataceae bacterium | reverse complement strand
TTTTTTCTTTAATAGAATAATTTTATACTATTAGATTAATAAAATTACAAAACAATTTTTCATTAACTTCTAGATTTTACACTATTGCCATGATATAAAAGAATTATAAGAAATGGAAAAGATAATATGAGTAATGTTGAATGTAATAATTTAAATTTAAAAAAATTAATTGAATCCTTTTGGAAATATTATAAGGAAAATAGCATTGAAATTTATAATGAATTTTCGTTGCAACATGAACTTGGAATTTTCTTAAGGAATAAATTGCCAAATTATAAAGTCCAATTTGAAAGAAATATTAACTATTTTTATAATCATGAAAATACTATAAAAAAAGAAATGGATATTGTAATATTTTCTCAAGATTATAAAGAAAAATACGCTATCGAATTAAAATATCCTAAAAATGGACAATATCCTGAACAAATGTTTTCTTTTATAAAAGATATTAAGTTTATGGAACAGTTAAAAGAATTAGGATTTAATAGAACATATGTTATGACTGTTGTGGATGATCATAATTTTTATTCAGGTCAATATGGAGATAACATTTATAAATTTTTTAGAGGTAATGAGACAATACATGGTATTATCTCTAAACCTACAGGCTCTAAAGATGAGAAAATTGAGATAAATGGAGAGTATATAATTTATTGGTCCGGCATAGACAATTATAAGTATTATCTCGTTGAAATTTAAAAAATTTTAAAATGAAAAAGAGTGATTACAATAAATTTGTAGTCACTTTTTTTGCTTGAGATTATTGTGTGGGTATCCCACCAAAACCTGTTAAGGCTTAAACGATTGGAGCAATTTGATCCACATCTCTTATCCTGTTTGTGTTTTCCATAATAATATTTGAGAAATTTATTACTAAATTTTAAAACAAAATAGATAAAATTTAAGTAATTGTCTAAAAATTATGCTATACGTGTGCTATAATTAAATAAATTGAGGTGCTTTTATGAATTATGCTTTATTACTAAAAGATTTGAGAAGAGAATTGCTAATAACACAAACTGAATTAGCTGATTTGCTAGAGGTTTCCTTTGCTTCAGTTAATAGATGGGAAAACGGAAGATTTGAACCTACTATGAAAGCTAAAAGAAGAATTAAACAACTATGTCTTAAATACAATATAGATATGAAAAATTATGAGAGTGATGGTGAATAAATATGGCACATTTTAATGAAGATACAAGAGTTAAATTTCCTGCAACAATTCAATTTTTAAGATTAGGCTATGAATACCAATCATTAAAAGGCGCTACTATTGATTTTAATACTAAAATATTTGTGGATAGATTTAAGGAATCTCTTGAAAAAATAAATAATAGAACAATTAGTAATGAAGAAATTTATAGTTTAATTGCTGAAATAGACGGATTGATAAAAAATAATGATTTAGGTAAAGAATTTTACAAAAGATTATCATCTAGTGAATATCCAATAAAACTTTTAGATTTAAATGATTATGAAAATAATAATTTTGCTGTTGTTGATGAGTTGCCATTTAGTATTAAAGAAGGAACTGAAGAAGGCTCATTTAGACCAGACATTAATATTCTAATTAATGGTATGCCATTAGCTTTTTTAGAAGTTAAACATCCTGATAACTGCGGTGGCATACAAGTTGAATTTGAAAGAATGATTAATAAAAGATTAAATAATGATGATTATAAAAAGTATTTTAATTTGATTCAAATTGTATCATTCTCAAATAACATGGAATATGAAGATGCTGATGATGATATTGCTAGTGAAGTAAAAGCTGGTTCTTTTTATACGACTCCAAACGGACAAATGACATCATTTTCTTTTTTTAGAGAAGATATAAAAGAATATCATGCTAATTATAAATTTAAAGATATTAATGAAGAAACAATTAAATTTGTAGTAAAAGATGGTGGATATGATCCATCTGAAACTGATAACGAAGAATTTAAGACAAATCTTTCTGATTTATCACCATGTAATAGATTTATCACTTCCTTCTACGATAAAGAAAGATTTATGTATATCCTTCAATATGGGATTATGTTCTTAACTGAAATAAAGAAAGTCCATAATGAAACTACTAATACTGATGATGAAATTCCTGTTAAGCAAAAACACATAATGAGATATCCTCAATTCTTTGCAACAAGAGCTATTTTAAAAAGATTTGAACAACCTGAAAAGAATGGTATTATTTGGCATACTCAAGGATCTGGAAAAACTGCACTTTCTGCTTATGCAAATAGGATTATTTCAGATTATTTTGCAAAGAAAAATGTCAATACAAGATTTTTCTTTGTAGTTGATAGATTAGACTTAATGGTTCAAGCATCTACAGAATTTACCAATAGAGGATTTACAGTCAAAAATGTCTCAAATAAAACTGAATTTGCTTATGAACTTAAAAAGCCATTAGATGAAGATAATGATGGTATAGGTACTATATGCGTTGTCAATATTCAAAAATTAATGGAAGAATCAAAAATGCCAACCATTAAAAATGAATATAATGTAAAAGTTCAAAGAATATTTTTTGTTGATGAAGCTCATAGATCATATAACGTTCATGGAGAATTCTTTAAGAACTTAATGACATGTGATACAAATGGTATTTATATTGCCATGACAGGTACTCCACTTTTAACAAAGAAGGAACGTTCTAATTTAAAGTTTGGTGATTATATCCATAAATATTTTTATGATAAATCAATTGCTGATGGTTACACATTAAGAATCAAGAAAGAACAAATTGATACAACTGCAAGAACTGAAATTTTAGAAAATTTAGATATTGAAAATCAATCATTAGAAAGTAAAGATGTATATGAATCTAACGATTATATTGATGGTGTTTCTAAATATATAGAAAGAGATTTTAAACAATTTAGACTTGTAAACACAGATGATACAATCGGGGGTATGATTGTATGTCGTTCTAATGAGCAAGCCAGAAAAATAAATGATTGGTTTAAAAATAACTCTAAACTAACATCTGGTCTTGTAATGTCTGATAGTGAAAATAATGCTGTTCAAAGTGCATTAAATAAACAAAATCAAATTAATTTTAGAGAAAGTGGATTTCCTGACATTTTAGTTGTTCATTACATGTTAACTACTGGATATGACGTAAAAAGATTAAAGAAGATGTATTTACTTCGTGGTCCACACGCTCAAAGTTTACTTCAAACAATATCTCGTGTTAATAGACCATATAAGTCTCCTACAGGTAAGATTTATCAATATGGTTATATTGTTGACTTTGTTGATATTGAAAAGGAATATAACAACACACTGGATGCTTATATTAAAGAACTTGAAGCTGATATGAACGAAGATGGTGATGAAGAAGTATCACTTTCAGGTCTTGTTGTTGATAAAGAAGATATCAAAAAGAAGTTTGATAAACTTGTAATAGAATTAAAGCAATTTATTGCAGTTGATAATATCGAAATGTTTGTTAAAATGATGCAATATTTTAACAAAGAAGCATTATTAAAAATCAAGAAATTATTAACTAGTGTTAAAGATTGTTCAGTTGAATTTAAACTTTCAAGAGCGGATGAATATTCTAAATTAATTGATGATGAAAGAGTTAACAAATATTTAAGAACTGTAAATGATAGAATTTCATTTATAAATTTATCAACAAAAGTTATAGATACACTTGATATCATGAATAATGAAGAAGTTGTTAAAGTGGTATATGAATTTATTAAATCTAAAATTACTATTCTTGATTTAGGAAAATTCATGCTTAAAGATGAAGACTTTGACAAAGTTAAAGATGTATTAACTGAATTACAAAAAGAAGTTCAAAAGAATAAGAATAAGAAAGATATAAAAGTTCAAAAACTAGAAGAATTATTGAAGAAGATATTTGATAAACTTCAAGTCTTTGATTATTCAAATATAGACGAGCTATCTGATGAGCTAAAACAAGCTTTAGAAGAAGCTAAGAAAATTAATGAAGAAAACGATAGATTATCTGAAGCATATGGAGGAAGTTTCGCTTTTGTTAAAACTTTGAGTGATGCTGTTATTGATACTAAGGTTGATAGATCAGATATAGAGAAATTCTTAAAAGTTGTTTATGACAATATTAAGGATACTATTTATGATGATGCCTTAATTATTCAAGGTAAAAAAGGCTTTGTTGATTCAGTTAAATCAAAAATTACAATTGTTTTAATTAAAGAAAAATTATTTAAGCAAATTAAAGATTATTATGATCAAATTCTTGAAATGCTATATATAAATTTACTTCTTTATAAAGAAAGTATTTAGGAGATAGAAAACATGCAAAATTATGTGGAATTAGAAAAAAATATTAAATCAATCATTGATGATCTACAAGGACTTTGTTCTCAAAATGGGTTATCAAATACTGCTTATGAAGAAGTAGTAGTTACTTCTGTATTCCTATACAAATTTTTAAATGATAAATTTATTGCAAATTTAAAAAAGTTTTGTAAAGAAACTGATTTAGATTTTGATTCAGTTATTAAAAACGAGGATGATATGTTAGATGCTTTTTATTCTGCGTATCCTCAAGATGTAGCGTTTAAGTATGAGGATACAATCGATTATTTAGTACAACATATTAAAGATGATAACTTCTATGATCAATTTGATAAAACTTTAATTAGAATCTCGAATTATGAAGAAAACCAATCATTTAGCGTTGAAACTGCTGGTGGAGAAAAGAAACCTTTATTTACAGAAATTTGTGATAAGGTAGAATCATCAAAGAGAAATGCTTTTGCAAGAAATATATTCTCATATATTACTAGAGATAGATTTGATTTTGGTGAGACTATAGAAGGCAACTACGATTTCTTTAGTACAATTTTTGAATATTTAATTCAAAATTACAATGTCGCTAGTGGAACATATGCTGAATATTTCACACCTCAAGCATTATCGAGTGCAATTGCTAAAATCTTAGTTCATATGGCACCAGTTGAAGATAAGATTTATGAAATTTATGACCCTTCTGCAGGTTCTGGTTCTTTGGTCTTACATTTGGCTAATGAATTAGGCAATGGTAAATTCGGCAACAAGGCAAGAGTTTATACTCAAGATATTTCTCAAAAGTCTTCAAGATTTTTGAGAATTAATATGCTTTTAAATGGATTAAAAGAATCACTAGAAAATATTATAGAAGGAGATACTTTAGAAACTCCTGCTCACTATGCTAAAAAGGGTGATGATACATCAGGATTAAAGAAATTTGATTTTATTACATCAAATCCTCCATTTAAAACGGATTTTTCTTCAACAAGAGATAAAATTGAAAAGAAATGGGAGAAGACTGA
>CAVAQB010000124.1:0-5503 GCA_963590725.1 Anaeroplasmataceae bacterium | reverse complement strand
AGCAGATTTAGGATACGCTGTTGAATGGCGTGTTATTAATGCTGCTGAATATGGATTACCACAAAGACGTAGAAGAACTTATATATTTGCTTATAGAAAAAATACAAATTTTTATAAATTAATAAGTAAAAGAAAGCCAATTGATGTATTAACTAGCGATGGAATTTTTGCTAAAGCTTTTCCTATTATTAAAGATGATATTGATTTAAAAGAAGCTAATTTAATAGATGGCTATGAAGATGTTGTTAATGTTTCAAATGATTTTAAATTTGGATTTGAAAACACAGGATTTATGATTAATGGAATTGTTTATACAGCAAAGACTAAACCAATTGAAGAAAAGCCTATAACTTTAGGAAAAATAGCACAAAGTAATGTAGATAATCACTATTATTTAAACGATGCTGAAACTGCAAAATTTAAGTATTTAAGAGGTAGTAAAAAGATTCCAAGAGTTGATGCTAACGGATTTGAATATATTTATTCAGAGGGAGCAATGTCTGAATTTGATGATTTAAGTTTACCTGGTAGAACTATGCTTACTAGTGAAGGATCCATAAATAGAAGTACACATATTATTAAAGATCCTTCAACAAATAATTTAAGAATATTAACACCAGTTGAATGTGAAAGATTAAATCAATTTCCTGATAATTGGACAAATTATAATATGCCTGAAAAGAGAAGATATTTCATGATGGGAAATGCATTAGTTTGTGGAATTATTAAAAGATTAGGAATTCAAATTGAAAAAATTATTGAAGAAGAAAAATAGGTGATTTTATGGGTCAAGTTGCTTTATATAATAGTGTTGATGAAATAATGCAAGAAGCTTTAAAAACTATAAATCATAAAGTTTCTGATTTTAATGTCCATCATCGTTCATTAGAAAAGAATAATAAAGGCGTTATAGGTCAAATTGTTGAGGAAGGTGTTTTTCACTATCCAATAAACTCAAATCATGAAGCTGATTTTGCTAATCTTGGAATTGAATTAAAAGTTACTGGATTAAAAAAGCTTAAAAATGAGCAATACGCAATGAAAGAACGTCTTGTTTTAAATATTATTAATTATTTAGATGAGGCTAAAGTTGATTTTGACCATAGTTCTTTCTATGTAAAATGTAAAAATATGCTTTTATTATTTTATCTTTATGATTCTAATAAAGATAATTTTAATTTTAATTTTATTGGACCATATTTACATGAATTTGCTCCCGAAGATTTAGAAATTATCAAAAATGATTGGGAGATAATTCACAATAAAATAATGAATGGCGATGCTCAAAATATATCAGAAGCGGATACTATGTATTTAGGTGCTTGTACTAAGGGCGCAGGTGGTGTAGCTAATTTAAGAGAACAACCATATTCCGATATTAAAGCAAAACAAAGAGCGTTTTGTTTAAAAGCATCATATATGAATACTATAGTTGATGCTTTATATAATAATGAGAATTCTGAACACATCTTTACTTATGAACAATTAAAGAAGCAAACATTTGATTATTTAATTGAAAATTCATTAAAAAAATTTATTGGAAAGAGTGAAGATGAATTGTTTAGCATGTTTGATTTAGATAGAAACAGCAAATCAAGATTCAATTTACTTGTCGGCAAAATGCTAGGAATAAAAGGCGTAATCAATAAAACTGATGAATTTAAAAAAGGCAATATAGAATTAAAAACTATTAGGGTTGAAGAAGATGGACATATTAGAGAGCATATGTCATTTCCATATTTTAAGTATACTGAATTATATCAAGAAGAATGGGAAAATTCTCAAATTAATGATCTATTTTCAACAAAGAAATTTATGTTTGTAATATTTAAGAAAAAAGGTGGGATATATTATTTCGATAAAATAAAATTTTGGAATATGCCTTATGAAGATATAGCAGCTTACGTTGAACCAGTATTTAATGAAGTTAAAGATTGTATAGCTAACGGTAATATTGTTAAGAAAGAAACTAAAAACAAATATATTACTAATCTTCCTGGCTGTAATTATAATTGTGTATGTCATGTAAGACCTCATGATCAAAAATCAATTAGAAGTTCAAATACCGGTTTAGATTTGCCAGTCCCTGATAAAGTAACAGGTTTAACTAGATATACTAAATACTGTTTCTGGTTAGATAGAAGATATATTCAAAAAGTAATTAAAGATTAATTTGAATTGGTGCGTTGAGACATTTGTTTCAACGCTTTTATTATATTTTTAAAATATTTGCAAAATAAAATTATAATGTTATATAAATAACTCTAAAATATTTTGAAAATATTGACAATATATAAAAAATATGATAAAAATAAAACAAAGAGGTAATATTATGAAGAATAACGAAAACGAAAATAAAAGAGATAAATTTGTAAGATTAGCTGAAAATAGGATGAATAATGCTTTAAAACAAATTGAATTATTATCTAATTTATCTAATACGTCAACTTACGAATATACGCAAGTAGATGTCGATAAAATAATAAAAACTTTAAAGCAAGCAGTATCAGATTTAGAAAAAAGCTTTACACCTTCTAATACTTCAAAAAAATTTAAATTATAGGAGAAATATTTATGTCATTTAAGGAAATAATTGAGTCATTTAAAACTATTGAATATTCAAAATATAAGGATATCTCATCGTATGAGAAATTGATGCTATATGCTGCTTCAGAATTAGAAAAAAAGGGTGTTCCATTAACATTTAATTATCTTTGTGTAGCTTCATATAATTTATTTACGGATGTTTTTTGCTTAGATAATGAATTTAAAAATCATATGTCCCCTGATAGACTTAATCGAACTTTTATGCATTTAAAATATGTTAAGAATCATATGCCATATATTGAAGGAACTCAAGAAAATGGCTTCCATATTACAAAATATGGTAAAGCAATAGCAGATGAAGTTGAAAATATCATCGTAAATGGAAAAGTTGATAAATCAATTTCAAAGCCAGTGATAGATCTTCACAAAAAAGGTTCTTTACAAGATTATACTAAATTTAAAAAATCAGAAATATATTTAAAATTCGAAAAAGAAAATTTAATTGATATGGACTTGCTATGGAAACATTTTAATGTCATTCCATACACATTATTAAAGAAAATAAAAACTACACTTGATCAAATTGCTGATTATAGTAATAATGTAAATGATGAAAAATGTTTTGAATGTATAAAGTTAATTAAAGAAAGGATGTAATTATGCCAATTAATGTAGTTGATTCCAAAAGAAAAAAGAAAAGAGAATTATTGTATTCTTTAGGTGATGATCTTTTAAGATATATTGCAGAATTAGTAACAAATTGCGATGATAGCTATAGAAGAATGGAAAATAATGGAATTATTATTCCTAATGATTCTAAAGTTATTTATATTGAACTAAAAAAAGGAAAAAGACAAAATGAAACTGATATAATTAGTGTCACAGATAATGCTGAAGGAATTTCAAAAGAAAGAATGGAAGAAATATTTTCTACATATGGAGCTGATAATGCTGGTGGTGTTGAATTACATGCACGTGGTATTTTTGGGCAAGGTGCTTCAGATGTATTAAGATCAGCAGCAATTGAAAAAAAGACTGCTATGATTGAAAGCTTCAGAGATGGCAAATTTACAAGATTAAAATATAATATGGATGAAAATTATAACGCATCAATTGATGTCTCACCTGTTGAAGTCAGATCATCTAATTTAGCTGATTTAAGACAAAAAATGAGAATTCCAACTAATGGTACTTGTATTTCCTTTGGTATCCCATCTAGTGTTAAATATAAAAAAAATACAAAGGATAAATTGAAAGATATGATTGAAACTTTCCCGTCTTTTAGGTATTTATTAAATCAAGAAGATAGAAAAATAATACTAATAATTGATGATAAAGAAACGATATTAACTTCTGAAAATTATTCTTTCGATAAAATGCAAATAGTTGAAACTAAGGAATTTAATTATAATTTTCAAAATAAAAGTTTGTCATGTAAATTGAGAATATTTAAAAATGAAAATAAAAATAATGACAAAACTAATATTTTGGTAATAGATGAAAATAAAACTGTTTATGATAATACAATGTTTGATTTTGGAAATATGACCGCTGCAAAAAATTTGTCAGGAGAATTAACAATAAACAATTTTTATCAAGTTTGCTATGAGAATCTAAATGATGAAAATAATCCTAATGCTATAGTTAATGATAATCGTACTGGCTTTGATACAAAAAATAGTTTTTATATAGGCTTAAATAAAGTTATTTCACCTATCTTAGATTCAATAATTAAAGAACATGGCGAAAAAACAAAAAGTACAGACTTAACTAATAATAAAAAATTTAGTGAAGCATTAAAAAAACTAAACAAATATATTACTAATGAATTAAAAGATAGTATAACTGGTGGTAATCTAGGAGGGCAAACTGCACCTATTCAAGGAATTAAATTTGTTCGTTCAAATATTACTTTAACTAAAGGAAAAACATATGATTTAAAATTATTAATAAACAGTACATTAATTTTTGAAAGTGATACCATAACTATATCAAATGAAATTAATAATAGTATTGAAATTACTCAAGTCAATATTGAATATACTAATGACGAAATTAGAGATAATGATTTAGTGGTAAAAGATGTTACTATAAAAGCAATAGAATTAACAAATGAGCCAATTTTGGTTGAAGCAAAATGTAGAGAATATAAAGCTGTTGTTCTAGTCAATGTTATCGATATGGATATTCATGATCCTGAAAATGGAATGGAATTTTATCCTAAAAATGTAAGCTTAAATTATGAAGGAATTCATAAAACTAATCTATATTTTGACAAAAACATTGTTCCAATAGGATCAAAAATTTCTCTAACATCAAGTGATGGACTTTTGTTGAACTTTACTGAAGTTGTAACTAAAGAAGAACATATGTTAGATGAAAATATAGGCTGCGTAATTGTCAAATCTAGCGGTGGAAATATTGGTTCTGATTACATAATTGAAGCAAATTGGAATGATTTGAAGACATCAACAAAAATCACTTTGATTGATAAGACAAAAAATTCTAATTCCGGTGGAGGACTAATTTCTGGTATAAAATTGGAGTCAAGCGACGCTTTTTATCAGGCCTATTATCAACCACATACACACGAAATTATTATTAATTCAAAAAACCCAATAAATGAAGCTATAATGGGAAATATGGGAGATAAAAATCCAGATAAGCCATCATTTAATAAGGAACAAACCAAATATTTGTGTGACATTATAGCTAGGGAAGCGGCAAAAAAATTGGTTGAGGAAGTAAATGCAAGAAACGGTGATTTAAATTTTAGTGACCCTCAAGAAGCTGTACAAGAATTTGAAAATTTAATTCAACAGCATAAGAATAATATGTTTATGGATATCTATCCTGCTATGATTCATCTTAGTGAAGATGGAAATAAATAGAATATCATCAAAAAATAGAAACAGGATAAGAGTATGGCGCGCTGTGGCGTCAACTCAACTTTTAC
>CAVAQB010000123.1:0-5526 GCA_963590725.1 Anaeroplasmataceae bacterium | reverse complement strand
ACACATAATAAAAAAGTACTGATACAAAAGTATCAATACTATGTTTATTTAATGTGTGTAAAATACAATATTGATACAAATAGGCATAAAAACTATAGGTGTAATTACAATATTGATACATTTGGTGGAACGAGAACTATAAATTATAATTAATCGTATCCAAGTTCTTTCAATCTTATATCATACTTATCTAATATTTCCGATAAATATTTGTGTAATTGATTTGCAGTTTTAAGTGCTTTAAAACAAGCAATTCTATCATCTTCTGATATAACAAATTTATAATTATCATTATTAATAAAATATTTTCTTCCACACTCTTTACAAATATGGATTACATTTCCTTCTTTTATAAATTCCATTCTCATGCAATATGGACAAAAGCAAGTTTCCATACTTTCTGATAATCTTGCGTTTGGAATTTCTTTTACATTTAAATCGTTCTTATCATAACACTTCAATAATTCATTTAACTCTTCCTTGTTACAGATTCTGCTGAAGCTAAGGTCTTCACCTTCAGGTCCATAAACAAAAACATTAACATCATACATCTTAAGCACCTCTCAACAAGATAAAATTCTACCATTAAAAAAGTTTATAACAAGTCTTGACATTGACTAAATTATAAAAAATCCACATAAGATTTTAATTCTCATGTGGATTGTCATTAAACTATTTATTTTCTTTTATTTCTTGATAGTATTCAGGTACATCAGGTATAGAATTAATACCATCAACAATTTGTTTTAAAGTGCTATTAATTTTTAAAGGATTAATCTTTGGTAAATCAGATACTTCAATTTTATCTTTACCAAGCATTGTTTTTAAGGCAATAGTTAACATTCTTATATCATATTGACCTTGGAATAATGGAACAATAGGCTTATCAAGATGATACATTTTATAAACAGCTGTCATAGCTGTTCTTACTGATGTTTCAACTGTAAATACCACATCACCAGGTAATTCAACAAATTGTCCAATAAATGCTAGATTTGAGGTACTACTTGGAATAATTTGAGGTCTATCATTTATTTTACGAGGCATAAATTGTGATGTAATATATGGCATAATTGTTGGAATAGCGATTGAATGAGCTATAATTTCATCCATTTTATCTTCAAGACCACACCAATAAATAAATTCTTTTAAAATTTCTTCACCATTACATTCATTCATAGGTTTTTTAATGTATTCACCTTTGTTGTTAGAATGTAGTCCATAGAACCATAATACTTGGACATTTTCTGGTTGATCAGGACAAGTTGGTTGTAAAGCTGCTCCATAGGTAATAAACCAAGGTGAATGAATAAATGTGGTTGCTCCACCTTTACCTGTTAAGTTACCTGTTTTTTCTTCAAGGTACTTAAATAAGAATGGATAATCTTTAACAGTAACTGTACAACTTACAAAATTACTCTTTTCAGGGCTATAAATAAATTTTTCTGGATGTCCAAAGTCATCAGACTTTTTAGCAATACGCTCCCATAATGTAAAGCAACCTCTATGTTCTGTATCTTTATTCATTTTAGGAGTTTCAGTCATACTTCCTCTTGTAGAATTTTGAGTCATAGAACCATTTGTAAAGAATACAGCATCTTTATCACTTAGTTTAATTTTAGTTTCTTTTTTATTTTGAACAAGTGTTAATGAAGATACTCTCTTCTTATCTCCATCAGTAACAAAATCCATATCAGTTACTATAGTTCCACTTACAAAGTTAACTCCATTATCTTTTAAATATTTTTGTAAAGGTAAAATCAAACTATTATATTGATCATATTTAGTTCTTAAAATACCTCTTAAACTTCTAATCAAATGAAGTTGATGCATAAATCTTGTAGTGTAACGTTTCATTTCAATTAAACTATGATAAGGTTGGAAAGCTAACATTGCACACCAATAATACCAAAGTTGACTTTTAAAATATTCTGGACTAAACCATTGTTCAATAGTTACATCTTCAAGTTCTTCTTCTGGTGTAACTACCATTTTAATCATTTGTTCTTCAACTTCTTTAGTTAAACCAAATGTTGTTTCATCAAAAGGAACGAAACCTTTTTCCCATAAACGATGCTTAGAATCAATTTCATAATTTTTATTACATTCTCTTGTTTCATCAAGAACAGTTCTACCTTCTTCGTATATTGAAGGAATACTTCCGAATAAATCCCATAAACATTCCATATAAGGCTCAAGCTCTCTTTCACCTCTTGAAATATAACCAGTTTCTGCATTACCACATGCGTCCATTGAGCCACCAAATACTGGAAGTGAATCATAGACAGTAATATTTTTTCCAGGCATTTTAGCATCTCTAACTAAGAATGCAGCTGCAGAAAGTCCTGCGATTCCTCCTCCAATTATATAAGCCTTCTTTTCATCAATTCCTTCAGGCTTTCTTGTATTAACACGATCATAATTTCTCATTTTTAAATATCTCCTTTATCTATTATTTTGTTTTAGGAAAGTGTGGATTTAATACACTTTCTTTTGTTGCTACTGACTTATCTTTTCCTTGATACATTACGTAATAAGGTGGAATATTATTTATTTTATATAACAATTCCTTTTCAAGCTTCTTCATTTCAAGAGGATTAATCTTTGGTAAGTCATTTGAAGTAAAATCACCTTTGATATTGTTAAATTTCATAATTTGTTGTTTGAAATAACGAATATCATATTGAGCTGGATATACTTCAATTATTTCTTTATCAAGTCCTGTAAGTTTATAAACTGCTTCAAGTGGTGTTCTTACTGATGTTTCAATCGTAAATACAACATCCCCTGGAACTTCCACAAATTGTCCTATAAATGCAATATTTTTACATCCTTGTGGTACAACTTCAGGTCTATCTTTACAAGTTCTTGGCATAAATTGACTTGTGATATAAGGCATCATGCATGTTGAAATATGAGCATGAGCTAATACTTCATCTTTAATATCAAGCATATTAAAGTGATAAAGTATTTCTAATAAAATTTCATTTCCTGTACATTCAGCCATTGGCTTTTTAATGTAATTACCACATCTTTCACCAAATAAGCCATCGCCCCATAAAACATCTTCATTATTTTGTCTTTGATTTGGAAAATAATCTCTATCATATAGAACTAAACTCATTTCCCAACCTGAATCTTTTACAGTTATACATCCACCAGTTCCTGGCTTACTTCCTGTATTTTTTTCTAATCTTTCAAAGAATTCAGGATAATCTTTAATAGTGATGAAATAACTCATCCATTTTGTTTTATCTATTTGACCTAAGAATTTTTCTGGATGACCAAATTTTTCATTCTTTTTAGCTAGATTATTCCAAATAGTAAATAATCCTAAATTTTTAGTATCTCTATTAACATTTGCAACATGAGTATTATCACCGAATGTTGAGTTAGTCATCAATGAACCATTCGTTACAAATACTAAATCAGTTTCATTTACATTAACACTTTCTTCTTTATTATTTCTTTTCATTAATATTTTTTTAGCAATATTACATTTTTCATCCATTTCAATATCATAAACGGCTGAATCATATTCAATTTTTACACCTTTATCAATTAACCATTTTAATAAAGGCTTTATAATAGAATCATATTCATTTCGTTTTGTATGAAGAATACCTTCCAAATAATCAATTCGATATCCTAAACCAAATCTTGATAAATATCTTTTAGCTTCAAGAGCACTATGATATTGTTTAAAAGCTAGCATTGGATGAAAACACCACCACATAGCTGAATCAAAGAACGGACTATCTTTACCAAAGTAATCTTCAATAGTTATATTTTCCAAATCACATTCAGGTTCAGTAATAAATTTTTGAAGCTGCATTGTTGTTTTTTTATCCATTTTATAATCATGGATACCTTCCCAAATGTGTCCTCTATCTTGAATAGCACGACATTCAGAATGAATAGGTAATTCCCTATTTATATCTACCGTTTCATCAAGTACTGTTCTTCCTGGACTATCTAGTGAAGGAATTTTACTACATAAATACCAAAGGCATTCCATATATGGTTCAAGTTCTCTTTCACCAGGACATACATATTTACCATCGTTTGAAATAACGCCGCAACATCCTCCGACGTCCTTTCTTTTTTCATAAATTGTAATATTACTTCCTGGCATACCAGCATCATCAATCAAAAATGCTGCAGCAGCCATACCAGCAATACCACCACCAATAATAAAGGCTTTTTTATTTTCTATATTTGAAGCCTTCTTTGGATGATAAAGAAAATCATATAGTTTCATATAAAAAATCTCCTTTCATACACTCATACAAATTTATACAAGTGTTGTTTTTTATTTACACTTAGAGTATAATTTTAGATAGAAATTAAAACAATCATTAATATTTATTGTTTTGTATGAAAACCGACAAGATTAAATAATGTGTTGGAGATTGGAGTATTATGAAAGCTGAATATCGAAATAAAATTAGATCTAAGAATATGATTAAAGAGGCTTTTTTTGAATTATTAAAGGAAAAAGACTATAACAAAATTACTGTAACTGATATTGTAAATAAAGCTGATTTAAACCGTAGTACCTTTTATGCCCACTACTTAGATGTTAGAGCAATCACTGAAGAATTTGAAAATGAAGTCATTGACAAAATGATGGAATTATTAAAAGAATTTGAATTTAAAAATTTCTTTAATAATCCTACACCTCTTCTACTTGAAATAAGTAGATTTTTAGAAAAACATGAAGCGGAATATAGAATACTTCTTAAAATAAATGATGCCGAAACATTTTTAAAAAAGCTACGTGATATTTTTGCAGAATATATGAAATCCGATAGTGATATTCCTAATTATTTAAATGATACAAAAATGGTAAATTTAAGAATCAGCTATTTTTCAGGCGGTATAATTAATATGTATCAAGATTATTTTAATGGCAAGCTTAATTGCACATTAAATGATATTGCTTTAGAGGTTGCAAAACTACTATCAATTGAAGCTAAAGAATTATTTAAAAATTAAATGAGCATAAAAAGAAAAAGACCTCAAGGAACAATTATCAAATAGGTCATTTCATTATTCAGTTTTTCAAAAATTCAAGTTTTCAAAAATTCAGGGCCACGCATTTCTGAGGTGGGGCGGACGGTACTGTGAAAAAGAAAGGAATCCTCCAATAGGGGGATTCCTTAAATTCCTATACATATATTTCTAAAATGGTTACTATAGGAATTGCATAAGCAAAACACTGTTCAGCATTTCCAGTTAACCCCTTTGTTCTAAATGTAATCATTCCAATAACTTCATTTTTATCATTAAACAATGGTGCCCCACTATCACCTGAACCTATACTGATGGAACATTGTATAAAATTAGCATAATCGCCGTTATACAATAAATTTATTTTACTTAGACTAATATATCCTTCTTTATACGAAAGACCATAATTAAAAAAATTCCCGATACTGTAACATTTTTGTGAATTTGAAATTTTATTTTTTCTTGCAGATCTTAAAATGTCTCTGCAGTTAAATAAAATAGTATCAATATTTA
>CAVAQB010000122.1:0-5751 GCA_963590725.1 Anaeroplasmataceae bacterium | reverse complement strand
GAATAGATAGGTGAATTAGAAGGATTACCTTTACTTCGTCATTCAAAAAGCAAAAAATGGAAGCAGTTATAGATGATATAACTGAAAAATTAATACCTAAAAGTTCGTTTGCTAAAACTATAAAAATTACTGGAAATAAATTATGGCAAATCCGTTACAATTCGTAAAACAATTAATTAAAACAAAAAATGCTCAAAGTGTTGAAAAGCAGTTGGCTGCAATTAACAAAGAGCTTAAAGGGTTAACTAATTAGAAAATTACAGGTCTAAATCCAGGAAAAGGTTTTCTTGGGTTTGGAAAAAACAAAGATGCAAAGTTAGCAGAATAGATTCGTAATGCAAGACTAGCTCGTAGTGCTGGTTCAGCAGCTGAATTAGAATTTATGAAATCAAATCCTGAATTAGGAACACTTCTTAAATCTGGAGCTAGAGAATTTTCTAGTGCTGAAGCTAAAGCTGGATTAAATAAAGCAAGATTAAAAGCTTACAAAGATTTAGGCTTTGGCAATAAAAGTTTCCTTAAAACAGCAGGTAAATGGGGAGCAATTGGAGCACTTGGAACTGCAGCTACAGCTTATGCTACACCTAGAGTTGCTGTATTAGCAGGAGATTATTTATAGGATAAAGATCCTATTTTAGCTTCGAAACTTTATGGATTTGCTCCTTATGCTGATCAACTTCTAACTTTTAATGTCTTAGGAGGACATGGATTTGGACATGGTTTAATGCCTTCAGGTTCTAACGAATATTTACAAGAAGCAATTCCTGCAGGAATTGATCCTACTAATCCTGATAATATTAATTTAGGTTGGGGTTATAATAATGTTCCTGATAATCCTGTATATAAGAATTATGCAAAAGATGTAGCCCAATTTCTTAGTACTTATAAAAACGATCCTGCTAAACGTGATTCGGCTATAGCAACTCTTACTCCAGAACAAAAAAGAAGATATTCTATAGCCGAAGGATTAAGAACTCAACTTGGTTCAGTTACTAGAGAAAGTGAAAATGATAATGAAATTAGAATTAAAGACCCTTATGTATGGGAACCTGATGATGCTAATTCCTATGAACAAAAACGTGTAAATAAGGGTACTGTTTCTTCAACTTTAGCTTATGCTGAATAGGCTGCAAGATTACTTGCTAGATATAATTTATTAGCTAGAAGTTCTGAAGATAATACAGGATACACAAGTAAACGAAATACAACAAAAGCTTCTAAATATAGAAGTAAAGAAGAAATTGCAGCTCGTAGAGCACAAGGCGTTGTTGTAGACGATAATGATAATGAATACTTTGAAAGTTAGAAATTAGGTTTAACTCAAGGTGTTCCTGTTAGAAGATTTACTGTAAAGAAAAAATGATAATAGCAGCATTAATAATTTGTATAATTCCTTTTATAATTAATTTATATAAAAAGAATTACATTACAAGTGTGTTTTTATTTAGTTCTACATTAATAATATTAATGGCTTATCATAATAATACTATGTCAGAACTATTAGTTAATAATGAAAAATTTACAAAATATCATGTAGAAGAATTAGAATTTACTGTTCTAGCTTGTTTTTATCTTATATTAATTACAAGTTCATTAATAAGGAAATATACAATATTATTATGCATTTTATTACTAATAATTACTCCTTATTCATTATTTGATAAATGTTGTTTAATTTTAAGTTATTTTGCTTCTGCGTTTAAATTATCTTATGCAGAAGCTGGAACTATATTAAATTTATATATAGAACCTTTAATTTGTATTATTTCAGCATTCACAATTATTAATAAATATAAACTATTAGGAATATTTCAAATAATATTATGTAGTATATTTATATATCATTATATAGGAATAGATCTAACAAAAGCTGCATATTTAAACTGCAATGAATTAATGTCTTTACCTATAGATTATAAAATTTCTAATATAATATTATTTGTTTTAATTCCTATTACAATTATTATAATAAATATCTATGCCAAAAATAAATTTAAAACCAATATTGTCATTAATAAAGAAAAAGAAAGTTGCAATTCCTCTTGGAATATTAGCAGCTCCAACAGTAGCAGGATTAGCTAATTAGGCAGCTGTAGCTACAGGAAATGAACCCATAAGAAATACAGTAGCTGGAATAACTAGTGTTGCAACTTTACCGCAAAGACTTATGAATAGAGCTAATGCTACAATTACTAATTATTTACCTTGGTTTACAAGAGAAAAAGCAGATATTCCTAAAGGAATTCCTGTAGTAACTGTAGATAAAGGTAATCATTTAGCTCGTTATTATGATGCTAGCGGAAAACAAATAATGACCTCTCCTGTCGGTACAGGATTAATTCCTGGATAGAAACACAAATCAGGAGATAATAAAACACCTACTGGTACATTTAGTTTAGGATCTGCCGAAAGTTCTAAAAACAAAAAAGGTGGATATTCTTCTTTTGGAAACTGGTTCTTTAGAACAAATCATACTAATGATGATGGTTCACCTTCAGGAGTGGGTTTACATGGAACAGGTTGGTCTTTCTTAAATGGTGGGGATATATCTCACGGATGTATTAGAGCAGATAATGATTTTATTAATAAATTACATGACCTAGGAGGTGCTCGTAAAATTATAATTTATGATAAAAAAGGTGGTAAAATAAGATGAAAAAGAAATATATTATAGGATTGATTTTAGTATTGATAATATTTACTAAATTTTTAATCCCTTCTACTAAAGTAGATATAGATAATGTGTATAATTATTGTAAAAACAATGGTTATAGTACAGACTATTGTATTTTAGTAGATTTTTCACGTCCATCTGGCACAAATAGATTTTATATATATGATTTTAATAAAAAGAAAATAATATATAGAAGTCTTTGTGCTAATGGACGTGGTAAAGAAAATAATATTTTTAATTCTACATTTAGTAATAAAATAGGCAGTAATTATTCTAGCCTAGGAAAATATAAAGTAGGAAATCTTAGAAAAATGAGTAGCAAGTTTTCTGGTAAAGGTTATACAACTTATGGGTTAGATTCATCTAATTCTAATGCTTTTACTAGAGCAATTCTTATTCATAGAGGTAATCCTCCTTTTGAACTTTATCCTTTACCAGCAATACCTGTAAGTAGAGGTTGCTTTGCAGTTTCTGATAATATGATGGAACATATTTCAGAAATTAAATCACAAACAAATAAACCTATTATGCTTTATGCATATAAATAGTTTTCATATACTTTTGAGTGAATAATAGTATCTCATCTATAAAAAGTATATTGACTGACAGTCAAAGACTGTAATTTTACCTAGTGTAATAAATCCTTGCTAGGAAGGTAAACTTATGAAAAAGTTTAAAACAATTATTACTTCTAACCCAACTATTGTCCCAGGTCACAATCAGCAGATTGTACAGGTTGATTTGCCATTTGAACTAACGATTGTTATTGACAAAAATAATCAGATTCATGACATTCAGCCTCGTGTTGCAGATCTTTTCTCAAAGTATCATGGCAGACCTATGGATGCTTGTGTGTCACTTGTAAAAGAATTTGAGTATGTTCAAGGCTAACGAACATATTTCTTACCTTAATGCATTTCGAGAACAATTAGGTAGTATTCCAGCTACTGAAATTGATTTTCGAAGTGCATTAAAACATTGCGGATTACCATCTAATTTAGTATTTTGGAGTGAATTTAAACATTCAAATATTATTTCTAAAATTGGTAAAGATCTATATTGCTTTACTGAACCAGATAAACCTATTAACTATAAAAAGTTAGAGGTTATCTATAAGAAATATAAAAAGAGATCAGAATGTTATAAAAACACATGGATTGCTAATAAAAATGGTAATGCTTTGTTTGTACGTCCTGACATCATAGAAGCTATAAAACTTCTAACTGACAATGGATTTGAAGTAATTATGCGCGCAAACAATTTAATTAAATAGTTAATTAGCATTTATAAGTATATTCAATTTATATCAAGTTTACAAATTTTAACAAAAATATATTTTGAAGATATACTTATAAATGCTATATTTGTCATATATTTATGCGGAAATAGCTCAATTGATAGAGCACTAGCCTTCCAAGCTGGGGGTTGCGGGTTTGAGCCCCGTTTTCCGCTCTAAAACTTTACAAGATGATGTACAGCAAAACTTTATTCAAAAAATGCTTATAAATGGGAATTATATGGTGAGCTAACACTAAAAACTAGCAAAACATCATCTGATAAAAAAGAATACTTACAGCAAAACAAATTAATTGATCATTTTAAAATTATAGTTATTTGTTTGTTGTGTTCATATAAAAGTATTCTGCCTCAGTGCTACTTGTACACTATAATAACAAGAGGTTTTAATCCCACCAAAGTGCGATTAGTTTGAAGTAATCTAGAAACTTCACCCCACTACATTAAACAGGAATTGAGGAATCCTGTAGTGGTAAGGGCATTTAGTTCATCGGTTAGAACGAAAGACTGTTAATCTTTAAAGAGTAGTTCGATTCCATTAATGCCCGCTAATTTAAAAGAATACTTACAGCAATTATTTTCTATAATCATGCAAAATTATTCTTTAAAAGTATTCTGTAATTTTTAATAATAATTCTTATGAAATCTAAAACAATTCTTTCTATTGCACTCGCTGCAATTTTGTCTGCATGCTCATCTTCATCATATTATGATGATTATCAAGAAGCATTAAAATCAAGTAGTAATGAACCTAATACAGAAGTTAAAGTTATAACTCATTCAGGAGTAACAGTATTGCAAGAAGAAACTAATGCAGTTCCTGTTCCCGATAAACTTACAGCTTATTTCTATATTCGAGTTGATAATCGTATTCCAGGCCCTGATAGTTACCCAGTAAATCAGTACTATCCACAAAAGAATAATCAGGGTTCTCCTAAAATGGATTATAATCGTGGAATAATATCTAATATAGAGAATTGGAGTACTTCAACTACAGAACCTACTAAGTATATTTATGATACTACAGGAAAATCAATTCCTGTTGTAGAAGCACCTAATTTAGAAAATTTCTTATCTAAATCAGGAGTAAATGTTAATTCTGATACTTTAAAAGTTATTTGGTATATTGCTAAATATGAATCAGATTTCTGGCATGTTGATGGTGTATTAACTGGTAATTCTACAAAAGATATAACTGAAATTCCTGGAATTGATAAAGACGAAAATAAAGTTAACAGAGCTGATTCTACAGGACATATTGAAGTAGATATTCATCAGCAAAAGCACAATACATGGCAACAAATAAAGACTAGTATTCATGTAAGAGATACTGTTAATACAAATGTAACTGTTATCATTCCTATTGATTCTCAATATGTTTGTAAGCAAGATGATACTGTACTTAGAGTATATGAATATTATTCTTATGTAACAAATTCTGAAGTAAGTACAATTAATGTAAAATATAATGCAAATAACATTACTATTAAAGTATGGGTTGATCCTCAGTATATTAAGGATTTAATGCTTAATGATGATGGACTTACATTTGAAATAAATAATTATATTAAGAGTACTAAAGAAGAACTTTGGAAACAACTTAAAGATTCTAAAGTAGAAACTGATAGTAAGAAAAAAGGACAAATTACATCAGCTTATAATGATGAAAAAATTGAATTCTGACATAAATTTACAATCTGGCAGTCTGTGAAGATAGCCAGATTATCTTGGGTATTCGTATATCGGCATTACTTCAGATTTTGGGCCTGAAAAGCCTGGTT
>CAVAQB010000121.1:0-5779 GCA_963590725.1 Anaeroplasmataceae bacterium | reverse complement strand
TATAAATATATTATTACATAATATATATATACAATAATTATCGATTTTTTCCAAACTTGAATATATTCTAAATGTTAATATATTGTTACATTGGATAAAACTAAAGTTTTATCCTTAAAAACTAATATATACTAATATATTAATCTTATATATATATTATATATACAATATGTTAATTTAAATTTTAATTGGTTTTTGAAAAATATTTTAAAAAGGTATTGATATTTAGAAAAAGATATTATATAATATAATTGTAAAAAGAAGGAGTATTATATATTAGTATAAGAAGAAATAAATATATTTATTACGCACTAATCAACCTGTCCGGCTATTTTGATATCAAACAAGCCGTTTAACAATAGTTTTCTGCTTTCATAATAAAATATTCATTATTAATATTAAAATTGATTTAACGGCAAATTAAGCCGATTTTAAGCTAGGTGTAAAATATTTTAATTATTTTTAAAATAAGTATTGATTTCTTTTCTTAAAGTATACTATAATATATATGTAAAATAAATAGGAGGAATTTATTATATGAGAATCAATTTAAAAAAGTATGGCTTCGAAGAATGCAAGGATGAAAACTTCATCGATGATAGAAACAGATTTACTGTTTATCGTAGTTCAGGCTGTCCTAACTTAAGAATTTCTAAATCAGTAAGTGGAGGTCAAGTTTACTTAGCAGCTAGAATGGAAGCAAAAGAATATAACCCAAATAAGGAAAGACTTTCATTTGAAGAATATTCTGAATTAGAACATTTCGTAGATTTAGATAAATTAAATGGGGTAGATGCTAATTATATAAATGAAGAAGTATTAGCAAGTTGGATTGTCGGGATTACAAATTATTATAAAGAATATAATGATAAGTTAAATTACTTAATTGAAAATGATACGCCTAAGGACGAAGATGTTGAAAAAGCTTTAGAAGAATATGTTCAATTAAGTAATAGATATAGTAATGAGGGTGAAGATGTATTAAAAGAATTATCCAACCAAAGTTATTCATCATCTGAATTAGCTACCTTCCACTCATATGCCCAAAGTTTAGTTACAATACATAAGTGGGCTCTTAAATTATTAAATGATTTCAAAGCAGGCAAAATTACAGCAAGAAGTAATAGAAAAGAAATATTAAGAAACGTTAACGATTATAAAAAGCAAGAACCTTATTATTTGAGATATTTAAAATCTCATTTAAAATAGTTCTTGATTTATCCGCTAAAATATTATATAATATAATTGTAAGGAGAAGTGATATATTATGTTAAATTATGAAGAACTAATTTCAAAACTAGATTTAGATAAGGAATATTTCTACACCACCGAAGGGTTTGAAGCTAAAGATGGTAGCGACGCTATTATTATCTGGGAACAATCCTCTCATGATACTTCTAAATGTTTACATACATCCATGAATGTACTTAAAGAACTTTTCGAAAATGTCGATATTAAAATGATACTTACTTTCTAATTAAAAAAATTTAAATATTTTTAAAAAAGGACTTGAAAAAGTCTTTTTTTTATTATATAATATAAATGTAAGGTAAGATAAATAAACCTACAGGAGGATTAAATTATGTTAAATTATACTGAATTACAAGAAAAGGCAAAAAATCAAAAAGCACAAAATGAATTAAAAATTAAAACTTATTTAGAAGGCTTAATTAAAGGTTTAGATTTAGCACCTTTAAAAGTAGACGTTCGAAATAATGAATCTTTATATACTAATTTATATGCTTTAGATAAAGATGGTATTAAACAAAATAATGAACATATAGTTTTCGAATATGATTTCAAAAAAATTTATTCTATTAAAGAAGGTTCCAAAATAGTCTCTAACGAAAAAAGATTAAGTATTGGTGTCATTAGAGATTGGCGTATATATAGAGAAGAAAACTTTCAAGCTTACACTTTAGAAATCTTAAAAGGTTTAATGTGGTTAAACGAAAAAGAATTCACCAACTTATTAGAAAGCTTAGAATGGGATTTAGTTAAAGAAGCTAAAAAGGCTTATGATGATAATTATGTAAATATGTTAAAAGAAAAAGAGGCTAGACGAAATAAGATAAAAGAAGAATTATCCCTAGATTATTTAAGGATAGGTAAAACTTTTCAACGAGAAACTAGTGATAAAACTATTGAAATTCTTACTTCTTATAAAATGACTCCAAGACGAATCTACTTTAAATCTAATTTAGGTTATAATATATATGTAAGTAAATATGATTTAATTGATACGATGGCTTGGAAAAAGGATATTAACGAACCTTTACATGAAGTAGATTTCATTATTGAAAATGGTACTACTTGCTAATTAAAAAATAATTTAATAAAACCTCTTGATTTACTGGAGGTTTTATTATATAATATAATTGTAAAATAAGATGGAGGATAAAACTTATGGTTACAAAACAAATGTATTTATTAGAATATAAAAGGAATGAATATAGATTCAATCCTAATGATTGGGTAATATTAGGTAAAGCTTGGACTAATTACTCCATTCATAAACAATTAGATGAATTCTACAATCTATTTATAAAGCAAGTAAAAAGTGAAGATAACTTTATTACAAGTAGTATTTATGAAAATAAAGCTATAATCAATTTTAAGGGTGGGGTTATAGAATTAAAAATAACTCAAGCTGAATTCGAAGATTATGAATAAAATTAAAAAATCTTTAAATTAGGTATTGACTTTTAGTTCAAAATCATATATAATATAAATATAAATTAAATATAAGGAGGATATATTATGACAAAATATTTAGTTGATGGTGAAGAAACAGACGAAGTAACATTCGATCAATCCCTAGGAATGGCAATGGCTCAAGAATGCAATGATGAAAAGTTCTCAGAGTGGTTCGATGAGTATACTTATCCTTATGGAATTGAATTAGGAGATTGTGTATTCTCAGCAAGTGAAATTCTTTATAAGATGGACAAAGAAGAATACGACAAACAAAAAGAAAGTTATATTACAGATCAAATTGACAGAGCTTGGGATGAATTAGAACAAAGTGATTACATTATGGTAAATAATACTGAGTTCTCAATTATAAGAGCAAGTTAAAAAAGTTTAAGAAAGTTAATAAAAAGGTCTTGATTTTATTCTAAAAAGATATTATAATATAAATGTAAATTAAATATAAGGAGGATTTAAATTATGACAAAATATTTAATTGATGGTAAAGAAGTGAACGAAAAGGAGTTCGATGAACAATTAGAAATCGAAGCTCGTAAAGAATGTGATGACGAAAATTTCTGTATGTGGTTAGATGATTATACCGCACCTTATGGTATTGAAATTGGAGGTGTAACATTTAATGCAAGTGATATTCTTTATACTATGGATAATGAAGAATATAATAAACAAAAAGAAGATTACATCCAAGATCAAATCGATAAAATGTATGATGAATTAGAACAAAGTGATTATATCGTTGTAGCTAATAGTGAATTCTCTATTAAAAGAGAAGATTAAAAAAGTTTAAGAAAATTAAGAAAACCTCTTGATTTTCTTTATAAATTATATTATAATATATAATGTAAATAAGGAAAGGTATTAAATTAAGTATTTAAAAAAAATATTAAAAAATATTTAAAAACACTTGAATTATTTACAAAAATATATTATAATATATATGTAATAATAAAGGAGGATTTATATTATGGATATTAAAACATTATTACAAAACAACCAAGCTTATATGGTAACAGAAGACACTGGCATGGAAAAATTCGAAGGTACATTCAATGAAATCATTATGTTAAATAATGAAGGCTTAATTAAACCCGTATTCGATGGTGAACAATTAGTAGGTTTATGTTATGACGACCCAGATTCAAACGGTGATAAAGTAGAAGAGGCTCAAATTCAATACGACTTCTATAAAGCATTTATGTTTAAACCAGTTCAAAAATGGTTAGGCACATTATATAGTATTAACGACTTAAAAAAATATTTATGTAAATATTCATATAATGAAAGCGAATTAGATACAATTCAAGATTTATTAAATGATATCCTTGAAGACTTATCCAATCCAAATAGCAATACTACTCCTACTACTCCAATTCAAACACCAGCTGGCATATTAAGCGATAGTTATATGTTCGAGGCCGAAGAAACAATTAGGGATTATTACTGTTTAAGTGAAGCCGAATTATTAAAAGCTATTAAAAAATATTTAAGCATCACATATGGTTATTGCTTAGCACGTAATAATAATATTAAGGTAAGCATCGTTGAAAATGATGAAGGCCATGATTATATTAAAGTTGAAAATGTAACCTGGGGCCGTAAGCTAACACAAAGCGAACTAGCTAAACGTGAAGAAGCTTATTACTCAAATATTTAATTTAAAGGGGTAAAACCCTTTAAATTAAATAAAGTATATTGTATATTAAATATGTAAGATTTAATTCTTTGATACTATCTTAAATCTTACAATGAGGCAACATAGGTCTTATCCACAAGCGCGTGTAGTTATTCCTTTCGAGAGATAAAATAACTTGAAACTCTTACAATGAGTTAGAACTTCTCATTTAAATTAAAAGTTCATTTATATACCTCAATCTTCCAAAGGTAGGAAAATGGTCTTCAAAACCACTAATCAGGGTTCGAATCCTTGTTGAGGTACCAATATCCTTCAATATAGTGTATTAAAGACGCACAGGTTGACAGGTAAAATTGCCGACTTGGAGAGGTGCAAATCCTTTGCGAAGGTCCTCCTAAAATATGGATAGGTTAATAACCTATCCTTTTTCGTTGTTTTTAAGCCGTTTAAACGAGTTTTATTATATTCTTTATAATTTATATATAAAAATATAGAACGATTAAAATACGGCGTATTTTAAAGAGAATAAAAAAAATTAAAATATTTTAAAAAACCTCTTGAACTATTTCTCATTTTACTATATAATATATGTGTAAGATAAGTTAAGGAGGATTTAAAACTTATGAGAACAATAACAAAAGAGTATAACGTTTATAATTACAACGAATTAAAAGGAGATGCAATTGAAAGAGCTACTGAAGTTGTTTATGAAATATTAAACGATGATAGATGTAATGAATTACAAGAAAACTTATTAGAATATATAAGCAATGAATATAAAATCAATTTAAGTGATAATGCATTATATTATAGTTTATGTAATGTTCAAGGTGATGGTGTCTGCTTCACTTTAGATGATATTATAAACTGGAATGATTTATATAATTATATGTATAAAGAAGGTTCATATGAAAACTTAAATGCTTTCGAAAAAGTAATCGTTAAACAATTATCTCAAAAGGATTTAGAATTAGTATATGAATATGTAAATGCTGGTTATACAATCAATATAAAGAAAAGAGATTTATTATATTGTCATAGTGGAACTTGCTATTTAGATTATAATACATATTGTAATGATGATGAAGAATATGCTAATGAAGTTAACGATTGCATTTCTAAATTATGTAATGGTTTATTAAAAGATAAATATAATGAAATATGTAATGATTTAGAAAAAGTAGGTTATTCATTATTAGATATAAGTAAAGATGATATTCTTGATTATATTGAAAATAGTGAAATTGAGTTTTATGAAGATGGGAACATTGCCTCTCTTTAAAAAGAATTTAAAATAATTTAATAAAACCTCTTGATTTACAAGAGGTTTTATTATATAATATAAGTGTAAGATAAGTTAAGGAGGGAATATATTATGCAAAAGACTTATTATGGAAAGGCAGTTAGCCAATATGGATTAGAGAAAGGTTATGT
>CAVAQB010000120.1:0-5957 GCA_963590725.1 Anaeroplasmataceae bacterium | reverse complement strand
TATACCAAATGTCACTGTAAATGTCACTGTAAATGTCACTGTAAATTTAATTTTTCCATTAAAAATAATTTTTAAAAAAGAGATGAAGATATTACATCTCCATCTCAGTATCTCTCTTCTTAACTTTTTCAATATTCTTTTCTTTATAATTATTATTACTAAAAACTATTGAAGTATAACCAAAATCGTTAACTAATATTGGTTTGCGTAGTTGTGCGCTTGGTGAACCTGCAGCAAAGCGCAAGATTTTGCACCATCTAACAATATCAATTAATTAAAATATATTATCGATTCTACTGTTTAATTCATTAATAATTCTTTCATAGTCAACATTTTGTAAAACATAATTATTATTGACTTTTAAGTTATAACTATTAATGCCAATATTTTCTATACAATATTCTGTTGTATTATTATGTAAAAAAGCAACTCTGTTTAGTCCACATTGGTCATCTAACAAATACAAAGCATCATTTAATTTAACAACGCCGTGTATATGTGCTATTATAATTTCTTCGTTGCCATTACTCTTTTTTAAATATAAGTTGCCATTTTCACAAATAGTTGTTAAATGCTTGCAAATCTTCTCAATTGAATCATACCATCTATCATTTTCAACAATAAATTTACGCCAATATACAAAATTATTAATTTCGTTACATTTATTGCTGATTACAAAATTATAATAGTCTTCAAATGATAATTGATCATGATTAGCGATCCAATCATCCATAATTTTTTTAAAGTTATCCAATATACATGAATTCAAATCTCTAAAATGATGTTTTAAAGAAAAATCTCTGTGAAGATCCAATTGTATTAAAGTATTTTGTTTTGTAGGATTATTACAACAAACATAAACATCTTCTATCATTAGTAATTTTAACAATTTTAATCCATTATTTTTTAAACTATTGTCATCATGAATAATCTCATTGAACTTGTTTAAAATATTATTAAATCTATTAACATTATTTTGCTCAACATATAATAAAGAATTTATTTGTCCTTTTAAGTAATAATTAGATTCAGCTTCATCAATTGCTATTACCCAATTAGGATCATTTAATTTTAATTTTGCTTTAAGCTTTTCTTCTTTAATTGAAACTTCTAATACTTGCGATCCTTTAGCGTATTGAATAACTTCAGCTATAAATTTCTTAAAGGTAATATTAGTTTTAGCAAAGTCATTAATATATCTATCAACAGTATTCATTGCTACTATAAAATCTTTTGTTCCATCAATTCTTTGAGTATCAGCATTTTCGATTTTAAATATATTTCTTATGAATTTTAGATAATCAATAAAATTTGTTTTATCAACTTGATTTAAATTGTTAAGATCAATATTAAATTTTATTATCCACTTAATTGCCGCATACAAATAAATTAAATCATCATAATTTTTATTGTCAATTGTCAGAGATATTAAAGGATACGAAAACACATCTTGGGTGATAATATCTAAATCAATAAATGAATCGTTAGAATTAGAAAAGATTGAGTCAAAATATTGTTTTAAAGTCTTGTAATTAATATTAAAATTTGAAAGACTCTTATAAATATCAACAATAGAATCAATACTCTTATTAGTAAGTTCTTTAGCTGTTATTTCTTTATCGAAATTTTGAATATCATTAGATTTACCTAATATTTGATACCAAATAAAAACATATAATAAAGTTTCAAATTTTTTTTCTATTAAATTAATGTTTTTCTCACTAGAATTACTATAATATTTCCACCACAAATAATCCATCCATTGGCAATCCATTTTAGATTGCCAGTCAGTTAACAATGTAATATCAGTCGAGTTATTTTTGCTTAAATCTTGCTCTAAATATGATTTTAATAAATCAAATGAACTAAGTTCCTTACCTCTAGCATTCATTTTGATATAGAGTTCGTCACCCATCTCAAAATCATCTAAATCAAGTAATTTAAAAGTAATATTACTCAAATTTGAATAAAGTTTTGTTGTATCATTATAATCATAATTAGATTCTTTTGAAATCATTTCATAAATATCATTAATTACAACCACCATAGATACTATTGTTGAATCAAAGTTCCAATTATATCTAAACCAATAGGTATGTTTAATATAATCTAATAATGTTAAATGCTGGTCATTATTTTTATTTGTTAAATAATCATTAATAATATCTTTAGCTTTATGATTAACTAATTCATTGCAAAAATCTAGGGATGTATTTCTATTTTTATATGTCAAAATAGACTCATCACTAACCTTAACATTATTCAAATCAGTGGTTAAAAGCCAAGTTAACAAGAATAGCGTTGTTAATCTTTGTTGTCCATCAAGCGGTTCAAAACAGTTATTTTTTTCATAACCATATACAAAATCCAATTCGATTTTCTTATCTTCACAAACAGCAGCAATCATATCTGAAAGTAATGATTTTCTAACATCAGGCACTTTTCCTATCATTCTACCTTCAGCATAATCTCTTTGTATTTGTGGAATAACGATTTTTTTATTGTTTTGTTTAAAATATAAAAAGTTTCTTATTGAGCTCATATTAATCACCTCTTAAATATTTGGCTAATTTATTTTTGATATCATCTAGGTAATTTTGCCTATCTTGTTTTGTCCAATGAAATACATCTAAGTTTATGGTTCCGTTGTTTTGAGTATAATTATAATACTTTAAAAATAATCTTTCGGTACATATAGGAACAAAATATCCTTTTTCGATTCTTTGACTAACCAAATATTGTCTCTTAACAGGAAATGGTGAATTGCTAAACGCAATGTTTGTTGTTTTATCTAAAAGTGCAAGATTACATATCGTTTGTTTTTCATCTTCTCCTAGTCTAATACAATTACCATTACTATCTTTTTCACAGAAAAAATCATCGATTTCTTTTTTAATTTCATCTAAATCAATATTGTTGTTTCCTATTTGTTTTTTTGTAGTCTCACATCTTTGAATCAAAATGTCGCTATTTGGAATTAATTTTAAGGCTTCACCAACATTATTCAGCCATTCCACTTTAGCCTCATTAGATGTAAAAGTTTTGTTTTGTGAATCTACATGTTCAATTTCCCATTTATTTTTATAAAAACTATCGAAATCGAATTTCGTATTTAAAGAATTACAGGTTTCAATGTTATATAGTAATAATATTTTTTTAACTAATTCATAATTATCAATATAGGTTAATTGTGTTATAGAATCAAAATCATCATTTCTTTTGAAAATTTTCTTTTTTATAGTTTTGGAAAGTTCATCACATACTTTATCGTAATTGTTTTTGCCATTCAACATATCAAAAATATCCTTAGGATTTTCATCAAGATAAATTAATAATCCAAAATAATTATATAAAACAACATCTTCATATATTTTTATAAAGTTATTATAATAATTCTTAACATTAACCCAGTCCTTTGATAAGTCATTGTTGTTATCAAATTTTTCTTGATATTCTCTATAAGCTTTATCAAAATCTTTCTCATCAGGTTTATAATTATTGCACATAACATTAAACAAGTAATCTATACGTGTTTGAGTATCATTATTGCTATATAAATACCAAAATTTATCATTTTGAAACTGATGTTCTATTGCGTTCCATTCATTTAATAAATTAGATATTTTTTCCTCGTTGCCATTTTTCTTGTTATCTAAAACATACAATGCTTTAATGAGTTCTGATGGAGTTAATTTAATTTTGTTTGAATTAAAGCGATTATAAATTTTAATTTGTTCAATCAATTCTCTATTATTTGAATCAATTTCATACCATATAAATTTTATGAATTTAATATTATTTAATGTTTTTTCATTTTCAGTTGGTGTTTCAGAAATCAAGCAATTTAACATGCGTTCTAAAATTTCAGTGCCATTACTTGTGTTTTCTATATTATTAATCCATTTTTTAATTATTTCGTTAGAATTAAATACATAATAATTGTTGATATCTAAATTTTTATTAGGAATATTAAAATCAACACTAGCTCTACTTTGATATTCAATCTCATATATATTATTCGCAATTTTATCAGCAACCTTTTGAGATTTATATTGTTTTAGATTTAACAAAATAAGTTTTAATGTAGTGAGTCTTTGTTGACCATCTAGAACAAACCACTCATTGTTATTATCGCCTTTACATACAATTAACGGTTGTAAATAATAAACATTGCCTTGATTGTCTTGGCAAGAAAATCTTTTTATATCTTCCAACAAATCAATAACTTGCTTTTCATCCCATCTATATCCTCTTTGAAAGGAAGGAATATTGAACTTATATTTATTATTAGAAATTAAATCACCAACACATATTGGTTTAAAATCATTTGAAAAATTTGTCATATAAACACCTCTTAATTTAAAATTTCTTTTATTTTATTAAAGAATGGTTCATTAGGATAAATCTTTAAAATAAGACCTACGATATTATTTAATAATGAATAATCCTTCCATAACGATAAATAATGTGTGTCACCTTTTTTATTAGGATAGTTAGGATCATTTTTAAATATACTTATATCTAATGGATTGCTTAATTCATAATATTGAGAATTAACATAAATTGAATTACTCTTAATATAATAACTACTTTGTGCAATACTTACAGCATGTAATTGATTCTTAAATATATGAAAAATTATATCTCCTGGTTGAACGGTTTTTAATATTTTATAGCGAGGTTTATCCGGAGCACTTAAATATCCTCCGCTTTTTTCGTTATCATAACTTAATTTATTTTTACAAACATAAACTTTATTAATTCCTTTTAAAGGTATAATTCCATCATATCGTGAATCAAAAGTTGAAGAATCTTCTTCATCAATATTATATTTTTTCACATATGTAGGTTCAGGTAATCTATCCTTCTTATTCTTAATCTTATAAAACATTTCTACATCTAATAATTGTCTTAATGCATTATCCATATCTTTTAATGATAAATCAAATATATCAACAAAATTGCACCATGAATTTTTAAAATTAATCGCTCCAGAATAAGGATAACAATATACAGAATACTGGGCCCAACTTTTCGCTAAGTTATTAGCGGATATTGAATAACCATATTTACTACAATAAGCATACTCAAAAAAAGATGCTAAAGATTCTTTTATTACTTCACTAGTATAATCAGTTCTTTCCACTAGTTCAACATTATTATTTTTATAATGAAATGCATGGAATAATTCATGAATAAAAGTTACTTCTAAAGCTTGATAATATGATATTCCTAAATTACTAGCATGTTGTTCTATAGCTTTAACATATAAAGTTATTGTTTTAGTAGGATTGTAAAAAGTACCTAAAATAACTACTTTAGGGCCTACATTTTCAAATAATTTTTTTAAATCTTCATGAATAGAATACAATTGGTCATCATTTAAATTGTTATGTTCAATTATCTTTCTAGCTAAACTACCAGTCAAATCATTAATAATATTAAATTTAGACTCTTTAATTTCATTTATAGTTTCATCGACAAGTCTTTCATCAATATTGTATTTTTCTAATATTATATTCTTAACATCTACATAAGAATAACTGCCATATTCCTTATAAATTATTTCATTAGATTCTATAATGTTTATATTTGTTCTATCGATGTTCCATGAAGTATCAAAATCTTGTAAGCACAAGTTTGTTTTAGAAATCCATCCATCATAGTTATCTTGTATGTTACTGTTAGTATTATCTATATTGCTTATCCACATAAATTTCCTCCTATCAAAATTATAACTATAAATTTAGCATTTTGTTTAATATGCTAAATCTTATTCTTAAATAAATTTTCTTTTGCGACTTTTGTAAGTTATATTTTATAAACAATTTCATTATACAATATAATTTAAAAAAATCATTTTAATTGTATAAAAAGATGAAGACTTACATTTCCATCTCTGCATCTTTCTTCTTTACTTTCTCTCTATTATATTCATTATAGTTATTATTACTAAA
>CAVAQB010000119.1:0-6039 GCA_963590725.1 Anaeroplasmataceae bacterium | reverse complement strand
GGGTTAAACTTAGGAATAATTGGATTTCCTATTTGGTCTGATGAATTTGGAAAAAATAATGATATTAGTAATTTACCTGAATGGAAACAAGAATTTATATTAAAAAACAGAAAATTTTATAAAGACAATAAAATATTTATTGACAAGTGGCTTAAAAAATATAATATAAGGTCTATGATACCAACATATAGAAAGTTTGAATGGCAAGTAGCAAATAAAATTCATGATGTTTATGAAGGAATTATTCAATTTAGACCATCAGGAATAAGAGTTAAACAACCAACTGAATCTCCTACTTTAGTTGCTATGGTACAAGTACCTATTATAGGAAAATTTAAAAGAAGGTTAACTGTAAATGAGGCTAGGAAATTACAAAGTTTTCCTGAAAATTACGATTTTTCTAACGAAACAAAGTTTAATGCTTATAAGCAATTAGGTAATGCAGTCAATGTTGAAGTTATATATCAAACTTTTAAAAAATTTATTGAATTTTTAGATAAAAATTTGGAGGTAAATAGATAATGGATAAAATAGTTAAAGAAGATGTATCTGTGGGTTCTGGAATTATTAGTGTTTTTAAAAGAATGAATCAAAAAATGGAACGAGTTTTTGCTGAGTTTATAGATAATACAACTCAGAGTTTTAATGATCATATTAATGATTTAAAAAAGGTAAATAAAAATGCTGTTTGTAGAATTATAATTACTTGGAATAGTGAAGAAATTGTAATTATTGATAATGCGTTTGGAATGAGTCATGATGATTTTAAACATGCGATAAAATTGAATAATCCTAGAACAAATTATTCAGAAAAGAGTAGATCTCAATATGGTATGGGATTGAAAACGGCTGCATCATATTTAGGTGAATGGTTTTCGATTGAAACAACAATGTTAGGATCTAAAGAAAAATATTATTCTATAATAGATATTGAAGATTGGTCGAAAAATAATCCAAAAGAAATTGAAAATAGAATCTCAGATTCTTTAGAAACTGAACATTATACTAAAATAGTTATAAAAAAATTATTTAAGCCATTAACTGATTCTATAGATAAAAGTTTAAGAAAAAAATTAGCATTGATTTATAGTGATGATATTTCTAATGATAACTTAGAAATAGTCTTTAATGGCAGACCTATTATAGATATCGATCCTGAACTTAGAATAAACAAAGATACTGGAAGCGAATATTTAAATAACTTTGAAGATTCTTTTGAATTTAAAGGCGAAACATATGAATATTATGGATGGATTGGAATATTAAAAACTGCAAGTACTTCAGATGCAGGATTTACATTAAATCAATTTGGACGCGGAATTCAATTAAATTATCGTCCTCAAGAAATTTTTGGTAAACCAAATAGTTTTCAGTATCAAAGAGTTATTGGTAATATTTACTTTGATGATAAAAAATGGAAAATATCCTTTAATAAAGATGAATTCATTTGGGATGATGGATTGGAAGAGGCATTTTTAAATTCATTAAAAAATAACAAAGAAGTTAAATATATTAAAGAAACTGCTGGAAATTTGCGAAAAGAAAAAGATGAAATAAAACCTGTTGTTAAACAAGAAGATGCTAAAAAAAGTGTAAATAAACTTACTGAAAAATATTCATCTTTAAAATCAATTACAAAAATAAATATTGCTGAGGCAGAAAATAATCAACCAGTTGTTACAATTACTCCAAATGATAATATAGAAGCTAACAATATTAAAATTACATTTGAAGGTATTGATTATTTATTTGATATACAAGTAAAAAATGATAATTTAGATGATAATTGGCTTTCTGTTCAAAAAAAAGATGAGAATTTTAACTCATATTATGTAATTATTAATGGAATGACTAAATATTTTTCTGATTATAAAAATAAAGAATGTAAAGATCTTATTATTGATTTTGCAGTATCTTTGGCATTAACACAGTTATCTTGTGCAAGACGAGGACTTGATTTTGATAAATCTGGTATTGTTATTAAACAATTAAATGAGATATTAAAAAATACTAATTAGGAGACTTTTATGGATAATGTTGAATTTTATAAATACGTTAGTGAATCTAATAATAATTCTATATTTTCTCCTAAAATTGATGGAGAATGTAAAATATTATTAGAAGAACATATGCTTGAAACATTATCAAAAGAAAATGTTTTACATATTTTTTCTAATGCTTATAAAACTTTACAATATTTAATTAATCCTAAAGAAATCGGACCTAAGAGAAATAAAATATTATGTTTGGGTAAAGTACAAAGCGGTAAAACTGCATTTTTTATTAGTTCGATAGCATTAGCATTTGATAATGGATATAATTTGGCATATGTTATTGGTGGCACTAAAACAAAATTAAAAAATCAAAATTTTGAACGTATATCATATGAATTTGCAAATAATTCAAAAGTTAAAGTAGTAGATATTGCTGCAAAAAATCATGATGAACCATTTGAATTACTAAGTAAAGGTTATAAGGTAATAATTGTTGCATTAAAAAATGTTGGTTCGGATAATGCAAATTTAGGAATTATTGAATCGTACTCTAATAAATTAAATAATATACCTTCAATTATAATTGATGATGAAGGCGATGAATGTTCTCCTGGTGCTCCCAAATTAAAAACTAAAAACCCTAGAGCAGGTCGAACTCATAATGTTATGGCAAATATAATAAACAATATTAATATTTGTACTTTTTTATCCGTAACTGCTACACCTCAAGCTAATTTATTAATATCTACCATTGATGAATTAAGTCCAGATTATGCAATATTAGTTGAACCTGGCAAAGGATATACAGGCGGTAATTCATTTCATGATGTATATTCTAATCCTCATGTTGTTGAAATTAATGATAGTGACACCTTTAATTATTCTACGCCTGAATCGTTTAAAAAAGCATTATATTTTTTTATTTTTGCAATAATATATAAAAATTATACTAATGATTTAAATAATTTTTCTATGTTAGTTCATCCTTCATCTTTAACAAAAGTTCAATCTATGGTTAATGAAAAAGTTAAAGATCAATTAAACTACATAAAAGAAGGGCTAAATGACATAAAAAATATTTCTTTTGATAGTTTGTACAATAATATTTATTCTTCTGGTAATGATTTAATTAATGAATTTAAAAGTTACGAAGATTTTAAATCTAAAACATTGAAAAATTTAAAAGAAATATTAAAATCAATTAATGTTTTTGAGTATAATGTTTCAACTTCAGGAAAGCAGAGCATAGAAGAAGAAAGACACGATACAAGTAAATATAAAATATATGTTGGTGGAAATATGTTAGGAAGAGGACTTACAATTAAAAATTTAATTGTAACTTATATGTATAGAGATTCTAAAATTACTCAAATAGATACTTTATATCAAAGAGCGAGATGGTTTGGATATAAAAGTTCCTATTTTGATGTTTGCAGAGTATATATGACTAAAGAATTAAAAGAAAAGTTTATTGATACAGTTGAAAATGAAAATGATATGCGGACTTCAATTAATGCATTTCTTTTAACAAAAACAGATATAAAGAAATTTCCTAGAATGTTTACTTTAAAAAATGATAAGTTAAGACTTACAAGAACAACTGTTAGTAAAACTATTAATATTGAAAGAGTAAATCCTGGTTATGAATATGATAAATCCATAGATTTAACTCATGAACAAATAAATAAGAATCAACAATTATATAAAAATTTATATAATAAATACAAAATGATTGGATTAGATAAACAATATGGGAATAGTTCATATCAACATCATTTTGTTATAAAAATGAAATATTCTGAATTATATAATGAATTTTTAAGTAAATATGAGTTCCCAAGAGGAAGTAAATTTGGACCAAATTCATTTAAAAAAATATTAGAGCAAATTCAAAATGGATCTTATGAAGATATTATTTCCGTTGTATTGATGCGTTATAAAACTGGAGAATATCGTTCTGCAATTGCAAATAAAAAAGCTATTAAGGAATTACCACAATCATACGATAATGGAACACAATACCCTGGTGATAAGTCGTTACCTGATTTAGAAAAAGTTTTGCATATTCAAATACATCCTGTTTATATAGATAAAGAAAATTCATTTGATATTATTCCTGTTCTTGCTTTAAATAATCCTATTACTGCTTTCAATGTAAGATATGTTACAGGAGATAATTATTATGAATAAATTTAAATATATTTCAAATATTTCAAAGGAAGAAATTGATTTAAATAATGTTATTCCTTGTATAGATGAAAAGGGATTTCAAACTATTTTGATTAAAAATAGTATTATGAAAGAAGTAGTAACTTTATATTCTACTGATAATTTAAATGTTCAAATTGATTCGGTTTTGTATTTTGAAAATAATCCATATTATTTTCATGTATTAACTGCTAAAAAAAATGATGTTTATTCTTGCAACCAATTTGAAATTATTTATAACTATGTTTTTAAAAAAATAATTAATCCTATATCAGGTAATGAATTGAATATGCTAATTACCTCAATTGAAGATTATTTTAAGACTACTCCTGAAAAAGAATTATTCTCATTTCAAGTAGGGGTCTTTGGTGAACTTCTTACTATAAAGCATTTATTTGATTTAGGATATACAAAGATTACAGAAAAATATCATGAAAATTTTTATTCTAAACACGATATAGAAATAAATGAAAATATAAGAATTGAAATTAAAAGTACAGCTTCTGAAAAAAGAATTCATACTTTTAAACATAATCAAATTTTTAGAGATGATGTTAAAGTTTATGTTGTTTCAATTATGTTAGAGCAATCAAAAGAAGGATTATCATTATTTGATATATTTCAAAACGTAATAAGTTTATATGATAATCCTGATAGTATATTAGCTTTAAATAAGTTAATGAAACGTTGTGGAATCGAAAAAGAAAATACTGGATTAAAAATTGCAGAATTAAAAGCATATAATGATTTTAAAATTTATGATGCTAATGATTTACCTAAAATTAATATTCCAGCGCCTAACGGTGTAACAAATATTAAATATGATGTTGATTGTTCTTTAGCTAAATCTTTAAATGTTGATGAATTTCTTAAAATTATAAAAGATTGTTAATTTTTAGTAATATGTCTAGTTATTATTCATTTATAAAATCTAATAAGATAATGTCACTATGATTATAGGAGAATTTTATGACTTTTTTAGAATGGTTAGGAACAGCTACTACAAAGAAAGGATTACCACTTTCTAAACGAACTGCTGAACATTATGAAAGTGGATTTAGAATTACATCTAAAATTATGTATGATGAAAAAGTAATTTCTAAACCTTTGGAGAATATGAACATACATGAACTTGATTTAGCAATTTCGGTTATTTTTAAAACACCTTCTTTTATTGAAAAAGATACAATTGGAAAAAAGATGTATAGTAATGCTCTTAAAAGGTATAGATGCTATGTATATTTAAACTCTGATATTGGTATACAAGAAGAAGCGGAAGAATTAATTGTTAAGAATGATAAAACATTAACATCTACCGAAAAGGAAGTTATAATTAAAGCTAGGAGAGGACAAGGATTATACAGAGATAAACTTATACAAAAATACAATAAATCCTGTATTGTTACAGGTACTAATATTTCACAAGTATTAGTTGCTTCTCATATTAAACCTTGGGTTGTTTGTGATAATAAAGAAAGAGTAGATGTAAATAATGGACTATTATTAAGTGCTACATTTGATAGATTATTTGATAGTGGTTTAATAACATTTGATAAAAAAGGAAAAATGTTGGTATCTTCGATGGTAAGTAAAGACAATTTTGAAAAACTTCATATAGATGATTCTGTTAAATATGATATTAAATATAAAATTGAAATGGAAAAATATTTAGATTATCATAATAAAATAATTTTTGTAGGTTAAAATATAAATTAATTTTTTTGATAAGTATTTTAATTATAAAAAAAATTGACTTAATACTAACTATTTAAAAATATAGAAAATAAACGTTTTAAAAAAATTAACTAAAAATAGAAAAAGAATAAGAATGTGGCTC
>CAVAQB010000118.1:3781-6055 GCA_963590725.1 Anaeroplasmataceae bacterium | reverse complement strand
TTCCTTTTTAAAAAATAGAGAAGTTAAAAATATATTTTAATTAGTTTGTTTAAGAGGTGTGAAAAATGAAAAAATATTTAAATTTTATACTAGGCAGTGCTTTCTTTTTGGCATTCATATTACTAATTATTTTACTTAATGTAGATAAAGGGGTAATTAGCGAATCGCTTGATAGTGTTGGCTTAAGTTCATTTAATAATATAGTTAATTATAAATATAATGAAACGCTTGATAAAATGTCTGATATAATATTTTATTTCTCATTTATAATATTATTTGGACTAGTAGGTATGGGAATATATGAACTTATTTTAAATAAAAGTTTATTTAAAGTAGATAAATATATTCTTGTGTTTGGGTGCTTTGTTGTGTTATCAATAATTTTATGGATTTTCTTTGATAAAGTTATTCAAATAAATATAAGACCTACAACAGAAAGAGAATCATCATTTCCATCAACTCATGTTTTTGTATCAACATTCTTTATTTTAGGTGGATTATATTATCTATCATCAAAGCTTAAAAATAATGTGGTTAAATATCTACTACTTGCGGTATCAATTATTTTAATAGCTTTAGTTTCAATCCTTCGAGTTAAAAGTGGTATGCACTATATAACTGATGTATGTGGTGGAATATTTTTAGGATTAACGCTTTATTTCTTTTCACTTGGTATTTTAGGATTAGTCAATAAAGATAATAAAATAGAAGAATAATAAAAAGAAAGCCTAGACTTATTCTAGGCTTTTAATATCTGAATTTTTATTTTTATAGAAACCATTTATTTTTTTCCATCTTCCTAAAGTGAAGAAAGTTAAAGAGAATAGGCATCCAACACCCCAACCAATTGGCCATGCGGCAAATATGCCTTTGTATCCAAAATGGCTAGAGAATATATATGATAATATAATACGAAGTATTAAATCAACAAATGTTGAAATCATAAATTCTCTCATGTCTTTAGCTCCTTTTATAACACCATCTGATGGTATTTTAAGGCCCATGAAGAAGTAGAATGGAGCGACTATATATATAAATGATTTACCATATTTAATCGCAGCTTGTGATGCGTCATTATCCATAAATATTTTAAGCAATATTTCTGGTATTAAGACAAATAACACACTCATTATAGCGCTAAATATTATACATATAAGAAGGGATACTTTAAATCCATTAAGCACTCTATCAAGATGACCAGCACCAAGGTTTTGAGATGTATAATTTGATATGGCATTTGAATATGCAGTATATATATTTACTACTATATAACAAAGCTTGTATGCGGCACCATATCCTGCGATAAGGTCAGAACCATATGAATTAATTAAACGTTGGATAAAGAAATTACCAACTGAAATAGTACAACCTTGAATAATAGATGGTATAGCTATTAGTAAAACATTCTTTAAAATAGATTTATCAAATATAACTACATTCTCATTTGTAGGTAATACTTTTTTAATACTTATAATTAAGAATATAAGAGAAAGTATCATGGCTATACCTTGGGCTATAAATGTACCAAGCGCAAGTCCTAATACATTAAGATTAATAGGACCTACAAATAATATATCTAAAAATATATTTAATATAGTTGAAAATAGTAAGAAATATAATGGGGTTTTTGAATTTCCAAGAGATTGGAATATACAAGTAATCACATTATAAAGATATGTAAATACAAGACCTCCACAATAAAATTCTAGATAAATTTTAGAATCATTAAATATATCTTTTGGAGTATCAATCAGCCTAAGAGTAAGAGGCGATATTAAAATTCCGAATATTACCATTATAATCGCAAGAATTAATGTAAATAGAAGCGAAGTATAAATAGTAGTTTTTGTATCTTTATAATTCTTTTCACCAAAATATCTTGATGTAATAACTCCAGCACCTACTCCAAGTCCTGTTGCGATTGATAAATAAATCATAGTTATAGGATATGATGCTGATACAGCGGCTAGTGCCTGGTCAGATATCATTTGCCCAGCTATAGCTGAGTCTGCAATGTTATATATTTGTTGGAGTGTTACTGAAAGTATCATTGGAAGCGCAAATAATATTAAAACCTTCCAAGGTGTACCCTTAGATAAATCACGAGTTTTCATTTTTTATCACCACATGTATTATACAACTATTAAACATTATCGCAAGAATTGTGCGATTAGAAATGATATAATTTTAAATTTATAAAATATTATGATAAAATTAGATTGATAGTTGTATATTATTTATGTGGCAAATTTATTAGAAATAGAGTGAAATATA
>CAVAQB010000118.1:0-3771 GCA_963590725.1 Anaeroplasmataceae bacterium | reverse complement strand
ATATAGATGATTAAAATTGATTTGGTTACAGGATTTTTGGGATCTGGTAAAACAACATTTATAAATGAATATGTTAAATACCTTAAATCAAAGGGTGAAAATGTATGCGTGATTGAAAATGATTATGGCGCAATTAATGTAGACGCTCTACTTGTAAATAAACTCTGTGATGTTTATATGGTTGCGGGTGGATGTGATTATTCGTGCCACATAAGAAGATTTCAAACAAAACTTATATCAATTGCGATGTGTGGGTATACAAGAGTAGTTGTAGAACCATCAGGTATATATGATACTTCTGAATTTTTTGATTCACTTTATGAAGATAAAATCATCTCTTATTATGAAATAGGTAATGTATTTAATATATATGATATTAATACAAAAGAGTTATCAGATGATGCAAAATATATATTAGTAAGTGAGATGGCACCATCTTCTAAAATTATTGTCACAAAAAGAGTTAAGGACGAAGTAGTAAATCTTAATTATATTAATGATATATTTAAAGAATATATGTGTGATAGAGTAATTGATGAAAAAGACATTATTTATTTTGATGAGTTAAATATGGATCTTATAATTAATTCAGGGTATTATACTTACGAGCATATTCATAAACAAATTATGGATAACAATTCATTTGATTCACTATATATAATGGATAGACATTTAAGGTTATCAAATATAGATAAGCTTAAGATGCTTTTTAAAACAAATAAGTATGGAAACATTATAAGAATTAAAGGATTTGTTAAAGAGTGTGACACGTGGTATTCTCTAAATATTACAAATAATGAAAGCACTATAAAGCCAATAGAATTAGGACAGGATGTAGTAATTATTATTGGAGAAGGATTAAATAAAAAAGAAATTGAGGATATGATTTAATGAAAGATACATTAATAATATTTGATTGTTTTGGAGTGCTTTGTACAGAAATATCTCCAAGGTGGTTTAAAAAAAGATACGATGAAGAGGAAGCTAAAAAATTAAAGGCATTATATTATAATGGGGTAGATAAGGGAGAATATAATGTATATGAGCTTCTAGATAAATTAGAAACAGGGCTTAATATACCAAAAGAAACTATAGTAAGAGAGTGGAAGGAAATGCTTGAAACTAATGATGAATTAATTTCCTATATTAAATCATTAAAAGGTAAATATCACTTGGCTTTACTTACTAATGTAGTTAAAGATTATGTAGAACTTTTGTATGGTGATAAAGATTATTTCACTAAACTTTTTGATAAATCATTTAATTCATGGGAATACCATATGCGTAAACCTGAACACGAGTTTTATGAAGTGTGCGTTAATTCTTTTAAAGACGAGAATATTAAGCATATTTATTTTATAGATGATAGTGATAAGAATTTGGTTGGAATAGATGATCTTGGAATAAATAGTATAAAATATAGGAATAATAGTGAATTATTTAAGGTATTTGCAAGTCTTGGTATAAAATAAAGATGTTTGTGATTTTACCATCTATTAAGCATTTAATCATATGTTAATGATACAAAATATGCGATAATGTTTAAATATGCATTAAAAGCTTGAATTGGTGCAAATTATAATTCTAGATCAATAGAAATAAATACCCAACTAACAAATATGTCAAGTGTACTTGACACAAAATACTCTATTTGATATAATCACCATAGATTTGTATTTGGAGGAATTTTAAAGTATGGAAAAAATCGCAATAATTACAGATTCTAACAGTGGAATTACACAAGCTGAGGCAAAGGAATTAAATATAGTTGTTGTACCTATGCCTTTTACTATAAATGGAGAAGAATATTTAGAAGATATTACTCTTACTCAAGAACAGTTTTATGATTTTCTAAAAGATGATAATACAGTAGTTTCAACATCACAACCATCGATTGCCTATGTTGAATCGTTATGGAACGAAGCTTTTGAAAATGGATATGATAGTGTTATATATTATCCAATGTCTTCAGGACTTTCAAAATCATGTGAGACTGCCTTAAGCGCATCACATAAGCCTGAATATGAAGGTAAGGTATTTGTGTGTGATAATAAAAGAATCTCTGTAACGCAAAGACAAGCAGTACTTGATGCGATGACTTTAAGAGATTTAGGATATAGCGCAAAAGAAATTAATGATATATCAATTGAAATGATGTCAAATTCAGATATTTATATTACTGTTGGTACTTTAAAATATTTGAAAAAAGGTGGAAGAATTACACCAGCAGCCGCAGCTCTTGGAACTATGCTTAAATTAAAGCCAATTTTAATTATCGAAGGCGATAAGCTTGATAAGTTTAAAATGCGTAATAGAACTATGGAAAATGCGATGGATATTATGATGGATGCCGTATATGATAATATTTCTGGCTATTTAAAGGATATTGATGGACTAGTAAATAACAATCATATTGAAATTGCTTATTCAGGAACTGATCTTACATTACCTTTTGAATTTAGAAAGAAGGTAGCAGAAAGATTTAATATTTCCGAGAGTGATATAGTTATGAATCCACTATCACTTTCCGTATCATGCCATATAGGTGATGGCGCTTTGGCTTTAGCTGTTACAAAAGCCATTCCAAATAAATATTTAAAAAATAATTAAAACATTAAGGATTAACGACTTTATAAATATAGTTGTTGATCCTTTTTTTGATTTTTTTACACGTTAAAAAATAAGATAAAAATATTTCAATAAAAAATACTTTTTTGATGTATAATATAATAAAATGAGAAATTGAGGTACTTCATATGGAGTTTAATATTTATGATTTTATTAAAAATGATGATCTTGTAGCTAAGTGTAAGGAACTAAATTGGGAATTTAGTGATTATGAGAAGGCTAAGATTATTATGGGTTCTAAAAATAGCCTTAGGCAAAAAAGAGATGCTTATCTATATCTTTTAAAAAATACAGAGAACGAAAGATTAAAAGTAGAACTTAATAAAATTGTTGAATATCAAGATAAGGCTCAAGAAGAAATAAAAATAGGAAAGAAAAATATTGTCTTCATATTATATATGAAAAATGAGGATCCTATTATTTTCGATAAGTTTGAATTGGCTTTTGATTACGCAACTGATAAATTATACGGAAAGAATAAGACTTTTAAAATTAAAAAGGCTCATAAGAACCCTAGTGTAGGTAGTACTCCTGTTGATGAGGATTATGTAATTTATAATGCGGTAGGAGAACCTATTGATTTTCAATATTACGCAAACGATGATTATATTAAGTCATATGAAATCAATGTTAAAACATTTGATGGATTTGATGTTTATGTACCATTCTGGAATGGCTATGTAAAGTATCCTAATGTATATGATGATTTTACTGTTTTAAAAAGAAAGGGAATAGACCCTGAATATATGGATGACACGCAATATATCGCATGTAATTCAGTTGCCTTTAATGGTAATAATGAGGCAGGAATTTCAAATAGTGATGAAATGCCTTATGATATTTATGCAGGACAATTATGTTATAAGTATGTTAGTGTATCAAAACGTAAACACGCAGTAGAAGTTGAGACTATTCCTTATGAAGGATTAAAAAAAGTTAAAAAGGATGAAATCTCTTTATCTACAAAGGATACAATTAAACGAATTAAGGAAATTATTAAAAAGGTTAATAATTAATTAAGGATGTGAGTTAAATGCTTTTGGATATTCAAAAATATGTGTCTAATAAATATAATCTTAAATCAGAACTTGCGCTTGATTTAAAAATTAAATCAGATAACGTACTTGATGAAATCCTAGTTAC
>CAVAQB010000117.1:0-6062 GCA_963590725.1 Anaeroplasmataceae bacterium | reverse complement strand
CTATATAACTCAAAAAACTTTAAAAAATTCGTTTAAAAGTAAAAAAATAACGAAAAATCAAAATCCTTATATTTTTGAAAATAAATTTGAGCCTTTAGTTACTCAAGAGGAATTTGATACTTGTCAACAAATTCTTAATATGTACGCATGCTTACATACGCCTGAAGAAGAAAACAATTATAAAAGATTAATTGTTTGTGGTTGTTGTGGTAAAAGATTATCATTTTGCAAACGAAAAGATAGAAATACATCAGCTAGTAAATATCGTTATTATTGTAGAAATAAAGAGTGTGAATCATCAGCTTATATTAATCGTGAGGATTTAAATGAAATTGTTAAGAAAGAATTATCTGATTTATTTGATATTGTCTTATCTAATAAAGATAAATTTATAGCATATGCAAATGAATTAACCTCACATTATGATGTTAATTACTTAAATTCTATTGAAGGTAAGAAACGTTCTTTTCTTCATCAAAAAAGGAATTAGAAGGTAAATTATCACGTGCTAAGGAACTATATATTTCTGGTGACTTAGATGTAAATGACTATAAAACATTTAAAGCTGATACAGAAGATAAAATAGGAGCCTTAGTAATTAATTATAATAATTTGTGTAAGGATTCTGAAACTAGAAATTACACTAATGAAGCCTATGCATTAATTAATATTTTAGAATCATTAAAAAATGATGAGCTTACAAGTACTAAAGTTATAGGTTCATTGATAACGAAAATAGAAGTAACTAAATCTCCAAGAAATAAAGATGTATCTGTAAAGATTCATTATCCTAAAATTAATGATATGGTGGGAGGATTTATTGATTATGTTAACAATGAAAAATAATGTTAGATTTGCCTTATATGCTAGATTGTCAAGAGAAGATGAATCTGATAATGATGAAAGTAGAAGTATCGAAAATCAACGTAAAAATATTAAAGAATATTTAACTTCAAAAGGATTCATTTTAGTTAATGAATATTTGCTATATTGTTTATTGAAATCATAATTAGTTTATAAATCACAATAGGAGATGTCAATAATATAGATGATATATTAAAATTAAAAAAAGAAGCCAAATAGAATGGCTTCAATACATTAAAAGAATATTTGAATTATTATTGTTAAGACAATCAATGAACAGTTGATTGTTTTTTAATCTTCATAAACAAAAAAATGATGACTAAATTATCAATTTAAATGGCAGGGGTATCAGGATTCGAACCCGAACCAAAGGTTTTGGAGGAAATCCCAGCCTAGTAAAAATCCATCTATATTGAACAAAATTCGATTTAAATCAATCTATATTATTTGGAAATCAAATTAAATTAATTCGAATCCATCTATATTATGTGACACAAAATCTGACACAAACTACCTATTTTAATGAATACCATACTAGTAATAACTAAATCCACCTATATTGTTTGAACGACCGGAATACTATCTTTAGTTAAAATGCCTTTGTTAAGGCTTTTTAATGCTTTCAAGCAATATAGATGGAACTAGCATTTGGTACATTTTGAGTGATTAATACTTACTTGTTTTATAAAAAATTCACAAGTGGCTTGTAAATCTATATAAAATAAATTAAAATTAACCTGTCATATAATTATGGAGGGAGGGGAAGTTATTAAATTATATGAAGAAAAGTTATATAATTATTTTGATAGTATCAATAATAAATAGTATTGTATTAACAGGTATAATTATCACTTTAATTATAGGCAATAATAAACCTATTGATTCAACTGAAATATTTAAAAATAATATTGATTCAGTTGTTGAAGTTAAAGCTACAACATCTGATGTTGGTGAATCATATGGTAGTGGAGTTATATATTCTAGTGATGGGTATTTAATAACTAATGCTCATGTTGTATCATATACAACACTTGGAGAAATAAAGACATTTGAAACATATGAAATAAGATTTGCTAAAGATGAAGATTATATGGAAGCAGAGTTTGTTAAAATGGATAATGAACTTGATTTAGCCGTTTTAAAAATAAAAGATGATATAAAATATAGTCCAATATCCTTTTCAAAAGATACATATACTTATGGAGATATTGTATATGCCATAGGTAATACATCAAATTATGGAATAGGTATAAGTTGCGGAATAATAAGTGTACCTGAAGTAAATATTATTTATAATGAAATATCAAGAAAAGTAATACAAGCTGATATAGATATTGCAAGTGGTAATAGTGGAGGAGCCTTATTAGATAAGAAAGGAAGACTAATAGGAATCACTACATTTAGAACAAAGGATTTATCAAATACTGTTAATTATGGATTTGTATATTCTATACCAGTAAGAATAGTAAAAGAATATATAGGAGATTAAAATGAGAGGGTTAATAAAAAGATTAAGCATTTTAATAAGTGTGTGCATGATTGCATTATTTGCAATATGCTTAACAAATAATAATGGTGGTAATAATAATGTTGATACACCAATAAGAAATGTAGAATTGGTTGAAAATAATGTAGATGCAAATTCTTATTTTAAGAAATTTGATTCATATGAATTAAACTTTTCAGATGATAAGGTTGATTTCATAGGATACGACGCTGTTAAGTTATCTGAATTATATGAATTTGATTTGATATCTGATGAGACAATAGATAATGAAGTGTTAACAAAATATAGTTGTACTTACGATTATGAAAATGGGATGGTTTCATTAAGCGTATCTTTAATAGCTGGAGAAGAAGTTTCACTTATTGATACCATTTATGGCGTCATTATTATGGATGAAGATTTAAATTATGATGTAGTATTTGACTGCGATGGAGAAACATTATTATTAAGCGAAATGGAAGAAGCTGGAATGATTGATAATTGTGGCTTCTGGTCTAAATTGAAAAAGGTCTGGAATACAACTGCTGGTAAAATAGGTACAATTGTAACTGTTGCAGCATGTGCTGTTGTTGGCACTGTTTGTGCGGTTGTTCCTGGTGGTCAATTAGTTACTGCAGTTTGCATAGGTGTTGCTGTAGATGCAATGGGTGGTGCAATTACAGCTGGAATTGCTACGTATTTAGAAGATGGTTATATAGATTGGGAGGCTATTGCTTGTTATGCGACCACTGGAGCAGTGGTTGGTGCTGTTACTTCAGGAATTAGTTATGGAGTATCTTGCATGGTCAAACACATTACTTCAGGAAACACTATTAAATATGGGGATAAATTTGGAAAACTTGGAGAATATACAAAAAATCCAAAGATTTCTATAAATTGGAGTCAAACTACAAATCATGCTACATCGCGAATGGCTGAAAGAGGATTGAGCCAAAATACAGTAAGTAATATTGTAAAAAACGGAAAAGCTTTTCTGCAACCAGGAAATAAATATTTATTGGTTACAAAAGAAGGAGCAGCTGTTGTTGATTCAACTGGGAAACTAATAGCTGCTTATTCAAGTGCTTACTTCGATGAAACAATGCTAACTTTATTGAGATTACTAGGATTATAGTAGTGGGGAATTCTATGGATGAAATAATTTCAATTATAAATGAATGGGATCCTATAAATTTATTAAATATTTGCCCTACTGATGAGTATCTACCGGAAATAAAACAAATTGTCAGTGTAATTAGTGAGAATAACAAGATGAACTATATCGATTTGGGAAAAATTATATATGATATTTTTGTTAATTTTTTTGGTGAAGAATTTAAAAAAGATATCGATGAGTGCAATGATATTGCTCTAAAAATCTTGAAAGTATATTAAATAGGTATTATTTTTTTGTGTAAATGGCAAAGAAAACTATGCGTTTGTAGGTATGGCATCTGACGGTTCTTATGTTACAACTTTTGGAATTAGAAGTGTTTCTGAATTAGCCAAAATAATACCTTGGTTGGTGGCATAATACGAATATATCTATAGTGAATTATGATAAAGAATCGCATGAAGCTGATATTAAATTTGAAAATGATAATCACTCATTGCTTACGTATTGTCCGTTTTTAAAAGAAAAAAGGTTGTCAAGCATTGTTACTATTGAAGCATTTTTGCCCTATAACCACAAAAAAACAATTGAATGCGAATGTATAATAAAAAATGATAATCTATATATTCTTATTGGAAAGATTGTAAGTATTAAAAGCAATCTTGCAATTGTTTCAGTATTTGGTATTGAGATTAAGGTTGATGACGTCCCTTTTGATATAAAAGTAGGCGACAATCTTAGCTTTGAGGTAAAAAGATTAGATTGCATTTGTGGATAATTTGGCTAGATGCTATAATTGAATAATTTTTTCTTTTTATTTTGAAATCAGGAATGCTTCAAATTAACATTTTAATAATTAATTAGTATTAATAAGATCTTACAGTAATGTAGGTAATGGCTTAGTTAAAACCAAAATTACGAGTTAAATTTTTGAAATCCGGTCTAAAAAAAGCCCATAACAGTTACAGTTCAGTCGAAAATAAGCATAAAAAGCCAATGGAAAAGTCCTACACAAAAAACATAATTGTGTAACCATCCATTGGCTTTTTATGCTAGTACTGGCTCATTAGCGAATACTTTCTTTATCGAATCTATAATAGATAATTTTCTTTTCTTTAAGGTTAATATAAAACTTTTAATTTCACAACATTCCTTTAATCCATCAAATGATCTGAATTTACCTATTTTTTGTTTTATTTTCATTCCTCTCTGCATTGATTCAGCATTGTTATTTGTAAAAGGTATATCAAAGTCTTCAATAAAAAATAATATTTCTTCCTTATCTTTTTCTTTCATTCGATTGTACAACTGAATTTCTTCTTTATAAATTATTTCAGATTCACCTTCTAACGATTTCCCCCACGATTCAATTAATTCATCATATTTTTTATAATATCCATCTATTTCCTCTTTTGTAAAAGTGTTTACGCCTGATTCTATTAGTTTCTTCCTATGCTCATTAATATCATTTAATAATGATTTAATTTCCAATGGAATATTATGTTTGCCATTGCTTAAATCATAACACCCTTTTAGATATCTGGAGATATGAACATTACATTGTGCTTGTTTTAATCCATACTTATCAAAAACTCTTGTACCATCTTTTATTAATATATTTATATATTTTGGTACAATTGTTGTATCCCAAGCTTCTTTATTTTTGGTTTCACTTCCAGTTAATAATACTGATTTTTTATTGCATAAACATAATTGATAACAATTTTTTCCGTTTACTTTTACATTTGAATCATCGGCTTGCATATAATGTCCCTTTAATAAATCATTTTCTATTGTAGTAATTTCTGTTTTAATACTTGCTGAAAATTCATTTATCCAATTTACCATTGTACCCTTAGATAAATTAATTGTATTATTTGTCAGCGCACTAATAAAGGCTACAATTCTATCATATGACATGTAACAATCTGTAGCTAATAGTACTACTAATGATTTTATATTATCTCCATATTGAACCTCATTTAATTTGTCTATATTACAATCAGTATTTTCTGTTACTAATGCATTAACAACTAAGTCTAATACATATTTAGGATATTTTTTCTCCATATCATTAATTACCTTTTGAACAAGTTTTACATTACTTTTATTTTTTATAAGCTCCTTAACATCTTTTGACTTTAATGTATGGGCTATATGATTTAATTGTCCACCTTTAGACCTAGTTGATTTTTCTCTATTATTAGGAACAATCTTACTACCATTTGTTGATGATGGCTTTGATGCATTAGAAGAATCCTTTTTATTTTTGTTTTTTAATCTTTCAATTTCCTCAGAGTTTTTTTCATTAATTTCAATAGCCTTATCAATTTTCGTAGTTAATGTATCAATAGTGCTTTCAAAACTCTTTAATCTTTTGATTTCTTTTTGAAGTGTTTCATTTTCAATGATTAATTTGTCATATTCTTTTTCGTGCATTCTTGCATAATTTGTAGCCATTTGAAACACCTCCTAGATAAATCCTAAGTTTATTATATTTATATAATAAACTAATGTCAATCCTATGAAAGTACCTGAAATGATAGGTGGATTTTAATCTTTTTTGGTTAATTTTAAGTTGTTTTTAGCTAAATATTT
>CAVAQB010000116.1:0-6173 GCA_963590725.1 Anaeroplasmataceae bacterium | reverse complement strand
TGGGAAGCCTACATAATAACCTTTATACTAACACTGCAATGATTTAAGAGCGGATAACGGGAATCGAACCCGCATCTCCAGTTTGGAAGACTGGAGCACTAACCGTTGTGCTATATCCGCATGAATCCTTACATAAAAGTAAGGATATATTGTAATATTAATTACAACAAACTATGTTATATATTTATTTAAAATCTCCAATAGTATTAACTTATTTTAACTAATGCTCGTGTACTGTATAATACTCTTTTTTACATTTAGGGCAGCAATGTATCTCATTCCACCAAGAATTTACACCATAATTACAATGAGCATAAGCATCATTCATTCCTTGATAATTAGCTTCATACGGATATTTAACTCCATCTACTTCATACCACTTATCAAGAGGAACATCTTTCATAAGTTCTGCTCTCTTGGAAAAATACTCTGGAGATTCTTCATAAGCTTCTAATTCTAATAAAGCCTGTTCATATCCAGGAATTGGAGGCTCTTCTTCACCACAATATGGACAAGTCCCATAAGAAGCATCCTCCTTCATATTTGAAATATCAACTATTAACATATATGTTTAATAATATCATTAAATACTGCATGTGCTTCACAATGTCCCATCATTTCAGGATGCCCTTGAATTGCTAATGCTGTCGGAGCATTAGTATTATGATATAGAATAACTTCTGGTTCACATGGGGGAGTTCCTATTCCATCGCCATAATAATGTTCTGATCTAAGCTGTTTAGACCAGAAAAGAATATCATAAACATTCTTATCCATATCAAAGGGATACATCATCTGATGATGAATAGATTCTATTTTAAATTGAGTATCCTTATTAGTTATATAATGAGGACCACTAGTGTGTCCAGTTACATCTTGAATAAGTTTACCCCCATTCAAAGCTGTAATCAATTGTGCTCCTCTACATAATCCTATAACCAACTGATTAGGTGATAGTTTATTATAACAATTTACTTCAAGAGTATCTCGAGCTTCATTGAAATATGTAGTAAAGTGCTTTTTGCATCCATACAAAGCAGGATTAATATCTGCTCCTCCACTAAAAATAACTATATCAGCCTTTTCTGGATTATCAACTGCTTCTACATTATTAATCCAATCAAACTCAGTTCCTGTGAGAAATTTAGGGCAATATATTTTTTTACGCATTAAGATTACGTTTTAAATTAGTTGTATAAGCTTCAAGTCGCTCATTAATTCTAGGTTCAGAGAAAGCTTCCTCTACAGTATCTCCCCAATTTGAAAAATGTACTTTGTCATAGGCTTTAGCAGGAATAATTTTAGAAATCTTCCTTTTAGATACCTTACTTTTAAGTGCTTTTTGAAATTTCTTAGTAGGTATCATTTCTGGATTTTGCCCACTAATAATACATTCACCTTCGGAATACCAAGGGGCTGAAGAGATACAGAGAGTATATAGATTTATTAAGGTTAGGTGCTTCAAATTAATATCTCCTAGATGTCCCGCTTTTTTAATTTTAAGAACATCGGCAGCACACAAATTATGTGGATATTCAAACAACATACGACTTAACATAAGCAAGCCTTTATGTTGCAATGCTGTACCCACTAGAGACATTTTAAGTACATACTCATCAGGATGATCAATAAAATGGTACTTAAAAGGAATCACATGTTTCATTGAATTCAACAATTTCATCATATCAGCCTTAGAAAGTACTACAAAATTATTGTAATACTCATCACATTGTCTTTTCATATGAAGTTTGTATGTAATGTTATAAGTTTTACCAGTGTATCTGGTTACAAATTCAAAAGCTGCATGAAAACAGGGATAACTACGAGCATCTCTTTGGAAAGTATCCCCAGTTTCAATACAAACACCATTCATTTCACACACATTATTTCTAATCAAATATGAAAGTCTCATTGTCTAATAAATTTTTTAAATTAATGTATTTCCAATATAAGAGTTATAATTATAAGTAGGTTGTATGTAAACGTATATTTTATTCCCTGAATCATCCATAATAGTTATTATACGTTGTTCTACTAAGATATCAAGGACAACTCCTCCACAAGCAAACATTCCTTTCTTAAGTTCCCAGAAATGGCAAGGAAAATCATAAGTACATTTCCAAATTTTGCTATCGTCTAATTTTAGATTTACCTTTTTCTCTTCTGGAGTAAGTTCAGGTTTATTCATTAACTTACTTCTAAGCATAAGATCTCGTATGGCGTCATCTAAAGTGCGAGTTATATCAACCTTCTTATCATAATCATAGTAAATTTCCCTAGCTAGTATACAATTATAATATACATTTGCTGCGGAAACATTAAATATTTCTTTAATATAATTAAATTCCTCTTTACCATGAATATTCAATTCAGTAATAATAGCCTTGATTATATCAACACTACATACTTCAAGGTTTATTACATATGTAAATAAATCTTCCCGTATACTTTGGTCTTCTAAGAATTTATCCATAAGATGATTAATTACTTCTAAACTAATATTAGTAAATTCCTTCTTATATCTAATTCTAGAGGGTCTAGAAAGTAAACAGTGATTAATTTTTAATTCATTGGTAGTAAGAATAAAAACCTTACGAGCACAGCAATTATAAACACCATCCATAATAGTTAGGATATTTATATCACTCTTAGGATTAAAATTCTTTTCAAATTCATCAAAAAATAGAATGCATTCAAAATTAAGACTTGCAATAAAAGAGTCTATACCTTTATAGGCAGTGTCTACTAATATTACAGGTAAGTTCAGCCGATTAGCTAAAATTTTTGCTGAAACGGTCTTACCTGATCCTTTTACTCCATTTAGAAGTACTCCAAAATTACCAGAAGTATTCTCATAAGATTTGAGTACATGATTAATAAACTTTTCTTCAAGACCTAGTACTTCAAAATCAAATTCAAATTGGTCTGCAATATAACTTAAAGAAAATTCTCCTGACATAGGATTAACATCTATAGTATAAACTGCTACAGGTATGTTATTTTCTACTGAAATTGAAGAGGGAACTATCTTATAGTTGCCTCCTTGTTTAATCCACTTGTTTTCCATTAATCTTACTTACGAATTTCTACTGTATCACAATGAACAAATGCATCTATACGTTTCATACATTTGTTATAAAATTTACCATCTCCTATTGTAGCAGAGACAATCATTAACAATAAAACAATAGCAAAAATCTCTAATAATAGATCTCTCATAATAAATTATTTAAAATTTTAGAATAATCCTTATACTTGGGTTCCTGGTTGGAATCGAACCAACTCCTTCCCACGTAAGTTGCTCACCTTTAAGCTACAGGAACCTCTATTTTATGTAAAGGGATAAATACATCATAATACATATCATCTTCAAAATGTTTTATTGTATCCAAATATGTAAATCCCCATTTTGTTCGATTATATTTAAATTCCTCACCATTCCATGTAGCTGTACTGCTATTTCGACAAGAACCTTCATAAGTAGCCCCTTTCTCTAAATCCTTTTTAGGAATAGCACCACATTCTATTAGTTCTTCACATAGTAAGTCATGCTCTCTTTGTGTTTTTACTACAGGAATATCAGGAATATCTTCTATTGTTTCGAAGTATTTCATTGTAATCTATTTTTAAATTCCAGCCATAAAGAGCTATCGCTCTTATCCTTAGTTGGTTTACCATCCACATAGATAGCTTCATTATTCCAACCTATAATACCTGGGCACAATTTACCAGTAATGTCATAATGTCTAACTACATGGTCTAATGGTATATTATATTTATTAATAAGAATTTTAGATAATTTAACTGCATTATTTAAAGCTTCTTCAGTAAAACTCCATCCTGCATGATTAGCAACACTTACATTTTCTGAAGTAGCTGGAGTGCATGTAGAGCATATTTCTATACTAATAGTATTCTTATTGGTAGCTTTACCATTTAATTGCCCTCCTGAACTATATGGATTCTTCTTATCTCCGACTGCCCAACAATAATAGTTAGTTAAATCAGGATTAAACTGCACCATATCTCTATCATCTACTGCAAAATCTGCTGAAGCATTACGACTCATAAAAGTGTTATAAACTCCATTAGAAGCCTTTCCAGCCTTTGAATTTGACCCAGCAGTAAAGTGTATTGCTAAGTACTCAATAGGCCGTCCTAGGGCCTTTGAAACGTGTTTTGAGAGGGGTTTGTAAATTACCTCGGGAGATATACTTTCTCCAAATCCAAGAAGTTGCCAAGTTTTATTTCCAACAACTCCATCAGCAGTTAAATTATTTTTAATCTAAAATTGCTTAACAACAGCTTCAGTACCTTTACCAAATATACCATCTGCTGTTAAATTAAGAGCTTTCTATAACTATTTTACAGAATCTCCTTTACTTCCTATTTTAATTGTTTTCATATTACCTAATGTTACACCAAATACTTATAAGAGCTATTATTCCTAGAATAGTAAGAACTAATAGAAATGCACACAATGGAATATATAAAGGCATTAACACATACCACCAAGACCAATTAATAGTACCTACTAATTTAAGAACTATAAAAACTATTCCAAGAATTGTAAAAATTCCTGGAGTTCTAAATGTAATATGATATTTATTCATTATATTTCCAACTTATTACAAAAATTTCTTTATTTTCAGGAGTTACTTCATGGATAATAAACCCTCTATCCTTAAAGTCTTTAATAACAATATCTCTTGTAGGATAAAGATCTTCTGGAACTACTACCAATAAATAGAATTCCTCATATCTTACTTTATCCCTTATTATATTATTAAGTCCTTTAATAAATTGCTGCATTCTTTGTTCGGGAGTGCAGTTGCTACCAGTAATTGCTATCATTCTAGCTTTCTCTGCAGTTAACGGGGTTGACTGCTCTTTGATTGCAGTTTTAATCTTATTTTTAATTTCAAACATATTATATTTATTAAAGTTTAAACTAGCAAATAAACTATAGTTAAATTTCTTTTTTAGAAGTTATTTCTTCAAAATCTTTTGAAAGTTTATATAGTTGTGCCTTTAATATATCATAATCGTGTTTTAGAGTATTTAGTCTGATTTTATTATCCGTGATGGTATGATCCTCTAATATAAGAAATATACCTAAACAAAATAGTATTACTAGATAAATAATTTCCATTATTGTTCTTTATGATTAAATTTATATTCTCGATAAATTTCCCCTAGTGATGCTATTATTAAGCAAACTCCTGCAATAAGTACAAATCCTCCAAAAATTACTAAAAATACATCTATCATATTGTTCTAAGTTTTATTTGTAAATTTTTGAAATTCTCCTCATTCATACATTTCTTAATAGCTTCTAAAGATACGTATGTATGTGATGTATCTGGAAATTTCATCATTGGATGCTCTGTATAAGTATATTTAAAAATATCATTAATATATATAAAAGTCCTCATTTCATAAAATCTATACTAATCTTTTTGTTGCTTATTTAAGATAAAGTTAGCTCCTTCTAAAAATGCTTTATATAAAGCTATTTCTCCAGAATCTTCACTAAATGTGCAAGTCATTGTAGCATAATCTGCAGCAGCTTTCTCTAATGTTTCTTTAGTCCACATAGTTAAAATCCCATTAATTCTTTCATATACTCATCATACTTAGTAAATAGAGGTGGTTTATCTTTAGTATCTATTCTACCATCTGTATTGATTTTATATACTAAGTCCTTTTTAATGGCAAAATAACCTTCATATTTATTTCGAGCAATTTGGCAAAGAATATCTAAGAAGGTTAATTCGTTATCGCAATAGCAAATAGGATTTCCTTCTGGATTATATATTTTACAAGACTCTTCAGATATTTTATGAGGAATTACCTTATCTGGAAATGTTATTTTATTAGTTTTATTCTGAATTAAATTATATTTTCCCCATTGAGATTCTTTAATACTTTCAAGTTGTTCTTGAATATCAAAAAATCTTAACCATACATATATGCCAAGCATAATTAGGAATATTCCTATTATTGATATCGTTAAGTTTATAGACATTTATTCCAATGCTTAAATATATAACCCTGTCCACTTATGCTAAAATCATCAGTCTCCCAAACATATTCTACCCAATTAAGATATAACTTACTAAACTTTTTAAGATCTGATTTAGAAGCTTTAGAATACTTTTTCAAATAATCTG
>CAVAQB010000115.1:0-6684 GCA_963590725.1 Anaeroplasmataceae bacterium | reverse complement strand
TACGCAAACCAATATTAGTTAATGATTTTGGTTATACTTCAATAGTTTTTAGTAATAATAACTATAAAGAATATAATAGAGAGAAAGTAAAGAAGAAAGATATTGAGATGGAGATGTAGGTCTTCATCTTTTTTGATATATTAGAATTTCTATGCCTAAAGAAACTACAATTAATCTAGTTATATAGAAATCAGGTTTAAAAAATGGTAAAATTTATTTAGATTCAACCAATGGTAGAGTTGAAAACTTTACTAACATTAGAATATTTCTGACATGTAGAAAATAATTAGGTAGGTTATTTTTGAAGTTTAAAATATAATAAAATTGTAGAAAGGAATGATTTGAAATGGAAACATTAAATGAAAGAATTAAAAATTTAAGAAAAGAAAAGAATTTAACTCAACTTCAACTTGCTGAAATACTTAATGTAACTGATAAGGCAGTAAGCAAATGGGAAGTTGGTGAGGCTAATCCAGATATCGGATTGTTACCTAAACTTGCTGAAACCTTTGGAGTTACTCTTGATTATCTTTTGACAGGAAAAAAGGAAGAAGAGAAAATATCATTAGAAGATATGGATTCAGAGAAAAGAATGCATTATTTAATAAAGAAAGATGACCCTGAAAATTTCAATAAATATTCATATGATGATCAAAACAAAAATGGAAGACTAAATGGAAGTCAAACTAGTATTTACTATGGCAGGACAATTAAATTTGGAAATACAGAATTACCAATTCTTAATATTTCAGTATGGAAAGAAATTATAAATGAGAAAGCTAATCGAATTTTCAATATATGTTGTGATTCTTTATTAAGCCAAGTAAAGGATAACATAAGCATTGCGGTTCTTTTAACTGAAATACTTGATGAGTTTATAAAGAAATGTATTGAATTAGATAGAGATGATGTTTTAAAGGCACTTGGTGTTAGATACTTTGAAATAGGCGTTAACAAAAATGATAAAATTGGACAAAGAAAAACATTCTATCTACCAATTGTATTTGAAAGAAAATATGAAAAAGAATCTACCTTCTTTATTTCTAAAGATACTTTAGAATATTTCTTTGTGAATGAAAAAAATTCACCTAATGCTTTTAAATATATTACTGATGTAGAAATTAAAACAAAAATATCTAAACTTTCTAATGTTAGACCTGCAAATACTATCGAATATTATTATACTTGTACTTCTTTATATAATGAAATTATTCTTCTGGCTATTAAATTTGAAACGCATGAAGTAATTTACAACCACTTAAATGAATTCAAAAAAGAATTACAATATTTCAATGAAATAAAAGAACGCTACAATTCTAACTTTTATAATTTTAATAAAACTTATATTCTAAATGATTATTCTACTATTCAAGCTAGATTAGTTGATATAACTGAGGAAGTTATTACTTCAGCAATTAATAAAGGAAAATTAGATATAGCAAAAGAATTAATTAGTTATAATAAAAGCATTATTGATTCTTTAAAAAGCTTAAGTTACTATCGTGGCAGAAACACAGATTTTATCTATTTAATATCAGAATCTGAAATTGATAGACTTTCAAAATTAAATAATGCAGATTTAAAGGAGGATGAAAAACTAAAACTTGAGGCAGTTAATAACTATATTATTAATCCAACAGTATTAAGGAATTCTAGAAATCTTAAATTGGTTCGTGAGATTATTGATAATAATTATTACAATTATTATGAATTTGCTTATGAATCCATGAAAAATAAAAATGTTAAAGAATTATTTAAATTCTTTGTTGATAATGAATTTGGAAGTTTAGCTGTAGATTTAATGAATGGAGAAGAATATTATTCGAGCATTCTTTCAAGTGTATGGAGAACATTCTCTAGTGCACCAGGCTATAGTGGATATAAAGAAAACAAGAAACTTATTGATGCACAAAATAAAACAGGATTAGAACTAAAACCTTTAAATAATTCAAGTTGTGGATATAATTCATATGAAAATAGTGAAAGAAATGTTACTCAATATGCTGAAATCTTCAAAAGAAAATATGGTGAAGTTAACCAATATATAAACAAATTTGAAGAAAATCCTATTATTGAATGTATTAAAGAATTAAAAGAAGAAATTTATAATGATGTTGCTAATTCAGTTGCTACTGAGAAAAAAGCTAAAGAAGAACAAATAGCTAGAGAGAAAGTAGCAAAAGGATTAACCAAAGATTACTTTAAAGATCTTTTATCCAAGAATGAAAAGGAATTATTTATTATAAAACTTTGTGCCCTACAAGACGCTATATTCATGTATGACTATCATTATGATGGTGAAGACTATTCAGCAAGATTAGAATCACATTTTAAAGATTTAAACGAAAAAGCACCAAAATCAAGAACATGTGATGATGGTTGGGGATATGATGTTGAAGATTCTGAATGGGAAAGAAATGAAGTTATTCCAGCTCAAGAATACATTTCTCATTTAAGAGATTTATTTTATCGATTAAGAATTACAAGAAATAACATTTCTCATGCAGCTAAAGAAAAAGTAGTTGAATTAAATGAAGAAGAATTGAATGAATGTTTAGAGTATGTTTTCTCAATTAGCAAGGTGGAGGAATAATTTATGGATAAATATCAGGAATTTGTTTTAAAAAATACAGGATATAGTGTTTGGTCTAATAATACATTTAAAAGTCCTTATATTGGAAGAACAGATAAAACTAATGATTCTTCAAAATGGTCTTATGTCACTGAAAATAATGGAAAATTAATTATTAAACAGGATGAAAATTATAATATTAAAAAACATTATATTTTATTTCAAAATGTATTAGAAAAGGTTGTTACAAATGGAATTGATTATTTACCTAAAAATATTAATGATTCTGGCAATGTAAGAATAGTAATACCTGTAGATTTTGACAATAAAATAAAGGAATTAACATTGTATTTTAATGGAGTTGTTGATCCTATCACTGTGCCAGTTGAATTTGTCTGTGCTGATAAATCAATATATGATGATAAAGTTGAAAAAGAACGTCAAAAGAATTTTGAAGAGATTGCTAACATTTCAATTTCTACTGGTTCTGATTTGGTTAATATTTATTTTCAACCATGTTCTGATAACTATGATAGATCAACTGTTGAATTATGGCTAGCAGAAGGTGGATTTGATAGTTATAGTATGGCGTGTAATTCGCGACCTTCACATAGACCATCAAAACCTAGTGTGTCTAAACCAACTAGGATGATTGGAAAATTTAATGTCGAAGATGGAATGATGTTTAAATCAATAACTGGCTTGGCTAGAGGAATTTATGGAGTTACGGTTTCTCAATATGATAATGAAGGGAACTTATTGTTTAAATCTGATTTTAAATTTTTCAAAATATAAAAGGGTGCAGAAAATTAAAATGTATGATAGACAAAAATAAGTATCTATATTGGCTAAATGCAAATGATCCTAAGTTAGAACAAGAAATTATTTATCGTGAAATGTATTCAAGAATTGGGTTAGTATTTCATCTTATACAAATGATTGAATATAATATTGCTAACATCTTGTCTTTAGAAGAATATGAAAGAATTAATGGTAAGGCTGTAACCGAAGAAGATATTGAAAAAGTTAAATTTGATATAGATGAAAAATACAGAAAATTATCTAAATTTACTTTTGGACGATTAAAAAATGAAATAAAACATTCAAAATACCTAACAAATATTGATTTAGCAGCACTCGGGGAAATAATTGACTATAGAAATTATCTAGCACATCAATGTTTTAAAGAAAAATTATTAATTGATAAATTATCAACAGTAGAAGACATAGATGAATTTGTGAACGAATTAAATGATTTTGAAGTAACAATTAGTAAATTTAACGATTGGCTCATTAAGGTGTTTAAGAAACATAAAATCAAACAAGTTATTTTAAATAATAACTATATTAATCTTTAGGTGTACATTGATAAGAAGAAATGAAGGTATAAGTATCTTCATTTTTTTGTTGTGTGGGTATACCACCAAAACCTGTTAAGGTTTAAACGATTGGAGCAAATTGATGCACATCTCTTATCCTGTTCGTGTTTCTATAACTATATTAAATAAATTTAAAAAATTAAAGTGAGTTTTTTAATACACAAATGTTGCTGTATAAGTCAACTTGTGATAATATAATATTGAGGTCTTAAATATGTTAAAAACAGCCATAGGAAAACGAATTAAAGAATTAAGAATTATAACAAACGAGTATAGTCAAGTACAATTAGCAAATAAAATTGGTTGCGATAGAGCATATATTTCTAGAGTGGAATCAGGAAAGCAAAATATTACTATAGAGAATTTAAATCAAATTTGTAAAGCTTTAGGAGTATCGCTTAAACAATTTTTTTCAACATTTGATGAAAACATTTTTGATTAAATAAGGAGGATTATTATAAATGAATATTGTATCTTTTTTTTCGGGAGCTGGGGGATTGGATTTAGGATTAGCATTGGCGGGTCATAAAATAATATGGTCAAATGATTTTGATGATAAGGCTGTGGAAACATATAATAAAAATATCGGTTTATATCAAGGACATACTTCAATATTAGGCGATGTTGTGTCATTGCTTGATACTACAAAAGAAAACATTAATTCTTTTCTTCCTGATGCAGATTTAATAATTGGTGGATTTCCATGTCAAGGTTTTACAATTGCAAATTTAGATAGGAGTATGGAAGATAGCAGAAATTTTTTATATCTACAATTATTAAAAGCAATTTCTGTGAAAAATCCACCATATTTTTTACTTGAAAATGTAAAAGGATTAGAAAATATGGAAAATGGGAAAATTTTGCCTATGATTATGGATGATTTGGAAAAAGCTGGAACAAAAGATTCTAAATTTTTTCCAAATAAGAGTGGCGTTGGCTATACTGTTTCTTATAATGTTTTGAATGCTTTGTATTTCGGAGTACCCGAAAATCGTGAAAGAGTAATTATACTCGGAATTAGGAATGATATTTTAGATACATCACCTCTAAAAAAATTTATTGATTTCAAAGCTAAAAATAAAAAATATGATTATAGAAAAAGGTTAAATATTCCATATACACATTCTGAAAATGGAATAAATAGTAATGAAAAGCCATTTGAGTTTATTAATAAATTATATTCAAATTTTAAGTCTGGAAAGATACAAAAAGCAAAGGTAACATATGATAGCAATTTTAAAATCAATACATTGAAAGATGCTATTGGTGATTTACCTAAAGATTATTCTTCCGAGATATTAAATCATGAGGGTTCAAAATGTAAAGTTAATATAAAAAATACAATTGGCAATAGAGCTACATATTGGGATAAACCAGGTCCAACAATAATGGGTAGAGGAAGCGGTACAGGTGGTCCACTAATTCCTCCTCATCCAGATAAACACAGAAGATTAACGGTTAGAGAGGTTGCAAGAATTCAAACTTTTCCTGATGAATTTTATTTTTGTGGATCAATTTCATGTGGCTATAGACAAATAGGTAATGCTGTTCCAGTTTTAATGGCATATAATTTAGGAAAAATATTTAATGAGGAAGATATATGATTTTAGATCAATTATTATTTGAAAAAATCGAACCTGTTGGAAAATCTATTTTAAATAAGGCGAATTTACATAATCCACCATCTAATTATATAGAAATGTATAATTTTCTTAGTGAGGTTAAAAAAAGCATTGAAGCTGAAGACTTTGATGGTTTGTTAATAGGGAATATATTTTATTCATTCGTTTCATCCATTGAAGTAAGAGATAGAAAAACAACCGCAAGAACATTTGAAGATATTTTCTCTGCTTTATTTGGTTTGAAAGCAAGTGATACACAAAAAAGGTGTAATCCATCTCCAACACCAGAATTATTAGCATTAGATGCTTTAAATGATAAAAACGAATCTTGGAAAATATCATCCGATATAACCGGAAATAAAAGAGAAAAAGCTGATATTTTTATAAACAATTATGAGATTTCACTTAAAACTTTAAGGGGATTTGCTTATGATAAAGATGATAAGTTATTACCTAAAAAAATAGTAATGTATGATGGAGATACAATTGAAAATTCTGATAACCCAGAATTAAATGTTGGAAGTTTTTCTTTTCGTGCTTTATTAAAAGGTTTGTTAAATGAAGAAGATTTATCTAAATTAGGTGATAGAAAAAAAGGACTTGGCTCTGGATCTGAGATTAGAAAAAACGTATTAAATAAAATTAAAGAATATAATAAACAATCAGAATTTGAAAAACGTTTAGCTCTTTTTTTGAAATTTGTTTATGATGAAGATATGTATATAGTTTTAAAGTCAAACTATAAAATGACATGGTATTTAATACCATCTGAATCTTTTCAAAAATGTATTTTAGAATCATACAAAAAAGATGAAGAACATTTTGAATCAATATGGTATAGATGGGAAAATAATAACCTTAGGATACATTGGAAACCTATAATAGAAAAGTTAAAATTATATAAATTAGATTATAAATATATTGAATTTTCTTTAGGAAAATCAGTTCATTCTGAAAAAATGAATTCTTTTAGAAATGAATTAAATCAAGAAATCGAAAACAAAATTTTTAATTACTTAAAAATGGAATGAATCATATTAATTCACCCAAAAATAGCAACAGGATAAGAGTATGGCGCACGGTGGCACCAACTCACTTTAAACAAGTTTAA
>CAVAQB010000114.1:0-7283 GCA_963590725.1 Anaeroplasmataceae bacterium | reverse complement strand
ATATTCATTCTATTAATACCTCAAGAATTTCTTATAACAACAAAATTTATGAAGCATGTGGTAAGAATATATGTTTTGAGCTTAATAAACTCAATAAACTATTAGATAATAAGATTTTATGCTGTTTTTTCTGTAAATATGGAAATTATATTGATGATATAAATAAAATTTATTGCTTAAAAGGATTTAAGCCAAGAGATTTAGCTGATGTAATATATTATGTAGAAGAATCTAAGATGCTTCCATATGATATGTTTAATCTATGCGAAGATTTTAATTTCCAAACTAAAAAGTTTTATACTCATACTAACGCAATAGGAGAAGATGATGAATAACCCATTTGATTACATTGCCAATCTTGACTACAAAAGATTAGAGGCATATTTAAAGGTTTCAAATATTAATATTTTAGATGATTTAGGAAGAAATCTTCTTATAGCCTCTATTATCCAAGAATTTGATGATGCCTTTGATTTACTTATAAAGAACTATATAAATATAAATCAGCCTGACAATTTAGGTAATACGCCTTTAATGTATACTATTATGTATACTAGAATAGGATACTTTAAGCGCCTTATAAGAGAAAAAGCCAATCTTAATATTAGAAATTTAAAAGGTGAATCTCCTATAATGCTTGCCTTAAATCTAAAAAAGATGGATATGGCACGTATTCTTCTAGATATGGATGTTGATTTAACAAAGGTAAATCAAAATGATGAAAATATTTGTTTTTCTATAGTAAGATCTCATAATTTAGCTTTACTTAAGGAAGTAATAGAAAAAGATAAAAAACTTATTTATTCTAAAAATTATACTCATAGAACGCTTCTTCATGAAGCTTGTATGGTTAAAGATAAAGACATAGCCCTTTATTTACTTACATCTGGTGTTTTATCTAATTCTTCAGATAATTTTGGCGAAACACCAATATTCTTTGCGGTTCGTGAAAAAGATTATGATATGATATTACTTTTATTATCATATGGTGCTAGATTAGAAAAAGTGAATGGATTTTATGAAACTGTTTTTGATATCGCAAAAGATGAACTTCTTGATTTCATTAAATATCAACAACTATCTATAAAATATAATAAATATCAAAAGAAGTATCCACTTCATACGGCAGTACTTTTAAATGATTTTTTGAAAGTTAAACAAGTTTTATCAAGATATAATATAAAACAAAAGGACGACTTTAAATATCGTCCTATTGAATATGCAAAATTATTAAATTATACACACATTTATAATTTGCTTTTACAATTTGAAAAGCAGTTTTAAATTAAAACTATAAGTATTAATGAAATAATATTTGATAGTGCGTGAACAAGTATTGTAAGCCATATATTTCTATGGCTTTTTTCATATATTAAACCAAATACAAATCCGCTTACAAGATAAGGTATTGAAATTGATACCATATATAAAAAAGACCCAAAAGATGTTGTAAGATGGATTGATGCGAAGAAGATAGTAGATATTGTAATAGAGGCATATTTATTTTGAAATATATCAAAAAATGCTTGTCTAAATATTAACTCCTCAACTATAGGTCCAATAATACCTGCAGATATAAACATTAATAAAAAGCATGTTATGTTGTTATTTACAATAACATTTATTGTAAGCTGATTTACTGATTCACTATCACTATAAATTAGGTTTGAAATACTATTTCCAACTATATTTGCAATATAGAATATTCCAAGTGATATAAAGAAGAATTTTTTATAAAGCGGTGTAGATAGAAGATGGTAATAATCGTGTGATAATTCAAATGAATAACCTATTAAAAGAGGTATGAATAAAATTATATAAATAATAAAGTTATATAAGGCAGATACATTACACATAGATGCTTGACTCCAACGATCTCTATTAATACCTGATAAATTTTCACATATTTTTAAAAACCATTCTTCAAGAAATAAATTTGAAAATACAAACATTATAAGAAAATAGAATAATATATATAATAATGCTTTTATTACACATGGCTTTTTTAAACTTTGAAGTACTTTGTTAAAATCCATATAATTCACCTATTTAATTATAGCATAGTTTATTTATTTTTAATAAATAATATGTTAAAATTAAGTTGGCTGGTGAATATAAATGGAAATAATAATTGCGTCTAATAATCAAAATAAAATTAAAGAATTTAAGAAAATATTTGAAAATACAAATATAGAACTTAAATCATTAAAGGAAAAAGGAATAGATATAGATATAGAAGAATCTGGCAAGACATTTGAAGAGAATGCGTTAATTAAAGCTATGGCAATCGCAAAGCTTACAAAAGAGATGGCTATTGCGGATGATTCTGGGCTTGTATGCGATGGATTAAATGGCGAGCCTGGCGTTTATAGCGCAAGATATGCAGGACCACAGCATAATGATAATGATAATAATGATTTGCTTTTAAAAAATATAAAAAATGTTTCAAACCGTAATGCTCACTATGTATGCGCAATATGTTTATGTAAGCCATCTGGAGAGCATATTATAACAAATGGAATGTGCGATGGAATAATTATTGATGATAAAAGGGGAAATAATGGATTTGGATATGATCCATATTTCTTTGTTGAAAAATTCAATCGTACAATGGCTGAAATTACTTTAGAAGAGAAGAATACCATTTCTCATAGAGCTAAGGCACTAGAGGAGTTAAAAGGATTATATGAGGAATTTATTAATAATAAGTGATACACATCATGATGTTTTATTAATGGAAGAATTAATAAAAAAATATAAGGGATATATGGTAATTCACTGTGGTGATTATTGTATTGATAGAAAAATTCTTGATAAGTATAATATAAATTATGTTGATGGGAACTGTGATTTATATAATGATAAAGAGGATTTATTGTTAGAAATTGATGGTAAAAAAATATTTGTAACTCACGGTCATAAATACAAGGTAAAGCTTGGGATTATGAATCTATATTATAAGGCTATGGAATTAGGGTGTGATTATGTATTTTTTGGACATACTCACAAAAGCGTGTGTTTTAAGGAAAATGGAATTACTTTTCTAAATCCAGGTTCTTTAAAGTATGGACGAGAATATTTAGTTATAGAAAATGATGAAATAATATTTAAGGAGATTTAATGATGACATTAGATGAGGTTTTATCACTTGAGGAAGATAAAAAGTCAATAAAAAAAATTGATATGTTCCTTCGTGATAAGGAAGAGTCATCATATGAATTTTTAAGATCTATTGCCTTTAAATGTCATATTCTTCACATATGCGATAAGGATAAAGATGCGCTTCGCATCCTTTTACCACTTACATCACAATTTAAAAATTATGATAATGACTCAATAATCGCTTTATGTGATGCGCTAATTGAGATATTTTTATCTTGTGATAATAATGATCAAGCTTTAAAATATATTGATATAAAGAATCTACATTTAAAAACTATCGATAAGGATAAATATCTTTACGATATGATTAAATATTATGATAATGTATCAAATAGAATTGAATTAAAAAGAACTATTACTCAATATTTGGGTGAAGATATTTCAGATGAAAATAGAGTTAGTGCTTTAGAAAAGTTAAAGGATTTACTATTTTACGATAATGAATATGATAATTTTGCTGAAGTATATAATAAACTTTTAAATTATTATGGAAAAAGTTTTTCATATGAAAAAATATTTATACTGAAAACTCAAATGGCTCAAATGTATTTTGCCTCTTATAAGTATGATTTAGCTTTAAATTTTATTTTTGAATTTATAAAAGATAAAAATATAGATATAGATTCAAAAATTAAGTGCGCAACTATTGTTTTAAAAATATATTTAGAAAATAAAGAAAATAGAAAAGCTATGATTTTTGAATCTGAATATCACGATATATATCTATCTTCATCAAAAGGTGTTGCCTTAGAGTTCGCACGTACAGCTCTTTTAGTATCTAAGGCAATAGCGAATAGATTTGGCGTTAGTGAATATGAGAGTAAGATAGAAGAACTTAGTGAGGCTTTTAAAGCTGAAAAAAAGGATTTAAAGAAGGAAAAGAGAAAGAGTATAAATCTTAATATAATAGAAGATGAAATAGAGGAACCTCTTGATATAGAATCTGATACTATTCATATATCGCATAAAAAAGGAGATAATAGTAAGTCTAATTTTACTGAGGTTGTATCAGATGTAGAAGAAACGCCTATTATAATTTCAGAAAGATTTAAATCTCTTGAGGGCGTTTTATCATCACTAAATCCTAATAAGGGCGTTAGATTTAGGGATATATTAAGAAATTATGGTATGGAGATAGATAGACTATATTCTAAAGTAGAAATAGTTATAGTTTTAAACCATAATAGTGAAGGTTTCCATTATAAGGTTGAAAGAGTTTATGAAAAGAATTTTTCTGATGATGTGATTAAGGATAGTCCGTTTTATGAACTTTTAAATAACACTGATAAAATGTTACTTCTTGATGTAAAACAATCTCTATTTGATAAGTCGGTAATTACATCTCTTCCTTTTGAGGATAAATTTAAATCTTTGATAGGATTTAGATTATTCCGCAATGATAAAACTATAGGCGCAATTACCTATAATTTTATGACAACCGAATTTAAAGACATCTATATTTATGAAACATTAAAGATGCTTACAGCTGTTTTAAATATTCATATAAACAATCTATATGATTCATATGATAAATCTCATGATAGTAAGATGTATGATTTTATATTTACGCATTCAAAATCAGGTCTTAAGATTGAACGCGATAAAGAAATAGAATTAAATGAAACCGCAAAATCTATTCTAGGGCTTAAAAATAAGTCGTATGAGGATAGTGAATATATGGCTTTAATTAGGGGATCTGATTTAGCTTTATATAAGGGAACTTATAGAAGAATATATGAGCGTGAAATAAAAGAGGCTACAATATATTATCATATAGGGTCTAAATATTTTAAAGAAGATATTATGGTATTAGATGATGCGGTCTTAGAAATATATTCAATTATAAGTGATGAGACAGGAAGAGAAGCTATTGAAAAAGATTTAGAGAATAAGGCTTATAATAATCAAATATCTCATCTTAAAAATAAAAGTATGTTATATATTGACATGCTGTCTTCAATTGAGACTAAAAAGTATGCGATAGCTCTTATCTCTCTTAAAAACTATAATACATATTTTGATATTTATGGATATAAGTTTGCAGATGACCTAACACTTTTAATTGGTAGAATATTAAAAGATATGATATCAAAGGATATGGATTGTTATCACCTTGAAAATGATAAATTCATGTTATTATTCAAAAATGTTAATGACCTAAGAGGTGTAAAAACAAGAGTTTCTAATATATTGACAAAGATAAAAGAAATAGCGTATAAAACTAACCCAAGACTTCACTTAAATCTTAAGGCTGGAGTGTTTAGATATACTAAGTCAATGGGTAATATTGACTATAATAAGGCTATATCTAATGCTTCTATGGCATTACTTGACGCATTCGATAGTAATGATATAGATGTAATGATTTATGATAAGGATTTATCTCTTGAAAGATTTAGAGATTCTCAAATAATGTTATATTGTACTGAGGCAATAGATCAAAACGAGCTTAAACTTAATTATAAACAAATGGCAAATGCAGATGAGGGCACAATTGAATATTATATTCCAAGACCAAATCTTTTAATGTTTGATTGCGATGAGGCATATTTTTATGATGTAGTAGAAAAAAGAGATATCAAAAAGACATTTGATAGGTATATAATTTCAACTGCACTATTTGAGTTAAAAATGTTTTATGATAAATGTAGGGTTTATTATCCGCTATTAATACAGGTTCATAAATCTGTTCTTGTAGATAAAAGGTTTAAGGCATTTTTAGACCAAAAGCTTAAATATTATCATATACCACCAGAAGTGTTATCACTAAATATTATTGAGGATACCAACCAAAGTTCAATAGAGCTTGAACTTTATTTAAAAACCATAGGAGTTAAACTTGCCTCAAGTTCTTTTGATTATTGTATAAGAAACAAGCTTAACATATATTTATGTGATTTAGATATTTATTCATTTGATACAATAAAAGCTTTGAAGAAGTCTCTTGATAGTCTTAATATATTAATTTTCGGATTAAATATTAAATCAAAGGATGATATTTTAAAACTTCACGAAATAGGTGTAGATGTAATAAGCGGTGATATATTAAAACATAGTGATACAATTGATTCATTAATAAAGAGTTATAATATTGATAATTAAAAAGGTGTGATATAGTAATTTATTTACTAATCTACATCTTTTTTCTTTATATAATTTTTGGTTATGATATAATAGAAATATATAATTTTTGGAGATGATTAATATGGCAAAAACAATAAGAGATTCAAGAATTGAAGCTATTAAAGTTATATATTCATGTCACATGAATAATACTGATGCGGCTTCAGTTGCGGCCTCTATAATAGATGATGATGAAATAGCGTTAAAATACGCACTACAAACAATGAATGATATTAAAGCGATTGATGAGGTAATTTCAAACTCGCTTGTTGGGTATACAATTAATAGACTTAATGTTGTTGATAGATCAATTATTGAACTTGCGACATACGAAATGAAAAATGATATTGTTGCCCCTGCAATCGCAATTAATGAAGCTTTAGAAATTACAAAGCTTTATACAGATCTAGGAGATTCTAAAGAGGTTAAATTTAATAATAAAGTTTTAGATAACATAAAAAAATATTTAGGTAAGTAGGGATATAATGGAAGAAAATACTGATTATTTAACAGTATCGGCGTTAACTAAATATATTAAATATAAGTTTGATTGTGATAGGCATCTTCAAAATGTCTTATTGCAGGGAGAAATTTCAAACTTTAAGCATAATCAAAAGGGACATTTCTATTTTTCCCTAAAAGATGATAAAGCGACCATTTCTTGCGCTATGTTTTCTTCATATGCCCAAAAAGTATTATTTGAGCCAAAAGATGGTATGAAGGTATTTGTTAAGGGTAAGGTTACAGTATATGAGCCATCTGGGACATATTCTATAAACATTATTGAAATGAAAAGTGATGGAATTGGAGATTTAATGCTTCAGTTTGAGCGCCTTAAAAAAGAAATGCTTGAGGGCGGTTATTTTGATCCCTCTCACAAAAGAGAGATTAAACGCATTCCACAAACTATTGGTGTTATAACCTCACCTACAGGAGCGGCTATAAGAGATATTATTAATACAATTAATCGTAGATATCCGTTTACTAAAGTAATATTA
>CAVAQB010000113.1:0-7433 GCA_963590725.1 Anaeroplasmataceae bacterium | reverse complement strand
GTTTAAATTTATATTTAAAATATTCATTAATAATTATTAATTTTTTATCAGCTTTAATTTATTTAATAAATCATTATTCTTTAAATAAATTATTTTTAACATTAGGATTATTTTTTACATTAGGGAGTGATTATTTTTTATTATTAAAAACTAATTATAATGGTTATATTATAGGAATTTCTATTTTTATTGTTGTTCAAATAATGTATTTTATTTATAACATTATTTCTAATAAATTTAATTTAAAAACTATAATTATTGATATTGTAGTAAGAATTTTATTAATCAGCATAGTTATAATATTTATTTATTTTGTAATGAATAGTTATTTTTTATTAATAAATGTTTTAGCAGTTTCTTATTTTATAAATTTATTAATTAATTTATTAGAATGTATTATCTTTTATAAGAATAATAAAAAAAGAAATTTAATATTAATATTAGGTTTTATATTTTTTATTCTTTGTGATTTAAGTGTAGGATTATATAATTTAACATTGATAAATGTATTTGGACATTTAATGTGGATTATGTATGCTCCAAGTCAATTTTTATTACTTTATTCTATTAAAGAATAAATTATGTCCATAAGTTAATGGTAGACTACTGATCTCCGAAGTCAGGAATAGAGGTTCGATTCCTCTTGGACATGCCAAAAAGGAAATGTTTTATGAAGAAGAATTTAACTAAAGAAGAAAAAGAATTTAATAAGGAATTATTAATAGGTGCTATTTTTGCAATTATTGCGTTAATTTTATTTATTTTATGTTGGATATTAACATATATTTTAGATTTTAAAGATTTATCTAAATCTTGGTATGTATTTTTAATATTAGGATTAGGAATTGCTTCTTTTGTTCTTGCTTTTATTATTTTAAAAAAAGGTAATAAAAAAAGAGTAGATTATTATGAAAATAAAGAAAAGAAAGAATTTGAAGAAAAAATGAAAAAATATTTAGAAGAAAAAGAAAAAAATAAAAAATAAAATTTAATTTTCTAATTATTTCTAAAAGTTGAAGAATAAAAATAGTTATTATAAAATATTTAAGATTTCTTTTAGTATTAAAATAAATTAGAAATTTTAAATATTGCTCAAGTGGTGAAACTAGGTATACACGTTTGACTCAAAATCAAATGACAGCGATGTCGTACGGGTTCGATTCCCGTCTTGAGCACCATCGGAAATCTTACCTCTTAAGTTCTAAACTTAGGAGGTTTTTTGTTTCCTTAAACCTTCTAAAAAATAAAGGAGGTATATTATATGGAAACAGAAATAAAATTTGATTGCTATAGAAGTTCAAAAATTAAAGACTTAACTGGTAAGACTTATTTGCATTTTAAAGTTTTAAACTATGCTGGATTTGGAAAGAAACATGTTCATAATTGGCTTTGTGAATGTGAATGTGGTAAAAAATTTATAGCTACATCTACTGAAATTAATAATGAGATAATCGGCTCATGTGGTTGTGCTAAAAAAATTGTAATTAAGGCTGATGAGCCTAGAAACTGGGATGAAGTAGATAATACAAGGATATCTTTGATAATCGGTGACAATCCTAAAAAGAATAATAAATCAGGGCATAAAGGAATTTATGTAGACAATCATGGAACATGGTATGCTAAACTTATATTTAAAGGAGTTACTTATAGAGTAAGATGTGATAATGAATTACAAGCTATCTATGAAAGAAAGAAACTTGAAATTAAATAAATTATAGGTGTTGAGTTAAATCAACACCTTTTATGTTATGGAACATATAAAAAATAACAATAAATTATTGACATTATTTATTTTAGCTTTATAATAAGATTAAAGGTGATAATATGAAAATAAAATTAAAAGATTTAAATATTGAATTTACATCAGGTCAAATTCAATCAAGAATTGAATGCAAGGATGAATCTTGCGATATAAAGAAAGTAATAAGTATAGTTCCTAAAGCTATAGAGAATGGTTATTTAAATCATGATAATTTATCAAGCTTTAATGTATTAAAAGATTTAGATAATTTAAAATTAACTAAAAAAGGAGACATTATATTAAAAGTTACTACTCCATATGACGCATGTATCATAGAAGATAATGATGAAGGTTTATTAATACCATCATTTTGTATTAAATTAAGAATATTAGATAATAGAATAAATCCATATTATTTATTATCATTCATTAATTCTAAATCATTCTATAACATATGTAAAAATCAAGCTGTTGGTGTAGCAATTAATATTATTAATATATCTAAAATAAAAGAAATAGAAATACCTTTAATATCTATACATGAACAAGACCTAATTGCGAACAAATATAAGAATACTATTGAAAAAATTAAAATTATGAATGAAATAGTTAGTCTTGAACATGAATATTATGATTCTTATTTTAATAACTTGGAGGATAAGTAATATGAATGATTTTGATAACTTAACTTTACTTTATAAGAAAAAATTAATTCCATATTATGGATTTTCACAAAGTGCTATATCTTTATTATTCTTAAAATATATAAGAGAAAATGAATATGCTACTACATTTAAAGAAGCTTTATCTAACAATAAATTAACTAAGAAAATAATATATGATTTATTAAATAGAATTGAAGTAGAACATTCTATTTTAAAAAATACATTAAAATGTGCTATATCAGACTTAGAAAATAATTTAAATGATATTAATATATTAAATTATTTAAAGACTGAATTTGATACCTTTGAAGATAATAAAAAAGAAGATTTAATATATAAATTATTACAATTTGCAGATAAAGATAAAACTAGAACTAATATATATACTACTAATATAAGTTTAATAGAATTAATAAATAAAATATTAGATGTAAAAAATAATGAAACATATATGAATACATTCTCAGGATATAATCTAGCAAGTATTAATATAAATGCTAATAAATTTTTGGGTTATGAATTAGTTGATTCTGTAAGAGCTACATCTTTAATGATATTTATATTTTTAAATAAAGAAAACTTTAATATATCATCTGATGATATATATCTTAGAGAAGATATAGAAAAGGCTGATAAAATCTTAACTGATGGACCTTGGGGATTATTTCCTGATAAATTAAAATATCAAGAAAGATCAAAGATTAGTAATAAAATGGAATATCATAATATTGATATTACTATTAAATCATTAAATGATAATGGTAAAGCTGTAATAGTTGTGCCTAATAAATTATTAACTAATGATAGTTACAAAGATATAAGAGAAACTCTAGTTAAGAACAAATTATTAGAAGGTGTAGTAAGTATACCGTTAGTTTCTAACGTTACTAGTGTTAATCCTTATTTATTAATTATATCTAAAAAAGTAAACGATACTATATACTTTGTCGATGGAAATAATAAGGACTTTTATATTAAAGATAGAAGAATATGTAATTTAACTAAAGATGGTATCGATAAAATAATATATGGATTAACTAATACAACTGGTTATTCATTAAAAGTATCAATTAATGATTTGTTAATTCAAGATAATATATCTTTACTAGTAAATAGTTATGTTAAACCTTCTGATAATGTTCAATATGATGAATTAGATAATATTGAATTAAAATTGAAAGAATTATATATTAAATTTAACAGGCTGATAAACAAGTAATATTATGAATAAATTAAATATTAATGATGAAATGACTTTAGGTAAATATAATGATTTACCTATTGAATGGAAAGTACTTGATATAAAAGATAATACAGCGTTAATAATAACAAAACAAAGTCTATTTAATTATAAATATAAGGATAGTCCTGAATCAGATGATGAAAAGAAAATATATGGTAATTCATATAAAGATTCTGATATAAGGAAATATTTAAACAATGAATTTTATAATCAATGTTTTAATAATGAAGAGAAAAAACTATTTTAAAAACATTAGTCGATAACGGAATTAATTCTAGTGAACCTAAAGAGAATGATATGTTATGTGAAGATACATTAGATTATCTATTTTTACCATCATATAAAGAATATAAAACATATTTATATAATGATGAAAACGATATTATTGTTAATTATTGGTTAAGAACACCAGATTATTTATCTATGGCGCGAGCCTTATATGTTTATGAAGATAAAAAAATTCATAGAGAAGGTGTACATAGAGAATATGGAATTAGGATAGCTTGTTATATAAGAATTGGAGAGCAATTATGACAAATAAAGAAATTTCTGATGAATTAATTGATATAATTGGAGATAAAGATAACAAAACTTTTGGAAATGTACTACAGGAAATATTAAAATCCGATATTAAAATATATGTTAATAAGAATCGTATATTAACTATTAAACCATATTGGATAGAATTATATTATTATAATAATAAAATTAATTGTTGATTAATTAATAATATGCCAATTTGTGATGAACATCCAAATAAGTTACATAATGACAGATTATATTTTAGACGTAATACTTTTAACCCATACAAAATAAATAATAGAGATAGAATGGATATTTGCCTAGGAAAACAAAATATATTTGTTTCAGTACTAATTAAAAGAGCTGATGTTTATGATGTTAATAATAGATTAATTGGCAATGGTTATACAGACTCTAGAATTGAAAATATAGTAAAAAAATATTATATTAAAGAATTTGATTTAAATTATAATAATAGGGTTAACTTAAATACAAATCCTAATATTGAATTAAGTAATTATTATACTTTGAATAATCAGGATGATTTAACTTATGAACTTTCTGCGTCTAATCATGTTAACGATAATTATATAAAATTCTCTAGTAGAGTTAATGTTGATAATCGAAACGAATATGCTTGTTATGATTCAAGTAAATATTTGCCTAGAGTAGAAAATGGGAAAGTAATAGGAATACTAAAAGAATAATAAATATTAAATGGTATTAGAAAAACTTCAATGTTGATTATAAATAGTCAACATCAGTAAATCTAATACCATTTTTTAATTCAATTAGAACGATATTATTATTTTAAAGTTAAAAATAAAAAATGCATTAAAATAAAATAAATTTATGGAACATAAAAAAAATAACACGTATTCTATTGACTTTTTATATTCAACCTCTATAATAATATATGTAGATATATTTACCGATTATTTAATTTGAGGGGTTACAATGAGTTTAATAGATATTTTAAATAATTATGGAACTATTTATGTTATAGTTAATGATTTAGAGAAAAAGGAGCTATTTAATTATTTAAAAGGCTTAGGTTTTATAAGGGTTAATAATTTAAATAGTAATATAGTAGTTATTAATTCTAAATTAAGATATTATAATATAAATGAAAATAATATAAGTGAAAAGTGTATATTTATAGAGTATAGTACTATAAATAAAATATTAAATAGTAAAAAAGTAGAATGTTATTTAAAATATAAAGATTTAACACCTAATAGTACTAATAAAAAAGATTTAAGTATTAATTTAGGTATTTTTTATATTACTACTGTTAATAATGATAATAAATTAGAATTCTTTAAGATATTAAAGGATAATAATTATAAATGGCTTGGAAAAACAGAAATAGATGTAACAAATGATTCAAAAAAATGTAATTCTATATTTGGAATCTCTAATGATAATAGTTTTGGTTATGTTGGTGCAAGTATTGCGTATTTAAGTTTTAAAACTCCAAAATTAAGCTTTGAGGATTTTAAAAAGATTAATGATACAAGTGTTAAAGGAAAATTATATATAGAAATTGCTGGGGTATAAGTATGGTATTTATTAGTAAAAATAGATGTATTTATGATGATAAAAAGTATAATAATAAAGAGATTAATAAACAAATATTTGAAACAATAGAATTTTTAAATAAAAGTAATAATGTTTTAGATAACTATAGTCAAATAGAACTGACTGAAGTACTTGACGAAATTGTAGAATATTTAGTTAGTAATTATGCTTGGAAATTAACGGATATTGATACTGCTTTAGATATTATGCATAATGAATTTAAAGATACATACGGTTATGATGAAGATGACTGTTGTCCTGTTATACATGGTTTATATGATTCAATTCATTATATGTCGTTTGAACTTATAATGGCATATTTATTGATATGCGCTTCATATAATGAAATAGATATAATGGAAGTATACAAAACATTTAGAGACCAATTAGAAATATTTAAAATTCATAATCAATATCGTTTTATGAGTCTAATTAAAGAGGATTATTGTTATCCATTCTATGAAAAGGCGCATTTGAACTGGGATTCAACATCTGATTTTGTTATAGAAGACAATATTTTATATGGATATAATATTGATAAAGAAAATAATAAATTTAAAAATCTTGTTATTCCAAATGGTATTATTACAATTGCAGACGATACGTTTAAAGAAGACTTGTTTATAGAAGAATTATATGTTCCTTCATCAGTTAAATCTATTGGTGACTCTGCTTTTTCTGAATGCAGGAACTTAAAGGAAATTAAACTAGAGGAAGGATTAAAAACAATAGGCGATTCTGCATTTGAATTAACTCATATAGATAAGATGATTTTGCCGAAGACACTTAAGAAGATAGGTTATGGTGTATTTCCTAAAGGTATGACTTTACTTGAAATACCTTCAAGTATAAATAGCCTTAATTATGATTTTTCTCGTTTGTGTTTTGAGTTTAAAATCATTTTTCATGATATTAAACAATTAAGCTTTTTAAAAAAAATTAGAGAAGTATAAGCGTTTAAGAATAATTGGTATTGATGAGGCAACAAATGAGCAATTTTATCCGGAGAAATAATATGACAATTAATGATATCAATATATTCACTATAAATAAAATAAATGATTTTGTTAACCAGTTAAAGACTTCTTTTAAAGAAGTTTTTAACTTATATTTTATAATTTTTAATGAATCAATATTTGTTGAATTTAACAGAAATTACAAATTAACTATAGATAAGATAATAAATGATTTAAAAGAAAATGAATTACTTTATATAGTAAATGATAAGTACAGTATAGATCAGCTAGATAGTTTAAAAGTATTAGGAAATTATAATTGTATTTTTATTGGTTATGAATTAGATAAAGATAAATATAAAGATTATTATAACTTTAATATTAAATGTAATAATTTAGGCTACAATATTGAATCTAAATTAGAATTAAATGAAACTATTAAAGCTTTATTATCGATCGTAAACCCAACAAATCCAATTATTAAAATGGACTTATGTGATTTAAACTATTTATTTAATGATAAGACTTTTATATTAGATAAGTTTGATGATGTAATAAATAACAATCACGATATTAAAGAAATAATTTATATAGGTAATAGCAATATGATACCTAATTTTAAAGAGTTGTTTATAAATGTAGAAAAGGCCTATACAATATTGAATGATACGGATAATATACCATTTTCTAACAATTTAAAAACACAAAAATATATATTATATAGA
>CAVAQB010000112.1:0-7598 GCA_963590725.1 Anaeroplasmataceae bacterium | reverse complement strand
ATAATCACAAGAACACATTAAATTTCCAGGATTTGGAACAAAAGCTCCACGAGTAGCATCGTCTGCAGGTAAATTTTGTATTTGAGGATATCCAGCTTCACAATGATTAATTTTACTTAAATCAGTATTCTTCTGTTTATTTCCACAAGCCATTCTACCACTAGCTGCACCTAATTGTTTAAAATTAGTATGAATTCTTCCTGTATAAGGATTAATCGCATTTAAGTACGATTGCCCATAAGTACTAACCACTTTAGTTGCACCTTGATATCCTGCAAAATAGTCATCATCCCCAGGTTTACCTGAACCAAAAAATAATTTTAAAAAATAATCATTAATTCCTCTTTGCTTAATAATGACTTTTTCTGTAATACTGTCTTTAATTTCTCCAGTCTTTTTGTCCTTAGATTTAGTATCAAATCCTAAATGTTGAAATATTGGAATTAACTGCTTGGCACTACTCCAATTTATTAAAACTCTTTGGGTAGTTTCAAATAAATTAAGCTGCCTATCAATAAACTGTAAAAAGAATTTGTCTACCTTAGCTTGCTCTCTAACCCAATCATTTAAGGCTTCCTCTGCTATTTGTGCATCATGTTGATCAGAAGCCATTTTACTTTTCCATTTGTCTACATCTATTTTAATGCCACACCATTCAAGATAAGCAATAACTGGGACAAAAGCATTTTCTAAGTTCATTCCTTGAATGCACTTAGCTTTTTTACAAGCCTCTATCTCAAGATTCATAAGTTGTTCTAGATATACAACATCATTAGCTGCGTAAAGAATAGTTCGATCATCTAAACCTCTCCAAATAATCTCACCACGAACTGACTTATCTAAGTCAACTCCAAGATATCTAGAAGCTACATCATGTAAACTATATCTAAAAAATTTATTATCATAGCCTAGATGTAGTAGTTGTTCTACAACCATTGTATCGAATACTTTAGTAAGAACAATTTTGTGCTTGAAAAGAAATTGTATATCAAATTTTAAATTATGTCCTATACATAATTTTGATTCCAAAGCATGTTTATATATTGTTATATCAACAGTTGTAGCATCTACCACAATTCTAACATCTTTAGCATCATTGCCCATTTGTAAAGTAAGAATAGGAACTAAATGAGCATCTCTTCCTAAAGTTTCTGTGTCTAATTGAATTATATCAAAAGATTCTACTAATTTTATGGATTCTTCTTCTGATAAATATTGATATAAATTAGATTCAAATAGTTGTTGTTGTTTTGATACTAAATAAATCACTCTAACAACTTTTTAATTTTATTTCCAAACCTAGTTCGTAATTTTTTTAAAGCACTATCTTTAATTTGCCTTACTCGTTCAGGACCAATGCCATACAATTCTCCAATTTGAACACCTTCCATAGGTTCATGATTTAATCCAAATAATAGACAAATAACATCATGTTCACGCACTGTTAATTTTGCAAGAATTTTCTCAAGTTCATTACAAAGGAATTCTCTATTTACAGAATCATCTAAAGGAGTTTCTTTAGCTGGAATTATATCACATACTTGGTTATTATCGGAGTCTCCCCCTAAAAATTCATCTACAGATACTAATTTATTAGCAAATTGTGATAAATAATCAATATCTGATAAACTAATTCCTGTTATATTTGATAGTTCTAGAGGGGACGGAGTTCTTGAATGAGTTTTAGCAAATTCATTACTTGCTTTAAGTAATTGGATTACTTTTATATGCTGTGATATTGGAAGGCGAATAGATTTGCCTGTCCAATATACAGCTTGATATATAAATTGTTTGATCCAATATACTGCATAGTTAATAAAAGGAGTTCCTCTACTAGCATCAAATTTATTTATAGCATAAATTAATCCACAACTACCTTCTTCTATAAGATCCATTAAAGGAACTCCTCTATTTTGAAATTGCTTTGCAATTGTAATTACAAAACGAAGATTAGATTTAATAATCTCATCCCTTGCTTGTAAATCCCCTTGCTGAGCTTGTGCAGCTAATTTAACAATAACTTCTGGAGGATGTATTTTATATTTATTAATATCCTTTAAATATGCAGCAAGTATTGGATTTTTTCTATCAGTAAAAATTATTTTTTTAGGCATCAACTACTTCCTCACCTTCTGGAGAGTCTTCGGATTTTTCTACTGGTATCTCTATTTTAGAATTATCTGCAGTGCCATTAAGACCAAGGCGAATAGATAGAACACTTAAATAAGTTTCCATGGCCTTTAATTGGGCTATGAGGAGATCTCTATTAATCATGTCAAGAGCTTCAAATTTCTCTTTATCTAAAATAAATTCACGTAGCTTAGTAGTTTTAGTATTAAGTTCATCAAATTCTATAAGCATTTTATCAAAAACTTCTTTTTCCATTTACTTAATTTTTAAATTGTTAATAATTATTTTAGATTTTTAGATACTGGAATTGGTTTTTCTACCCAGACACCTTCTACATAACGCCCTATTTTTGGATCTTCTATCTTTGTCCAGCCATATTCAGCCATACCTACAATAGCTGTCCATGTACTCTCACTAGTTTCTATTTCAAAAAGTCTGTTTTCTTTTTTCATAAAATATGGGCAATAATTCCAAACAAATATTATTTGCCATTTTCTGAAAAAAGTAATACAAAGATAAGGATCCCATTCAAATCTAGGAACATCGTATTTATCCTTCCACCCAAGTCCTGATATAAAACAATCAAAATATTTATTGTAATATTCTCGATTGCAAGGAAGACCAAACCACCAAGTTACTTTACCTATATGTGCTAGATGGAATTTAGGCATTTTCCAGTACTTTCTTACTTTCCACCAATAATGATATGGATTATTAAATTCATTTACCATTCTAAAGTACGTCTTAATTCTGAATAAATGTGTGCATCCTTAGTCCAAGTTTTTTCATAGCCTAGATACATACTTCTACTTTTGCGCCCTTGAACAGGAGCATTAGTAGAGTGAAAAAAAGATTGAGGTCTTACATTGTTTAAAAAAGATTTTAATAAGCCTTGAGACCGTTTCCCAGAACCAAATTCTCTAAAGTTTGATCTCATAAATTATGTTTTAATTGATTAAACATAGTCATAAATTTGCAATCAGTTCTTAAAATAGAATGATAAGGATTATTTATTGTATTCCACATTCCATAGGAATTTCTATGCCTATAATCATTCTCTCTAGGACCTTTTTTAAGAGTACAACTATGTGCATGTCTATAAGGATTTTTCATGATAAAAATTTATCTATAATAATCTTCAAAATTTATAATAGTCTTCAATAAGAGCACGTCTTCCTGCAGTCTCCAGATAACGCCCTCGCCTAAGAATTCTGGGCCTATTAAGTCGTAATAATGACCAAGTTGTACCAAGTATAAGTTTATGCAGTAATATTGCGTTCATAGGCGTATAAGTTGCACGTAATTTTCCTTGGTCAAGATTATTTCTATTATCTGGTGTGTTTCTAGCACTAAAACCAAATCTTCTAGTATGTTTATCACCTATAGGTCTTAGTTTTCTGGTGCATCTTCTCATTCTTTAGCAGTTTCTAGTAGTTCACACATAAAATTGGCAAATACTTGAGCTTGGGCCTCATCAAACTCGTTATTAAAATAAAATTGAAATACATGGCATACTTCATGATACCAAGTATTGTTAAGCTGAGATTCACTCAGCTCAACAATTTCACCATCTGCTTCTACAGTTTTAGCTATTTCAATTAAATTTTTAGCATCATTAAATTTACCATATTCATTATCTGGAAGGCTCTTGACCATCTTCGTCTGAATTGTCTGTCCCGCTATTTTGAATTGCTTGTAAATCATAATCGCTATTACTTATTCTAACAGTTATTCCTTCCTCATTCATCATATGAGTAAAACTATCCACTCTCATTAGAATCCAATTCGTTTAGGTTTATCATTTTCACTACCATTTTCAACTTCCCAGTTATAAATCTCGGCAACTGTAAGAGATTCTCCTTCTGGAATGTCCTTGCCAAGTTCATTAGCAAGTTCTTGAGTTTTCTCTGGAGTGAGGGCCTTAAATTCATATTTATATTTCAATCTTCCTTTCCTAAGAATAGCTTTATCAAGCTTGGCAATATCCGCATTAAAGGTACAAATAAATTTAATATTTAAACCATCTCCAAGGATACCATCTGAAAGATTCAAAATAGTACTTAATAGATGATTGCCTGTAGCCATTCGATCGGAAAGAAGAGTTTCACAATCCTCTAAAACAAATACAGAGTCCTTAACTGAATTACTAAATAAAAAGTTAATCAAGGTGTCAGAGCTAATGTACTCAAATGTGGATTTATCCATGAAATAGAACTTCTTATCAGGGTTTTCTTGTGCTAAATTACGTAAAATATAAGTTTTTCCAGTTCCACATTCCCCATGGAGTATAATTAGTCCAGAATCTTTAGAATTTATAAATTCTTTTACCCTATCATATTCAAAGTCTTCATTGTAATGAGTACTAACATTGAATAGTCCATCTTTTAGGGCAAGCTTGGATGCTCCAAAACCTTGCTGTCCATTAGAAACCCAATAAACTTCACAAGGATTCTCTATATTAATACTAACGTAACAATCAAATACTTTATTTCTAAATTCCTGACTGTTTGTGTATATAGTAATACCATCACGTTCAAGACTGATAAAGCCTTCAGTAGTAACAATATTACAATCATACATTATTTTATCGAAGGTAAGTTTGCCTTCAATATCTTTATAATAATCATAAGCACCTGGGAAGAAGCATTCAAAATTTTCTTTAAGCTTTTCTATAGTTTTATCTCTATCTGGAGTACAACCAGCATAGAAACATTCAGGATATTCTCCCCAAATTTCTACATAAACTTCAGAAGCCTCTGTAAAATCATCCAATACTCGGCCTTTAAGATTATTCTGTTTCTGAATGATTTCCAGGAATTTTTGCTTGATTTCGTTTAATGTCATTTGCTTTTTCAATAAATTTAAATACTGAGTTAGTATAATCTTCTAAAATTTCATCAATAATCTCATAGTCCTCATCAAATTCTAAACCAGAATCATATAAGAACCTTATAAATATAGAACTACTAGTAGAATCCATATTTTGATCTTCACAGTAATTTATATATTCTATATAAATGGAGTCATCTAAATTATAAGTAAGAGTTTTGTATCCCTCAATTCTATAAGTAAGTTCAATTTTATTCATAATCTCGAATACATTTTACTACTGGTAGTAATGGAATACCGTCTGCACTATAATAAAAGAATTTAATAGTTGCCATTTTACCTATAATATTATCAATATTATTTCGATAATATTGTTTAAGTTCTCTAGAACCCATAGGCTTAGCTTTGAAAGGCTTTCCATCTTCTGTTTCTAAAGTAAAGCATAGATCCTCTTCTCTAAGTCCCTCAGATAATCCTGTTATTTTAAATTCAGCATCCTGAAATTCTTTAATTTTTAAGAGGTTATTACATCTTGCTCCTACTTTATATGCTTTAGTGGGATCAGTTAAAATGGCTCCCTCAAAACCCTCAGAAACCCATTGATCATGAAGTTTTTTCATATTATCCCAACCAGATACATATTCATGATATAAAAGGCGTATTGGAGTTTCCACTTCATCATCTTCAGGAATCATGTAAATAGAGATTTCTTGCTTTACACTAAGTTCCTCTACTAGAAAATCATATCTATCATTGGCAATCATATCAGGATCTTCTGCATTATAGCAATCATATACCCAATATTCTAGCCAATCACAATCGTATGCATTCTTTTCCATTCTTACTGCTCCTGATATGGAAGCAAGGTCTTTTCCTCGCTTGAAAAGCTCCCCATCAAGCGTAACATGTGGATGAGCTTTAAAGAACTTAATTAATGGAGGATATGTTCTTAAATGTTCTGTAGAATAATCGTACGTTTCGCCCCCTCTAGAAGCTGTATGAATTTCACCATCTTTATAGTAGAAAAGTGCTTTAGTACCATCAAGTTTTCTAGAAATAAGCCATTCTTTATCAAAGATTTTTCTATTAGTAACCTTGTCTGATTGTTTAGCTAGTTGAGGCTTAATTACTCCTGCTTGATTAGTTTTTACTTCTCCAAATAAATCATTAAGTTCTTCTTCAGAGTATTCATTTGGGTGCTTATCTACAGAAATATAACCCTTATCGAGATATTCCTTAACTAAGCTATTAAATTTAAGTAGTAGTTGTTCTCGATGAGTTCTTCCAGCTAATCCTCTTTTAATCCAAATTTTTGGAGCAGTAGTGGTCTTACCATGTACTTGCCCATACTCTCTAATAATAAGAAATCCTCTCTCAATGTCATCCCATTCTTCGTCAGAAAATACAACTGCAAAACGAAATTTCCCAGTAGAACTCTTACCTAATAGATACTGTATCATATATTATCAAGAATTTTTTTATCAACTTCTGATATATCTGAACCTATTAAATAATCTTCTAAATTCAGATCATTAAATATATAATAATCAGGATATCCAAATTCCCATTTATTACAATTTTTAGCCTTGATCCAATCTTTTATAGTTAATCCATTACATCCAAAGCTTAATACAGTACATTGTCTGCAAATAGGATTTATGATAGTAGTGTATTGTTCTTTGGTCATATTTTAAATACCTCTCTAATTACTGATTGTCTAGGAATCTCTTTGATAGCTTTATGCAAATTTTTAAATTTTCCATCAAAATATTTATAATTTACAGAAGGCATTCCATAAACTTCTATAGTAAGTTCATCTAATTCCTCCTGTATTTTATTAAGCTGTTCAGTATAGTCAGGTATTAAGCTTTTAATCCAAATTTCAATACGTTCTAGTAGTCTATTAATAATTTTCACAAATTATTTATAATATGTATTTATGAGCTTACCTTTTTCATAAATATCCCTCTTCCAAACTGGGTTTTCTTTATCCTTATGCCAAAGGGTAATTTCTTTGGTATCTTCTGGATAATATTTATCTCCTACTAAATAATAAATTTTATCAGAGATAAATTCTCCTTCATAAGGTCCCCAATCTTCAGAAGTTATCCAAATAGATGGAGACTTAGAATAAGTATAAACTATGGCTTTATCTTTGACATGTTTTGGAAAATCCAAGAAGATTTGATCAACTATTTCAATTCCTTCATCTGTTTCCCCTAATGTTCCAAAAATCATTTATAGTAAGTTTTTATTAATTTACCTTGGCTATAAACATCAATTTTAATATACGATTGTAGTTTATTCCAATCATCAATAAGGTTGTCTATTTCTTCTGAATCTTCTGGATAATATTTACCATTTATTAGGTAGTATTCCCCTACTTCATCTTCTCCTTCATAGGGATGCCAATCTCCATCATTTATATAAGTAGAAGGGGAATCTGATTCAGTACACATAATAAATTCTTCCAAATGTTCTGGGAGGCTAAGAAAGATTCTTCCTATATACTCCTCTCCATCTGGATCATAAGCTATTGTTCCGTAAATCATAATTAAAATCCTTCAATACTATCCCAGAAAACTCCACCATCCTCATTTAGGATTGTGGTACTATAATCAGTATTCTTTTTAATCTTC
>CAVAQB010000111.1:0-8204 GCA_963590725.1 Anaeroplasmataceae bacterium | reverse complement strand
AGAACCTCAGCCTTCCAAGCTGACTACGAGGGTTCGATTCCCTTCGCCTGCTCCAATTGATATTTAACTTACGAATTATATTGTTCGTAAGTTTTTTTATTGTTTTGATATATCAATTCCTTCTAATTTTAATAATTCCCTTTTATTGTTTATTCCTCCACTATATCCTAAAAGATCGCCATTACTTCCAACTACTCTATGACATGGAATGATAATACAAATAGGATTACATCCTAACGCTCTTCCAACCGCTTGACAAGACATTTTTTCTATATTTCTATTTCTTGCGATAACTTTTGCAATATCGCTATAAGTTAATAATTTTCCATATTGAATAGTATTTACTATATCAAGTACTTCATTTTGAAATGCTGTTCTGACCTCTATTTTATATTTAGGCGTGAAAGTAGGCTTTTTTTCACTGAAATATATGTCTAGCCATGCAGCTACTTCTTTAAATATAGGAATATCTTTTTGAATAAAATCTGATTTTATTCTTAACCCATATTTTGTTTCTTCAAACCATAGACCCGTTAAATATTTACCATCGCTAGTCATTATTATATTTGAAAATTGTTTTGGCGTAGTATATGTATACTTATATATCATATGATTCCTCCTCAATAGGATTATAATAAAGCTATTTTTGAGATTTTCCCTAACTTAATTTAAATAAATTATAACATTTAATTTTTTAGTAACCTCTATTTTAATGAAATAATATAAAATAAATTTGGTTAAATGATTTTTTTATTGCAAATAATATCAAAAAAATCATTTTATTTTCAACCAAAATATATTATAATGGTTATAAAGGTATTTATTTTATGCATTGTTTATTTGATTTAATAGTAGTTTACTTGAAATGACCATGTAAAAAAGTTATAATTAAATAAACAGTATCTTGATATATTGAAGGAAAAAATTAAAATTTATTCAATAGAAAAGGAGAATTAATTATGAAAAATAAAAAAATTATAGGAACATTATCTTTAGCTACATTGTCTGCGTTAGCTCTTGTTGGATGCGGATATGATCAAACTGTAGAAAAATATGATGATATAACAGACCAAGACTATATAAATATAAAAAAGCAATCAATTTGGAATGGTAATATAACTGAGATTTTAACTAATACTGTTAATTTATCTGATGGTTATCAAATAAAACTTAAAGATAATGGACTTGCAGGAAAAGAAATTACTTTTGCAGATATTGACGGAGTAACTGGTATTACTTATACTTATTATACTAAAGGAACTAAGGATGGATCAAAGGTAAAATTATCTGAGATTTATAAACCTGGTAACAATGAATATTGGGATAATAATCAATTACATGTTACAAGCGCAATTGGTGTTGAGCAATCTAGTGATAACATTAAGCAATTAGGAGAATATTTTGTAGTTGTATCATTTGAAGTAAACACAAAGCGTTATAATCAAATCCCTGATTTAGTAACAGAGATAGATATTCATGAACCTACAGTAATTACTAATGAAACATTTAGTTTCCCTGAAAAAAATGTTGAATTTACTGGAGATGAAATTCATAGTTATGCTAGTGTAACATTAGATAATCAAAAAATTGAATTAAATAATACTACTATTACAGACGACCAAAAGAAAGCATTAGGTATTACAAGTATTAGTTATACTTATACAGATGGAAAAGGTAATGAACTTACAGGTGGTATTTCAACTGGTTCATATGTTGTAAAACTTAACCTAGGTATTGCAGAAGGATATCAATCACCTCTAATTGAATCGTATGAATCAACTTTATATATAAGACCAAAGGGTGCTTCAGTAATTACTTATAATACTTTAGGACACGGAACTAAGTCTTCAATTGAAATCAGTGGTAATACATTAACACAAGCGGCATTAGAAGCTCCAACTGCAGTTACAGGATATCGTTTTGATGGTTGGTATACTGATGAAGACTTAAGAAATGTAGCTAATACTTCTACAGCAGTTATAGGAAATATGACACTATATGCTAAGTGGACTCAAACATTATTTGCGCTAAATTATGCTGAGAACTTAATTGGCGTTACAAATCAAGTGGATTTAACGAATGTAACTAAATTACCTGACGAATTACCTACATTAACTGATCCAGCAGGAAAATATGATTTTGATGGTTGGTATTTAGATCCTAAGTTTACAACAGCTGCAGTTGCTGGAACTACAATTACAAGCGATACTACATTATATGCTAAGTGGAGCTTAAAGACTGCATCAACTGAAATTTTAGATGAAACATTTGATATAATTAATCCTGAAGCATACGCAACAGTAGAAAAAGTAAAAACTTCGAATACTGATGGTAAACTAGTAATTACTCCTAACGGTACTGATCAAGGATACGTTGAATTCGAAGTAAATGGAGTAAATAAAGGTGATACTGAAAAGAAATATATAATTACATTTGATATTGCTGAAGGCGAGCTAACTAAATCTTGGGCAAGCTTTAGAGTATATGACGGTAAAAATTATGTATTTGATAACAGTAATAATTCTGATGATTATACACAAGTTGGTATAAGATTTGCAGAGGATGCAACAACAAGAAGTACTATTGCTGATTTCGCAAAGGTTGCAGGAACTTCTTACAAATATACAATTGAAATTAATTTCTTAGCAGGAGAAAATGCTGGAAAAGCAGAAGTTACTGTATCAATTTCTGATGGTACAAATACAAAGTCAACAGAAACAAAGACTATCACAATGTCATCAGTTAGCAAACTTAGATTTGGTAATGCAAATGGTAAAGAAGTAGCAAGAACTGTAACACTTGATAATCTTAAGATTTCTGAGGTAACACAAGGCTAAATAATAATAAATAACCACACTGGTAATTATACCTATGTGGTTTTTATTTATTTATTGTGCTTGAATTGTATTATAGTTTATTGTAAAATATTATTGTGTATTGAAAAAAATCAATAGGAGTGATTTAAATGAAAAATAAAATTGTAAAAAGAATGTTAATATCTTCAACTATGCTTATGGCAACAATTGCATTAGCATCATGTGGTGGAGATAAAACTACAAAATCTTATGTTGTAAAATTTGATTCTAATGATCCAGACAAAACTGATACAAAGCAACCATCTGCTTTTAATGATATAGTTGTTGAAAGTGGTTCTACAATTGATTTAACAAAGTATGAACCAACATATGATGGATGGCAATTTGATGGTTGGTATTCAGATTCTTCATTACAAACAAAATATAATGGAGAAGCTATAACTGCAAATATTAAACTTTATGCAAAATGGGTAGATACAATTGTAATAACATTTAATACAAATGGTGGATCTTCAATTGCTTCACAAACAATTGCATCAAATAGTACTGCAACTAAGCCAACTGATCCTACAAAGGACGCAAAGAGTAATGGAGACCATACAGAATGTGCTTATATATTTGAAGGATGGTACACAAATGAGACTTTAACAAAGAAATTTGATTTTGCGACAACTCTTGAAAGTAATACTACTTTGTATGCTAAGTATAATGAAAGAATTCAAGCTGAGGATGGATATAGTATGTCATCATCTTCTTTAGATATTTCAACTAAAAATACATGTGCTGTAGGTTCTGTACCAACTGATACTATTGATGGAGTTTGGACTTTAAGTAATGACGGATCAAAAAATGAAATTTCTGCAAGAAACAGAACATGGAATCTATCAACTGAGTCATCAGTAGAATATTTAACTGAGGATAGGGTTACAGGAGTTATTAGTGTAGAAGAAAATTCTAGAAAAACAATAACTAATGAGTCTACAAAATCATTTAGTAAAGCATATGTATTAGGTGCTGGTAAAAAAATTTCATCTTCACTTAATACATATGATTCTTCGGCATCACTAAATGTTACAATCGCAGATGATGGATATATTGTAATATATGCTGAGCTATCTGCAGGACTTGGTATTATTAATACTTCAGATGGTAGTCATGCTGAGATAAAATCTGGTACTGCGGTTGAAAAAGTCGTTATACAATATGTATTTAAAGTAAGTGCTGGTACTTATAAATTCTATAGAACATCAGGTAGTGGATATGTTTACTATGCTGAAAGTATAGCAATTTCAAAAAAAGCATAATATTTAAATTAAACTAGGCACTGCCTAGTTTTTTTATTATAAAAAAAGCATATAAAATATAATTAATTATTAACACTTCTGCATTAAAGTTTATAAAATTATAAAATTGCAAACGTTTACAAGAAAACGCTTGCATAAAGAGCATAAAAGATGTAAAATAAACGCTGTAATGCTTTTGGGGAAGCATTAGAAATTAGTTACGTTATAAAAAAGAAAAGGAGTATTAAAAAATGAAAAACAAAAAAGGTTTAAAAATAGTCGCAGCAAGTTCACTTGCGGCTCTAGCTGGATTAGCCCTAGTATCTTGTGGAAAGGATAAAGATACAGACTCAAATGCTGGAGGTAGCGACAAGAGTTATACTGTATCGTTTAATGTAAATGATCCAGATACAACAGATTCAATTGTACCAAAGGTCGATAATCAAACTGTTAAGAATGGAGAAACTGTTACTTTAAAAGATTTAACTTATGATGGTTATACATTTGAAGGATGGTTTACAGATTCAACTCTTAAAACAGAATTTGATGCTGCTACTAAGATAACATCAAATATTACATTATATGCAAAATGGAGTAAGAAAAGAGTTATACCAAATGTAGCAAAGATTACAATGAATAATCAAACATATGATACAATTACTCAAGCACTTGCTGCAATTCCAACATCAAATGATACAAACACATATACTATTTATTTACCTAAGGGTGAATATAAAGAAAATGGATTATCTTATAATGGTACTGCAACTGTACAAATTGTAGGAGTTACAGATACTAAGTATGGTGCCGATGTAGTGATTAAGGGCCGTGGAAGCGATATGTCAAAAGAAAGAGGACGTGAGTTACTTGAAATTCAAGGTAGTGGAAATGTTATTCTTGAGAATTTAACTCTTGAAAGTGATTATTCACGTGCTGAAGTATCAGGAGATGTACAAGCTGAAGTTTTAGGTACTGATACTAAAGGTAATACAGTTGCATATAACTGTGCATTTAAGTCTCACCAAGATACATTAAGAACTGCTGGTAAAGCTTGGTTCTATGGATGCTACATTGAGGGAGATACAGATTTCATATGGATGGAGCAAGCTGGAAAGGTTGCACTATATGAAAAATGTGAAATCGTATCAGTATATGACAAGAATGCAAGCACTCATGTATCTTATATAACAGCACCAAGAATGACTGCTAGCAAGAGTGTAGGAAAAGGTCTTGTTATTTTTAATTCAACAGTTACAGAACAAAAAGAAGAACAAGATACATATTTAGCTCGTACTCCATGGAGTAGTGGATATTATAATCAAGTTGCATACATTAATACAACTTGCTCAGGAATTAATGCATCTGTTTGGAAAGGATCATCAATCGCAACTGAATATGACAAGACAGTTATTGGATGGAAGATGGACCAAGCAACAGCTACATCGTTAGGATATGCTGGAAATGGTGATATTATAGATGCAACTTCAGTATCAAAAGAATTTAGTGGACGTAAAGCAATTCTTAATAGAGTTTACAATACTGATAAAAATAAATATGAAAAAGACCAAACTGTATGGGATATTGATGCTTTAATTAAGGAAAATGAGTGGGAAGTTGCAGAAGACAATTCTAAGGTTACTCTTGATGGAGAAGTAGAGACAGTAAGTACAACATATCTATTCGATGGATCTGTTGATCAATCAACTATGGTATCTGGATTTGCAAAAGAGGTTGATAAGACTCACTATGTAGGTGCAGAAGGATCTACTATCACTGTTCCTGTTTCAGGAAAGAGCTATATTCATGTATATGGATATTACCAAGGTCTAATTGAAGCAACTGCTACAGGACAAGGTACAGGTGTACTATTCTTTAATAATGGTTCAACAAGCACAGAAATAGAACAAGTTTATACAGTATATGACGCAAATGTAAAGAATGTAGTATTAACAGCTACAAATAAGACATATATTACAAAAATAGTTGTTGAACAAGATAGTTCAATTGAAAATGTAGCCGTAAATTCTATTGAAATAAATACATCAACTAGTAACTATGCGGTAGGAGTAGCACTTACACTTGATGCAAAGGTTAATCCCGGAAGTGCAACAAATAAGGCAGTTAAATGGACTTCATCTAATGAAAATATAGCTGTAATTGATGAATATACAGGTAAGGTAACATTTAAGAATGCAGGAGAAGTAACATTTACAGTAACCGCTCTTGATGGATCTAATGTTTCAAATTCAATCAAATGTACTCCAAAGGCTTCTAACTGGACTGAGGCTGAATGGTATACAACAGATACTACAAATTTAACAGTTGAATCTGGTGCAATTGAAATAGGACAATTTGATGTAGGAAGCTCGGCATATAAAGCACTTGGTAAAAAAGTAACAATTACAAATCTTGCAGGTGAAGAAATAAATACTACAAATGGTCTAAAGCTAAATGGTTCAGGTTCCCTTAAATTTGCTACAACAAAACCTGCAACATATACAGTTGTGGTTGCAGTTATTGGTAAGGCAACAGATGATCCAAAGGTTACTAATGGTAAAATAACTGTTGCATATGAGACTAAAGATACTAGTGTAGAAGGATTTGTAACTTACACTTATAAATTAACTGAAGCAGGTACATGGGAGACAACTCGTGGTGGTACTAAAGAAGCAGATCCAATCGTTTATGCAAAAGTTCAATATGCAAAGACTGCCTCAAGTCTTTTAGAATATAATGTTGCAACATTGGAAAATAAGGCTGCAATAGGAAATGCCGCAGAGTCTACTAAAGATATTAGTTTTGCAGGATGTGTATATGAAACAGATACTACTATCGCATTAAAATCAAATAATATAGTAAGACTATTACTTTCTGCAAATGCTACTTTAACTGTTACTATGCCAAATACATCTGTTAAGGTTTATGTAAATGGTGTAGAAACTGCATTAACTGATGGAAAATTAGTTTACACAGCTACAGTTGAAGGATATGTAAATATCACTGCTCAATATAGTGATGAAGCATATGCAAGCATTTCTTCAATTACTGTTGTAAAGCCAATTTCTGAATTAACATATGATTATGCGAATTCAACAGATAAGCCTGCAGCAGGAGAAGCGATTTCTTCTACAGCAGAGATAATGTTTATTGATTGTAAAGCACATTCAGATAATAAATATATTAGATTAGCAGGAGACGCAACAATTAAGATGTATCTTGCAGCTAATACTACACTTACATTAACTACTCCTTATTCTCGAGGAACAATAACAATCAATGGTACTGCAATTGATCCTACATCAGGAACTGTTACATATAATAATACAACAGAAGGATATGTAACTATTACAGGAACAAATGGATATGTTACTAAGATTGTGGTTGCTGAAACTATTTTAGATACAGTTATTTCTGAAAACACTTCAATTGCATTTGGAACTAACAATGCTGATTTAGTTGCTGCAGCAACTAATAATACAATTCAAGGTTCTACTGCAACTGTTGGTAAATTTACAATTGATGCTACTGCATCAGGTGCTAAATTAGGATTTGATGGACGTGTTGATAATGCTCAATTTAATCTAGGTACAAAAATAACATTCACTGTGGCTGCTGGTGCTACTGTTAAGGTTTGTGGATACCCTGGATACTTTGCTTATAGCGTTAATGGAGTTGAGGCTACAGAGGTTGATACAACAAAGACATTTGATACAGAAACTGAGGTTACAGTTCTTTCAACAGGTAATCAATATATAAAATCAATTGAAATAACTTTTGCTGAATAATTAATATAAATATTAAATATAATAGAAAGATTAAGGTGTTTTCCTTAATCTTTTTCTATTTATATGATATACTTTAAAAGTCTTTTATAAATGTAAGGGAATAATGTTAAAATCATTAGCTGTACCCGCAACTGTGATAAGGATTGTCTAGTATAATGTCATTGGGAAACTGAGAAGACTCTAGATATGTGAATTTAAGCCAGGAGACCTATTTATAAATGAAAAAATAATGAAAAGGAGAATAAAAAATGAAAAAGATAAAATTAATATTTTTATCGCTTTTATTCACATTTTCTCTATTAACACTTGCGGGATGTTCG
>CAVAQB010000110.1:0-8573 GCA_963590725.1 Anaeroplasmataceae bacterium | reverse complement strand
CTATAATAGTTTTTAAACAATAAATTCATAAAACTATTTTTATTAGTAGTTCCATTAGATTTTGTAATTTTAAATAATTTCATGTCGTTTAATAATGTTTGATAACTTTTCTGGTCAATATTTACTTTAATTTTTAGCATAATATCACATCCTTGTGATATATTATTCCACAAAAAATTATATTATTTATATTAAATCTCTATTAAATACTTGAAATATATATCACAAAAAAATATAAAATTTGAAAATATTATTTAATTTTTATGTGTGTTATGCTAATAGCGTAAGGTGATTTTCACCACGATATTTAGAAGGGGTTAAGGTAATTAAAATGAAAAAGTGTAATACTGAATTAATGAAAGAAATTAAAATATTAGAAGAAAAGAAACAAGAAATAATTAAGCTTGAAGCTATGGAATGTGAGATTACTTACCGTGAGGGGGAGAGTAAGATTAATTCAAACTATTCTTATGATAAAGTAAGAAAAGAGATTGATGATATTGATACAACTATAAGAAAATATAAATATGCGCTTGCGCTATCAAACGCAACAACTATAGTACCCGAATTTAATATGACTATTGGGGAATGCTTAGTATATCTTCAAACTGTAAAAGCTAAGAAGGATTTATTACAAAGATACGCATCGAAACATCAAATCACAAGAATATCATCTGAATATAATACTAAGGTTGAGTATACTGAATTATTATATGATGTATCAAAGGTTAAAGATGATGTATTAGATTTACAAAGACTTATTGCGAAACTTCAAATGGCAATTGATAGAACAAATCTTATAAATCTAATAGAATTATAAGAATTATCCATCTCAAAATACAAAAACTCATGATTTTTATTTGAACATAAGATATAGATATTAGATTAAGTAGATTATTGTTTATGATTATGTTTTAAAACGATTATTAGTTTAAGCTAGATAAATAAATTTTTGAAAAATTTTATTTCCTCTATTTTGAGTAAAAACTTTTGGGTATCGGAAGTATGGTTTTAAGATAGATTTAATATTTTTATTTCGAGACTGGTATTTTTTAAATACTAGTCTCTTTTTATGTCAATGTCTTTAAAAACCATATAAATAAATGTATAATAATAGAGTATTTGATTGTAAGAGTGGTGAATGACTATTATGAATATTATTTTACTTTCAGGCGGTTCAGGAAAAAGATTATGGCCTTTATCTAATGATGTAAGATCAAAACAATTTATTAAAATATTTAAAGATAGTAATGGCGAATATGAATCGATGGTACAAAGAATGTATCATTCTATTAAGAAAATAGATAAAGACGCTAATGTAACTATCGCTACATCTAAATCTCAGGTATCTGAGCTTATTAATCAGCTTGGTGATGGTATTAATTTATCTATTGAACCAACACGTAGAGACACATTCCCTGCAATCGCACTTGCGACTTCCTATCTTCATGATGTAATGGGAGTACCAAAGGACGAAGCAGTTGTAGTATGTCCTGTAGACCCATATGTAGAAGATGATTACTTTAAAGCTTTAGAAAGACTTTATACACTTGCGAAAACTGGTAAATCTAATCTTACATTAATGGGTATGGAACCTACATATCCTTCTGAAAAATATGGCTATATTATGCCTAAAACTAAAGATTTTGTTTCTAAAGTGTCATCATTTAAAGAAAAACCAACTGAAGAAAAGGCTTTAGAATATATTAAAGATGGTGCGTTATGGAATGCAGGTATATTTGCTTATAAAATTGGTTATGTATTAGATATTGCACATAAGCTAATAGAATTTAGTAATTATTATGACTTGTTTAATAAGTATGATACTGTTAATAAGATTTCATTCGACTACGCAGTAGTTGAACATGAACCATCTATTCAAGTAATGCGTTTTAATGGCTTATGGAAAGACTTAGGTACTTGGAACACATTAGTTGAAACAATGGATGATAATACATTGGGTAATGTTATCTTAAATAAAAATTGCGAAAATGTTAAAGCTATTAATTCTCTTGATATACCAGTCGTATGTATGAATTTAAAAGATTTAATTGTTGTATCTTCTCCAGAAGGAATTCTTGTTACTACACCAGAAGGTTCTTCTCAAATTAAACCAATTGTTGAAAAGATTGATTCAACAATTAAATATGCAGAAAAATCTTGGGGTAAATATCAAGTTATTGATTTTAATAAGTCATCTATTACTGTTAAAGTAGTATTAAATAAAGGTCATCAAATGTCATATCACTCACATGAGAGAAGAGATGAAATATGGACTATTATCTCAGGTGAAGGAAGGGTTATTGTTGATGGAATGAGCCAACATGTTCATTCTGGCGATGTAGTTACTATAGAAGCAGGCTGTAGGCATACAATCATCGCAGATACTGATATTGAATTAATTGAAGTTCAATTAGGTAATGATATTGATGTGAAAGATAAGAAGAAATATGAGCTTGAATAATAATAAAGAACCATTTAAGCTTCATCCTGTTGGTAAAGATTATCTATGGGGAGGACATCGACTTAAAGATGACTTTAATAAAGATTTAGATGTTACTCCACTCGCAGAATCTTGGGAATGTTCTACTCATCCTAATGGTGAATCAATAGTTGATACAGGCATCTATAAAGGTATGAAGTTAATGGATGTATTAAATATGCACCCTGAATATATAGGAACTCATCCTAAGATCATAAATAACCAAATACCTGTATTAGTTAAATTTATTGACGCAAGTAAAGATTTATCTATTCAAGTTCATCCAAGTGATGAATACGCAAGCCTTTATGAAAATGGCTCTCTTGGTAAAACTGAGATGTGGTATATAGTAGATGCCGCAAAAGATGCATCTATTATATATGGTTTCCATCATGAAATTACAAAAGATCAAGTAAGAAACGCCATTAAAAAAGGTGACTTAGATAAATACATGAACAAAGTACATGTAAAACCTGGTGAAGTATATTTCATTCCATCAGGTACAGTACATGCGATATGTGCTGGTTGTTTAATCGCTGAGATTCAAGAATCAAGCGATTTAACATATAGACTATATGATTATAATCGAGTTGATAAGAATGGGAAACTTAGAGATCTTCATATAGATAAGGCGCTAGATGTAGCGATACTTAAACCTAACGATAATCCTCGTCAACCACTTAATGTATTTAAGTATAGACAAGGAAGAAGTAGTCAATTACTTGCTAGATGTAAATACTTCCAAGTAGAAAGACTTATTATTAACACTGAACGAACAAAAGAACTTGCTTATTTTAAAACAGGAAGTTCAACATTCCAACTTTTGATTTGTTATAGTGGTTGTGGTACAATTATAGATACTAAGACAAATAATACTATTACCTTCTTTAAAGGTGATACTATATTTGTTCCATCTAACTCAGATGAATTAAGAATAAATGGAAAGGCTGAATTCTTGCGTGTTAAGTGCTAATGATTTTAAAATGTGTTAAATATGAAAAATGTATTACTTATAAGCGGTAGTTATCCAAAAATAAAATGTGGTGTTGGCGATTATACAAATGTTTTATACTTAAATCTAAATAAAGAAGATATTAATCAAGATTATAATTTTGAGATACTTACTTCAAATAAAGCTCAAAATTTTAACAATGTTAAAATACATAATGTTGTTAAAAAATGGAGTGGATTATATATAGTAAAAACTATATTAAGATATGCTAAAAATTATGATATTATTCATTTTGAATTTCCAACTATTGAATATAATAGTAAATCATTTGCATTCTATTTTTTATTGCCACTGCTATTAAGAATTAAAAGAATCAAGGTTGTCTATACATTCCATGAATATTCTTACAATACAAGAATATCAAAATTAGTTAGAATACCTGCCATTTTGTTTTCTCAAAAAATAATTACAGTTGAAAAAAAGTTTTATCAAGATATAGATAAGAAATTTAAATGTAAGAAGAAATTATATTATATTCCAATAGGCTCTAATATTGAAAGATCAACAATATCATCAGATGAAATTAATGAAAGAAAAAATAAAATATTAAATGATTATAAGGCTAAAAAAATTATTTCTTACTTTGGTTTTATAGATGAATCAAAATGTATGTATGAGACTTTAATTTCGTTAGGAAAATTAAAAGAACAAGGCAAATTAGAATCAGTATTCATGATAATAGGAGATTTTAACCAAAATAAGTGCAGTAAAGAATATTATAATTTATTAGTTGATTGTATAAAAAAATATAAATTGGAAGAAAATATCTTAATAACAGGCTATTTAGAATCAAGTGAGGTAGGCAATTATTTAAAAGTATCAGATGCCGCCTTATTACTTTATAAAAATGGTGTATCAGTTCGTAATGGGTCAATGCTTGCGGCTTATCAGGAAAACATTCCTATAATTACAAGTAAGAATAGTCAAACAAATGATTTTTTTAATCAAAAGAATTTTGTATTAATAGACAATAAAGAAACTTCTATTTGTAATGCAGTATTAGACTTACAAGAAGGTAAAATTCTTTCATACATTAATGAAATTGAAATATCGTGGGAAAAGATTTCAAAAGAGCATATAAAAGTTTATGAATCTTTTGAAAATAAAAAATAAGAATTATATTAATTTATAATTAGGTGTAATAAATGAATGATATCGTTGAAAGTAATTCAAATAATCAAATAAAGAAAAATTTGAAAAAAAATTATATTTACAATTTAATATATCAAATATTTGTTATGATAGTACCACTTGTAACAACACCATATATTTCAAGAGTTTTATCTGCTGAAGGTGTTGGTAAATTTAGCTTTACAAGTTCACTTCAAGATTATTTTACATTATTTGCTACACTAGGCTTTGGCTTTTATGCACAAAGACTGATTGCGTTTAATCAAAATAACAAAGATGAGCAGAGTAAAATATTTTGGGAAATAATTATTGTAAGATTATTCTCTGTTAGTATAGCTATAATTGTTAATTTAATTTTATATTTTACAAATGTTTACAAACAGTACTCAGAGTTAATGGTATTTTGGAATTTAAGTATTTTAGCGGTTGCCTTTGATATTACTTTCTTATTTCAAGGTAATGAAGATTATAATAAGATTGTATTTCGTAATATAATAATTAAATTAATTACTATTTGTTTAGTATTTGTATTGGTTAAAAATAGTAATGACGTATGGATTTATGTAATTTTAACCTCTTCAGCAACATTATTTGGTAATTTATCATTATGGCTATATTTACCTAAATACTTGAATAAAATTAATTTAAAAAACTTACATCCAATAAGGCATGTTAAACCAACTATTCAATTGTTTATACCAACAATAGCTAGTACTATTTATACAGTACTTGATAAAACATTAATTGGCTTATTAATAAAAGATACATATACTGTTGTTGAAACAAAAGTAGTAGATGGTGTTGAAACGAGTGTTGAAATAGTTAAAAAATATTCGGATTTAGAAAATGGATATTATGCACAAAGTGAAAAAATTGTAAAGATATCAATACAATTATTAAACGCTTTGGGTACAGTAATGGTTCCTAGAAATTCTAAATTATACGCTGAAGGAAAAACGGAAGAATTAAAAAAGAATATTTATTTTACTAGCAATTATATTTTACTACTAGGAATACCTATTATGTTTGGCTTGATATCTATATCCCAACTACTTGTTCCCTGGTTTTTAGGAGAAGGATATAATAAATGTATACACTTAATACAATTGTTTACACCACTTGTATTATTTATAGGATTTAGCTTTTTGTTTGGTACACAATATTTAATTCCTACAGGAAGAGATAAAAAATACACAAAAGCTATAATAGTTGGAGCCTGTACTAATTTAATTTTAAACTGTATACTTATACCATTTTTCTTGTCGTATGGTGCAGTTATAGCTTCCTTGGTTGCGGAATTTTTTGTAACACTAATTATGTATTTATCAATAAGAAAAGAAATATCAATTAAAGTTATACTACGTCAAGCAATAAAACCTTTAATTGCTGGAATTATTATGCTTATAACTATCTATTTTATTACCAAACTTTTCACTTCCTCATTTTTAGGTATTTTAATTGTTGTATTTATTGGGGCTTTAATTTATTTTCTTATTTTAATTCTTTTAAAAGAAAAACTTGTTTGGAACGAAATTAAAAGACTAATTAGTAAGATCTGTAAGAAAAGTAAAGAGGTTTAATATGAATATAGGAATAGATGTAAAGTGTTTAGCGAGGAATTACACTGGAATTTCAATATATTGTGCAGATATAATCAAATATCTAACACTAATTGATAATAAAAATTATTATATATTATACTCTAATAAAGAAGTTAAATTAGACTTCGAATTACCTTCTAATTTTAAATTAAAGATTGTAAATTCTAAAAAAGGGACAATATTTGTAAGATATAAATTAAAAAAAATATTAATAAAAGATAAAATTGATATATTTTGGGGCCCAGATCATTGTATTCCTTTGAAATCTAAGCATTACAAAACATTTTTAACTGTCCATGATTTAGCAATTTTACAATATAAGAAAATAAGTACTGTAAGAAATACTTTTTGGATTAAATTCTTCTTGAATAAAATGTGCAGGGAAGCAACTAAAATCTTAGCAGTTAGTAATACTACAAAAGATGATATAAAAAAGTTTTATCATATTTATAATAAAGTAGAGGTTGTATATGCAGGTGATTCTCCATATAGAAATAAAGAGAAAAGCTATAGTATTGAACAACAAGATAATATTTTAAATAAATTTGGAATAGATAATAAATATATGCTTTTTGTTAGTACTATTGAGCCAAGGAAGAATGTTATTAATATAGTAAAAGCTTTTAATATCTTTAAAGAAGATAATAATGAATATAAATTAGTATTGGCAGGATCAATTGGATGGAGAGCAGATTCTATATTAGAAGAAATTAACAATTCAAAATATAAAAAAGATATAATACTAACAGATTATGTAAGTTCTTTAGAAAAGGAAGTATTATATAGAAATGCTAATTTCTTAGTATTTCCATCTTTATACGAAGGGTTTGGAATTCCACTTCTTGAAGCTATGTCTATAGGTATACCTGTGTTAACATCAAATGTTTCTGGTATGAAAGAGGTTGCGCATGATATAGGCTTTATGGTTGATGACCCCCTAGATTATAAAGAGATTGCAAGTAAAATGTCATGTATTACTAAATTAACTTTAGAAGAAATTAATAATATTAAAAAGAAAAGTATTGAAAGGTCTTATGAATTTACTAGGGAAAATAGCGCAAGACAAATTGTTGATTTGATAAATCAATGTAAAAAAGAGGTATAACGTATGATTATTGCGAAGATTTGGTTTAAATTTATAGAATTTAATTATAATACAATATTTAATAAAATACCTTCTAGAACATTTAGAAAAGCATGTCTTAAACTAGGAGGAGCTAAAATCTGTAAAAAAACAGTTATTTATAGAAATACAGAGGTTTTAAAACCTAGAGGGTTAAAAGTAGGCTATAGATCTCAAATAGGGTGGCACTCTTTACTAGATTCGAGAGGTGGCCTTGAGATTGGCAACAATGTTGTTATAGCATCATATACTAAGATTATAGGTGGAACTCATGATATAAATAGTAAAGACTTTAAAGGAACTGTTAAAAAAACAGTTATAAAAGATAGAGCTTGGATTTGTACAAACGCTATTATACTACCAGGGATTACTATCGGAGAAGGTGCGGTTGTGGCAGCAGGAGCTGTTGTTACTAAAGATGTTCCCGCATTTTGCGTGGTTGCTGGAAATCCAGCAAAAATAATTAAAGAAAGAAATAAAGATATTGATTATGAGTTAGATAGAGCGCCTATCTTAAGCTAAGAAAATGGTGAAATTATGATACCTAAAATTATTCATACTAGTTGGTTTGGTAATGACCCAATGCCAGAAAAATATGTAAAGTATATTGAAGGATGGAAAAAAGTAAATAAAGATTATGAAATTAAAATTTGGTCATATAAAGATTTTGAACCTTTTTTTGGAGATTCCGCATATATTAAAGAAGCTTTAAAGGAGAAAAAATGGGCATTTGTTGCTGATTATTTTAGATGGAAGGTTTTATATGAATTTGGTGGCATTTACGCTGATAGTGACATTGAAATGTTAAAACCATTAGACGAATTTTTGGATTCTAAAATATTTTCAGGCTTTATGTATGACTGTTTAATAGAGGCTGAACTTGTAGGTGCAGAAAAAGGTAATCCAATTATAAAAGATTGGCTTGATACTTTAGTTAATAATTATGATAAAAATAATGAATTTGTTATATTAAATAATTGGATGACTGAATATTTCTTAAATAATTTTGATGATTTTTTACTTAATGGTAAAGAACAACATTTAAAATGCGGAATAGATTTATACCCAAAAGATTATTTTCAAAGAATTAAAATATCTAGAAAAAGTAAGGGAGGATATGCTATTCATCATTGTGACGGTTCATGGCTAAAGAATAAAAAGAAGGATAGCTTATTTAGAATGCTTGTGCCAAAAAAACTTAAAGAGATATATACGCATAAAAAA
>CAVAQB010000109.1:6166-8635 GCA_963590725.1 Anaeroplasmataceae bacterium | reverse complement strand
TTTAGTAATAATAACTATAATGAATATAATAGAGAGAAAGTAAAGAAGAAAGATGATGAGATGGAGATGTAAGGCTTCATCTTTTTTTGATAATTATAATTTTATAAAGTGATTATTAAAATAAACAATTTGAAAAGAATTTAAAAAATGATATACTAAAGATAGTTAAACGAGTTGTTGCTGTTTACAGTCTAATATAGTCAAAAACAGGTTGACGATTAGTAAAAATAATTTGTTTAACTCCAAACAATATCGTTTGTCCTGCATAAGAACTTCATTAATTCAAGCTTTGTAGGATAAACTACAAAGCTTTTTTGTTAAGGAGGATTCTTTATGAAAAACATCGTGTTTGACCTGTTTGATACTATTTTAGATAAAGTAGATTTTGATTATTTTAAAGGGCTAGAGTTTCTTTATAAAAAATATTTTTATGACATTACTTCATATGAAGATTTTAAAGCCTTAGCTCTAGAATTCAGATATAAATATATGATGGATAGAAAACAAACTAATAAAGAAGTTCCTTTTATAGAACAACTTAATTGGTTTGAAAATCATTACCCTCAATTAAAATTAAAAAATAAAGATGAAATTGAATGGCAATTTTTTAAAGAATGTAGAACTGAAACATTAGCATCAAATGTCAAAGAATTTTTAATATATTTGAAAAAGTGGGGATTTAACATTTCAATTTTAAGCAATAGCATTTTTTCAAGTACTACATTAAAAAGATATTTAAGAGAATTTGATGTTTTAGAATATTTTCATAATGTTTATTCTAGTGCAGATATTATAGATAGAAAACCTTCTTTAAATGCTTTTAAATATGTTATTGATAAAGAAAATATTAATTTTGATGAACCAGTATTTTATGTTGGCAACAGTTTAGAAAAAGATATTAATCCAAGTTTAAGTTTAGGCTTTACATCGATTCTTAGAAATCATTTAAATGAAAAATATAAAGGAACATCATTTGTTGATTATAATGATTTATTATACTATTTTGAAAACAATTACATGTATATTAATTCAATAAGAGATGATTTATCAACTGTTGATGGACCAGGAAATAGGTTAGTTATATTTTTACAAGGGTGCTTAGCTCATTGCTCAGAATGCCATAATAAAGATACATGGGATTTAAGTAAATCACATATCATTGAAATTGATAAATTATCACATGAGATAAAAGATAAAGCAGTTAATAAAAAAATCACAATAAGTGGAGGAGAACCGCTTTTACAAGAAAAATCTTTAATTAAACTTCTTAAATCATTAAAAGGCTATGATTTATGTCTTTATACAGGGTTTGAAAAAGAAGAAGTTTCTAAAGAAATCATTGGCAAATTGCATTATATTAAAACCGGAAAATATATAAAAGAGTTAAGAAATGTTGCGATTCCTTATGTAGGATCAACAAATCAAAAGTTTATTGATTTATGGGAGGAGGAATAATTATGAAAGCTTATGTTACTGGAAATGCTGCAGAAAGAGAATCATATGTTGGTGATATTTTTAATGTAGGTTCAATAAAGCAAAAAAATGATATTTTAAATAATCTTCCAAAAGATTGGGCGAGACTACATAGAGAAGGCTATATCCATATTCATGATTTAGATGCATACGGAGAAACTTATAACTGTTTAGCACTAAATATTTTAAATAAATTTCCTTATGAAAAGTTTGAAGGTTTATCAGATACAAGGAAAGTTAGTAAACTATTCAATTATTTAATTGAATTATTAACAAGATTAGGTAATGAACAATCTGGTGGGATGAGTTTTGCTAACTTTGATATAGAAATCGTTGAAATCTTGCATCATATGAAGATTAAATTTAATGAACAAAACAAAGAAATTATTAAAGATTCAATTTATAATTTTATAATTTGGTGTAATGATTGTCATACAAGAATGGGACAAGTAAGTTATTATGTTTCATTAAACATTGGTTTAGGAACAACTGAAGAAGAAAGATTTATAGCATATACTCTCATTGATGAATTTGAACATTCACCTTCAGATGTATATAAGCCAAATATAATTTTCAAAGTAAAAGATAAAATTAATTATGAAAAAGATAGTCCTAACTATGATTTGCTAAAAAAAGCATTAAATTGTACTTCAAAAAAGATGATTCCAACATATTTAATTTGTAATTCCGAAACCAATAATTCATCTGATGCTAAAAAACTATCTATAATGGGTTGCAGAACTAGAGTGGTAAAAGACCTATATGGAGATGATACATCAATTGGTAGAGGGAATATTGACAATATTTCAATTAATTTACCAAGATTAGCCCTTGAAAGTATTAATTCGAAAAAGCCTATTGAAACTTTTTATGATAAATGGAATGAAATTGCTAATGTTGTAAAAGACATATTAATTGATAGATATAATAAATTGTTAAAAAAGAATATCAATGATTTTAGTTTAAATTTCGAGAGAAATTTATGGTGTATTGATT
>CAVAQB010000109.1:0-6156 GCA_963590725.1 Anaeroplasmataceae bacterium | reverse complement strand
GTGTATTGTTTTTGACAAAGCTAAATCATTAGAAGATATTTTCCAACATGGAACATTATCTATCGGTTTTATCGGATTATCTGAAGCGTTTGAGATATTAACAAACAAGAAATTTTATTTAGATGATGATACATATAATTTGGCTTATTCCTTTGTAAATCATATGCGAGAATATTGTGATTTATTAACAAAAAAATATAAGCTAAATTTCTCATTACTAGCTACAAGTGGGGAATTGATTTCAGGAAGATTTGCTGAAATTGATAAAAAAATATATACACATGGAGTGTTAAATAAGGGATTTTACACAAATTCATTTCATATAAATGTTGATAGCAAATTAAATGCGTTTGAAAAAATAAAAAAAGAGGGTCCTTTTCATAAATTATCAAATGGAGGATGTATTTCCTATGTAGAGTTAAAAGAGGCTCCTATTGGAAATTATGAAGCTTTATATGAATTAATTGAAACTGCTGTTAAATCTCAAATAAGTTATTTGGGATTTAACTTCCCACTAGATGTGTGCAATAAATGTGGCTGTAGAGGAGTTTTCAACGATAAATGCCCTAACTGTGGTGGCAAAGATATATTAAGAATAAGAAGAGTTAGCGGATATTTAGAAATATTAGATTTCTTTACAAGTGGAAAGAAAGCAGAAGAAAAACATAGAAAGGCAAATTAAAATGATATATTACATTTCTGATTTACATTTTGATGATCAAGCAATATTTGATAAGTGCAAAAGACCATTTAAAGATTTAAATGATTTTAAAAACACTATTATTTCTAACTGGAATAATAAAGTATCAAATGATGATACAGTATATATTCTTGGTGATATAGGGTCTAATAATATACACAGTATTGATATATATAAATTATTATATGGGCATAAGCATTTAATTATAGGTAACCATGATCATGAAATATTAGATTATATTAAAAAATCTAATATATTTGAATCTATTAAATTTATAGATTTAATAATCGATAATGATAGAAAAGTATGCCTTTGTCATTATCCAATAATGGATTGGATGGAGTTTAATAGAAATGGTTATTTAATATATGGCCATGTCCATAATAAAACAATTCAAAATGGATATGCATATAAACAAATAAAAGACTATTACTTAGATAAACCAGCATTTAATTGCGGTTGTGATGTAACTGGATATGTTCCTGTTACACTAGATGAAATGATAAAACTTAAGGAGGAACATAAAGATGATCCATATATCTATTGAGGGAATTGACGGAGTTGGTAAAAGTACTGCTGCTAAAAATCTAGCAAAATATTTAAATTACGAATTAGTTGAAAAGCCGCTTCATTATCTATTTGATGAAGAAGGTGACGATAATTATATTCGTATTAGAAATGAAGTTAATAAAAATAAAAATAAGAAATACACTGGATGGTTCTATGGATTAGGCAATATTTATCTTTATGAACAATTTAAAGATAAAAATATTGTTACTGATAGACATATTCTTTCTAATTATTGCTGGAGTGGATCAGATGAGACTGATTACATTTTTGACGCTATCTACAAAACAATAGGATCACCTACATTTACTTTCTTAATTTATGCAGATCCTGAGGCTGTTAAATCAAGATTGATATCAAGAGATAAGAATGATCCTGACCTTAAGAAAGTTAAGTTTATACCTGAAGCCTACGATAGAATGAAAAAAATTCTTAATAAATATGAAATGCCTTCATTAGTTATTGATACAACAAATATGAGTGCTGATGATGTGTTAAGTATAATGATTAATGAATTAAAGAAAAGAGGTATTATAAATGGCTAATGTAAAAACAAAAGATACTCTTTTTATTGATATGAAATATATTATTTTGTACCGTAAATTAGGATATAAAGAAGTCAAACCAGATTTTTTTGAATATAACTATAATGATACAAAGATTATTATCGAATCTGAGAATCAAAGATATCTTTTTAAAGGCAAATATTATCAATTAATAAATTATAAAGATTTCGTTATTTTAGAATGTATAGATAGATTATTAAAAAAAGGATACTCATCAAACCAAATTAATTTTGATAATTTATCAGATTTAACAATCTATAAAGATAATGAAGTATGTTTCAAAATTTTTGCTGCTCAATGGGGAAAAGATTATAAAGAATTATTATCTACTTATCAATATGATAAAAGTGGGTTAGTCGTATTATATACATCTCAATTAAGTGGTGGGCTTGTAGATTTTATTTCAAAAATTTATTTAAATGATAAAACATATGATAAAGGAATTTTTGAAAAAGAAATTAAACCTTATAAGTTTGAATTTAAGAATAAAGAAGCTGAAGGAAATTATCCATCTGAGTTTCAAGCTGTTGATAATGAATTATTAAAATATTTTGGCCACGATAAGAAAGTAATTGTTCCTTCTGGTATTAGAAGAATTGGAACAGGTGCTTTTTGGAATAATATAGAGATTGAAGAAGTTGTCTTACCTGACACTGTTACTTGTATATGTGGTGATACGTTTATTTATGCAACTAATCTTAAGAAGATAAATATTCCAAAGAACGTAGATGAAATGGGTGATGATCCATTTGCCGGTTGTTTCAACATTGAAATCGATAATCAAAGTCCAGAATTTATTTTAGAAGATGGAATTTTATTTGATAAAACTAGAAGATTCTTAATTCACTATACGGCATCAAATAAAGCAAAAAAGTATGTAATACCAGAAACAGTTGAATGGATTGGTAAACATAGTTTTTATAAATGTGAAAACTTAGAAGAAATTGTTATTACTGAAAATGTTAAATTTATGGGTAATAATGCATTTTCTGATTGTAATAAAGTTCATTTGATAAACAAAAGTGATAGTTTTAAATATGTAGATGGTGTTCTTTATAATAAAGAAGGAACACAATGTATGCATTATTCAATGGGTTCTGGTGTTGATACTGTAAAATTATTACCAACAGTAAGAACGATTGGTAGAAACTGCTTTTGGAATTGCACTATGATTAAAAAGATAATTATCCCAAATAGTGTAAGACAAATAGGATATAATCCTTTTGCATCTTGTTCAAATATTACATTTGATAATCAAAGTCCATTTTATAAAGTTGATAAAGGAATTTTATATGATTCAACAATGAAAGAATTAGTTTGTTGTCCATCAACTGCAGTATTAAATGGCAAGGTAACTATTCCAGATACAGTTATAAATCTTGGTAGAAATTGCTTTGCAGGTTGCGATAAATTAGAAGAAATAGAAATACCTTGTAATGTTAAATTTATAAGCAGAAGTACATTTAGTAATTGTATAGGACTAAAAAAAGTTTTAATTCCACCAACAGTTGAAGACATGGGTGACTGGTGTTTTAACAATTGCGAAAATTTAGAGATGGTTAGTATTCCTTCAAATTTAAAAGTTAGTCCAAATACGTTTAATGGCTGTCCAAACGTTAAAGTGTTTAAATATTAATGAAAAAAGTAATACAAATAGGCGGTAATCTAGGAATAAATGGTATATCTTCGTTCATTATGGAAAACTATAGACAGCTCCATAATGAATATCAATTTATCTTTATAAATACAGCCAATGAAGAAAATGGATATTATACAAAAGAAATAGAAGAATTAGGTGGTAAGATTTACCATGTACATTCAAGTAAAAAAGGACCATTTCGTTCGCTAGATCAAGCTAAACAAATAAGAAAAATAATAAAAATAGAAAATCCTATTGCGGTTCATTCACATTATTTTTCAAATAATGGAATATATTTAAAACAAGCTTATAATGAAAATGTAGAAGTTAGAATTTCACATTGTCACAATGCAAAATCAAATTTGAATTTTAATAAGAAAATGGCATTAAATGAATCAAGAAAACTTATTTCAAAATATTCTACTAATTCTTTTGCATGTTCGGAATCAGCAAGGAAATTTCTTTATGAAAATGATGGAAAGGTTTTATATAATTCAATTGATTATTCTAAACATTATAAGATAGATAATGTTGATTACATATATCCAAAATATTCTTTAGATAAGGATAAAAAATACGTATGCTTTGTTGGAAGAATGAGTGAACAAAAAAATCCTGATTTCCTTTTAAAGATAATTGAGTCAAATAAAGATATTTGTTTTATTCTAATAACTTATGGTAAATTATTAGATTCATTTAAAGCAAAGGCGAAGGAATTAAAATTAACTAATATTATATATTTACCTAAAGATTCTAATGTAAATGAAATTATGAATATCTCATTATGTTTATTATTGCCATCATTATATGAAGGATTTCCTATTACAACAATAGAAGCTCAAGCGTGTGGTCTTCCATGTATAATATCAAATAATGTATCAAAAGAGTGCAATTTGGGAGCATGTCAATTTTTAGACTTGGATGTTAATAAATGGACAGAAGCAATTAATAAAACTATTAATGTAGTTAAAAAGCCCATATATTTTTCGGACTATGATGTTAAGTACACCTCAATTATATTAGGATATTTATATGATGGATTATCATCAGATGATTTAATTCAACTAGGCAAAGAATATTCTTTGGGTAGTAAAAGAGTATTTAGAAGCAAAGAATTATCTTATTTATGTTTTAAAATGGCTAGTTGCTTAGGAAATATTAGAGGAACATTTTATTATTCATTAGCATATTTTGAAGGAAATGGAACTGTAAAAGATAAATCTAAAGCTAATGAAATTTTGAGTGAAATCATAAAAAAAGAAATCATAGATATTGCTGAAAGAGAAATTACAGCTAATAAAGAAAATCCAACTCATTTGGTAATATATGCCGATATGTATTCATTTGGCTTAGGTAAAGAAAATAACTTCGCAAAAGCTTTTGAATTATATCAAAAAGCCGCAGATTTAGGAAATTTAGAAGCAATGTGTGATTTAGGATACATGTATTTAGTAGGACAAGGTGTTGCTAAAGATAAAATAAAGTCAGCATATTGGTTTAAAAAGTCAGCGGATTTAGGATATGTTCATTCAATGAGAGATATAGGTCAAAATTATTTGCATGGACAAGGAATTGAAAAAAACATTGCAAAAGCGAAGGTATATTTCAAGTTGGCATCTGATAATAATTATTCTCATGGTACAGCGGATTTAGCTAGATGCTTAATAGAAGAAAATGGTGATACCAATACTATTTCTAATTTGTTATTGCTAGCTTTAAAGCAAGATTATGAAAGAACGTTTAGAGATTTAATTGAATTAGGAATTGATATTAAATTTTTAAAGGAAGACCATAAATTACTTAAAACAAATATTACTGAAATAAACGATATAAATGATACAAATTCATGTAATGGTTGTTTATGTGTTTCTACAAATATAAATAAAATTGATCCTAATTGTTTTTATTCACATAAAGATATATTTAAAATTTTTGTAGAAAAATCCAATGAAACATATTGTTCAATTAATGGAGCCTTATATTCTAAAGATAAAAAAATATTAGTTAGATATCCAATAGGATTATTAGATGAAACTTTAATTATCCCAGAAGGCGTTGAAATAATAGGTGAACATGCAGTTCAAAATGCACGTAATTTGAAGAAGATTGTTTTACCTGATTCAATTAAGATAATTAGCAATAGCGCTTTTGATGATTGCAAGTCATTAGAAGAAATTGAATTACCAAATAATATAACAAAAATTGGCGACTGGGCATTTCATGGTTGTGACAAATTGAAATATATTAAATTACCAAATGAATTAAATGAATTAGGTAAATATCCATTTGGGTCATGTGAATCTTTAGAAAATATTTCTATCAATACAAATAATCAATATTTTCAAACTATTGATGGAGCTTTATATACTAAAGATTTGACTGAACTTATTCAATATCCAATCGGTAGAAAATTGAATCAATTTATTATTCCAAATACTGTTAAAACACTCAAATTTAGATGCTTTTCAGATGGATATTATTTAAATTATATAGACGCTAGAAATGTTGAACTTATTGAAGAAAAAGTATTTTATTATTGTACTAATTTAACGAAAGTAAGATTAAATGCTAAGGTTAAATTAAAAGGTGATAACATTTTTGATCATACATCTAATGAATTAAAAATAGAAAGGGGAAAATAATATGCTTTATATAGTTTCTGATATTCACGGGCATATTAGACT
>CAVAQB010000108.1:0-9397 GCA_963590725.1 Anaeroplasmataceae bacterium | reverse complement strand
GAAGATGAAATATGATTCTTCACTTGCTCAAATTAAATATAAAAGTACGCTTCAGCTTTCTAAATTAGGAATAAAACTTGAACTAATGAATATAATCAGTTAGTTTTTTCTCTTAAAGATTGATTGAAAAATAAAAAATCAGTTTATGTATAAATATTAGAAAGTGGAATAAATATTTCTATTTCAACTTTTTATAGGTATATTGTCAAAGACAAAGTTTCGATTAATAAAACACTTTTCAAAGACAGTTCAATTGATAAATATACTCAAAATAAGATTATTTAAATTATAAATACAATAAGCGAAACATCAGTACGTTCATTAAATGATTTCGCTCTAAAAGAAGCATTTTGTAAAATTTTTGGAGAAAAAATTTATAACAAACTATTTAAAAATCAAATATAAAAATTTTATTGATTAAATATCATTAACGTCAACGGATAAGTAGAAATTAATATATACTAAAATCCGTCTATTTTTAAAAAACAATTTTACTTTGTGAATTTACGCTCTTTAAGAATGATAAAAAGATTAAAAATTATTTTATCATTCTTTTTTTTAATTATTTTAAAATAAATAGAATAATATAAAAATAATTGATTATATAATTAATAATTATGTGAAATTCGGGATATATCCCGTTGTGATTTATACCGAATAAACATAAAATTACAATAGGTGATAAAAATGACGATTAATGAAAAATTTGGGAAAATAATAAGACTTTTAAGAGAAGAGCAAAACATAAGTCAGGAAAAATTTGCACTTATGATTGGAATGGATCGATCCTATTATGCAACTATTGAGACTGGGAAACATAGTATTACTTTGAATAAAATTGAGTCTATTGCAAAAGGATTAAATATACCTATTTCTAAAATGATCATATTAATGGAAAAAATAGAGGAGAATTAGTACATGAGAAAAATGAAAGTTGAATTAAATGATGGTTCGATAGTAGAAGGAGACTACTTCGAATGTAAGGATTACGAAGAATTAAAAAAAATATTTAAAGATTGGCAAGATTTAAATTCAGAATTAAAACCACTTGGTGGAAGAAATTTAAATGTACCAGATGTTTTTAGCGAGGCTTTATTTTGTTATTTTTTCAATGCACTAAGAACAAATGGAACAGCATATTCTTATGACTGTGTCTCACTAGATACACATAATGGGATTCAAGTGAAATCTGCTTCGATTCCGAATGATTGTAGTTCGTTTGGACCTACATCTACATGGGATGAGTTATATTTTGTTGATTTTGCACCACACGGATATGTTGATGGATATGTTGATTTTTATAAAATAGATATAGATTTTAGTGAATTAATTTTAAATGAAAAAAAAGGCGAAACATTTAGAGATCAGCAACTACAAGGAAGAAGACCTAGATTTTCAATAAAGAATCAAATAATTAAAGAATATAACATTAAACCATGTTTATCTATTGATTTACTAGAGGAATAATATGAAAAATGTTACTAAAAATATTTATCAAAGATAATTGATAAAGTTTATATCAAAATGTAATTTTTCAATCATTTTCAAAAAAAACTTAATTTATTTCATTATACATTTTTACTTTTCAGTTGATAAGACATACATATAATTTTTATAATTTTGCAATAGCAAATTAATCTATTGATTATTGTGCTACTAGTTATATTATCTTAACAAACATTTCTATTTTAATAAATATAGATTAATATATTTTTATTCAAAATTGCATTTTGAGATGAGTGTTTTTCAGGATATTCAGTTTAATTTTATCAATAATGCAAAAATTCAAGAAAAAAGTACAAATGTATAAAGCAACAAATACTTATTTGTCTTAATATTCTAATAAAAATAATAAAGTTAATACATTATTGGAATTTAATTATAAATAATATTGCAAAGACAAGTTAAACACATTGTATACTTAAATTTTAATGCAACTAATCTACATAAAAAGAAATATTAGAATTTAATGTTTCTACTGTAGTTGTTAAATTTAATGATAACGATTGCGAATTTAACGGGACATTTTTAAAAAAAGATAAACAATATAATAATGAATTTGCAACTTTGTAATTTTTTACTAATGATGATATTAAGTATCTTTAGCAAAAAATATTTACAAATTCTTTAAAAATAATGAATTAGAACTAATAAATAAAGTGATGAAATTATAAAATAATTGTTGGATAAATCCAACAATAATGATATTATTTACTTAATAAATAAAGTGAGGTTTTAAATATGAAATATACTGTAGCCAGCTTATTTGCTGGTATAGGTGGAATTTGTAGAGGAATTTCTACAGCAAGTTTTAATAAAGATGGTTATGAATTAGTATGGGCAAATGAAATTGACGAATATGCTTGTGAAACATATAGAACTAATTATAATCATACATTATTACAAGGAGACATTAATCAAATATTAAATCCTAATAGTGTAGAATCAAACAAACAACATGAAATAGCGTCTAAAAGAAAAATTGATATTTTAAATGGTGGTTTCCCTTGTCAAGCGTTCAGTATTGCAGGATATCAAAAAGGATTTGAAGATGATAGAGGTAATTTATTCTGGTCAATTATAAATACTGTCAGATTATTAGAATCTAAGTTTGAAAAACCTAGAGTTCTATTTTTAGAAAATGTAAAAAATTTAATGACTCATGATAATGGAAATACTTATAGAGTTATTAAGGGCGAAATAGAAAAAATTGGCTATACAGTTAAAGAACATGTATTGAATACAATGTACTTTAGTGATCTTCCTCAGAATCGTGAAAGAATTTATATTATTTGCTTTAGAGACAAAGAAGACGCTGAAAAATTCACTATGTTTGATAATTTAGATCAATTTAAAAAATTATACACTAAACAAGAAAGAGAAAACCAAATAAAGTCCATTATTGATTATTCTACCAAAGCACCAGAAAAGTATTATTATACAAAAAATAAATACCCAAAGTATTTTATAACTGAAGAGGAATATAATAATAATCCAGAAAGAGGAAAACATAGAATAAATCTTGCCGAAGAGATTACTGAAATGTATCAATTTTATCAATTACGTAGAGGTATGTATGTAAGAAAAAACAAGAATAATGTTTGTCCTACTTTAACTGCAAATATGGGCACCGGCGGTCATAATGTTCCTTTAATTAAAGACAATTATGGAATAAGAAAATTAACACCAACAGAAACTTTAAGACTTCAAGGTTTTCCGGTTGGTAATGGATTTGAAATGCCAAAGGAATATAAAGGGAAAAATTATCCAGATTCATATTTATATAAACAGGCTGGTAATGCAGTTTCAGTTCCTGTAATTAGATTAATTGCAACTGAAATTTTAAAGGTATTAGTAACTGTTGATAACAAAAAATAAAATATGATTCTTTTAAAATGTTAACTTTTTTTGATTATGAGACACAATTGAATGAGATTAGAAATAATTTAACAAATGGGATGGATATGTTTTTATTTTCTCTTACAGCAACAATTAGATTCATATTATCCGTTAATAGTTTTTTAGTTACTTCATTAATAAATATCGAATTTTTAATTAAATACATTTAAAAATTATTTTCAGTAATATTTTCAACTACTTAAAAGTAATCGTTCCTAGAATATCTCAACATTCCGTTCTATATACTAAATGAATGTAATTTATGGTTTTTAAATACTGTTTAAGTGGTGCAACCGAATCAATGGTAATGCTAAACCGGAAATGCGAAAAAGGGGGCCCCAAATGGTGTATAATATTATGACTTTATCAATTAAACATTACGTTCAAATCAACTGTTATAAAACATTGATTCTTCTCTTTGATTATCACAAGAATCTCTCACATAAAATCATTGTAGGTTTCATTTTCTTGCCTTCTTAATAGGTGTAACAAGCATTAAAAAAGCCAATCACACCATAATATCAAGAACTACTTGATTATTTCTAACTTTCTTTTCGAACGTGTTAGTACGTGTGGTTGGCTTTGCCTTTAAACAAGACCCTATTTTACAACTGCGTGTCTTTAAAGTTGTATCGCCATGCTTAGTAGTTAGCTAAGACTGCGATAAAATTAAGTTTTATTAAGAAAATTGTTTAATAATATCTAATATTTCTTCCTTTTCACTTTCGGTAGGAACGAAATTCAAAGATTTCGATTCTATAACAGATTTCATTCTCTCTTCCTTCGATTTTAATCTTTCATAAATATAATCATCAATTGCACCACGCTGATAGTTATTTGATGTTATTGCAAAATAATATTTCGTAACATCATATTGATTCAACCCAACTCTATGGATTCTATCTTTAGACTGTAGCAAATAAGTTAAATTAAAACCAAATTCCAAATATATTGCGTTATGGCAAACTTTATGTAATGAGACTGATTCAGCTAAAGTGTTTGGATTAGTAATAAGAACATCAATATTACCATTTTTAAATAAATCGATTTTTTCTTCTCTTAAATTAGGATTATCACGCCCTGTAATAGTAATAATTCTAATTCCTTTTTTTTCTAAAGTTGAAGACATAAAATCAATGGTATCAATAAATAAACACCAAACTAATATCTTTTTACCTTGTTTTACCAAAGATTCAATTTCGTTAATAGTGGATTTGGTCTTTGAAGAAATGTCAATTTTTTCAACTAAATGGCCAATATCAGCTTTGTTAATATCTTGGTTTTCAGGAATGTCATTAAAAATTGAAATATCATTTTGTTCGTACAATTCATTAATTTCATCTGCATTTATTTTACGCAAAAGAAGTCTAGGGTTAGATGATGCTTGAATTAGTCGAATAAATTTTAATAATGGATTTGAACAATTTTTCCAAATAAAATTAAATAGCTCTTGCTCATCTTTGGTCGGCGTGACTGATAATGTTGTTATATCATCAGTTAATGGCATAGGTATATTTAAATCAGCTTTAGTTGTTCTCACAAAAAACGGTTGTAAAGTATCACTTATTTCTTTAGCTATTAAAGGATTACTATCGCCTTGTCTTAACCTATTATCAGATAATTTAACTAAAGTGCTTTGTAAATCTTCAGGATATAATATTTTTAAATAGTTTGAGATGTCTAAAAAAGAATTAGGTATTGGTGTACCAGTTAATGCCAATTTATAAATTGGCTTTGAATAGCAAGACTGAAACATCTTCAAAAATAAATTTGCTCTTACGCCATTAGTATTTTTTAATTTATGAATTTCATCAAATATAACTAAAGTTTTAGAATTCAACAAGTATTTTGATATTAGTTCTATCTTATTATCATTATTTATAAAGTCATAATTAATTAAATAAATGTGATACACATTCTTTTTAATTTCCGATTCAAATGAATCATGGAATTTAGTAATTTCAAAGATTTTATATTCATTATCTTTACCATAAATATTTATGCATTCATCTTTCCAAGCTTTAAAACAATTTAATGGCCCAAAAACAACCATTCGGTTGCATTCTTGTGTTTTATCAACGCAAGAATTTAAATATGTAAATAGGCCATAAGAAATATAAGTTTTGCCGGTACCAGGAACCGAAAAATCAGAAGATGATTTCATCATATAATGATAAAATGCATTATACATTTGCTTTTCTTTCAATCTGGCTACCATTCCCATATTAACAATATATTTAAATTTTTCGAATGTATTAATCCACAATTCAGAACTCTCATTGTTTTTGATAGAAAGACCTAATTTTTTTCTAGTTTCCAGTTCTAAATCATTTTCTTTAATAAAATATAATGTTGTTGGGGATAAAATATATTTAATATGGAATTTATTAAGTCTCTTAATAATAACTTCTTTGATATAATATACACTCAAATTAGCAATTAAATAACAATTTTTTTCTAAATTTAACCATTTGCTTTGAAATTGATTTGACAATATATAAGATTTTTTTAAAACTTGTTCTTTTGTATAATCTGATAGCAAAATATTTTTATTCACATTATCAATATCTACATAAACACAATTGTTAAAACCCATGAATTCATCATTTGAATTAAAAATTTTTTCTTTATTAAAAGATATTAATTTTTCAAACAATTTTCCTGTAGGAAATTCTGTTCGAATGGTCGAAGGAGAATACGTATTATTCCAAATTTTATTAAATCTATCTATTCCGTTTGTAACATATTCATTTTCAGAATCAAAATCATTAAAAACCATAAAAGTTTCAGCGTTCATTAAAACACCATACTTAGTTTCGTTACCTGATCCTTCGAAAAACACATGATTTTGGTTAATATCTTCAAATGAACCAGACTTTATGTGCATAATTGCAGAAAAATCTTTTATCATGAATGCAATTTTTACTTCCACATAATTATGAGAAATTAAATAAGCTAAATTTGCTACTTCATAATTTTGTAAAATGCAATCGTCCAACTCTTCAGACATTAAATCCATTTTCTGCTTGTATCCACTAGCAATATTATCCATTTCTACTTGGTCAATTTGACATGAGAAAATAAATCTAGCATGACCACCATTATTAAAAAAATTAACAAGTCCCTTACTAAACATTTGTAAAACTGCTGAAGAAAAATATGCTGAAATTCTATCATATTTGATAGAAGCAGACAAACAAGGAATATAAAAATCTTTCACTAAATCAGTGCCATCGATACTAGGATCATATCTTTTTTTTAGATTAAATTCTTTAAGACAATTAGTCATCGCTTACCTCTTTAATTTTATTCAATAAGGATATTAAACAATCTAATTTAGTATTAATTTGACATTTAACATCCTTAGAAAGCCACTTTATCGTTGCATTATCAATTTTACTTATAAGTTTTATCGCTCTATCTAAGGTATCCAAAGGTTTTGTAGAAGCATCAGTTATGTTTGACTGAAAAGTTCCTTCCTTATAAGCATCTTGTAATTTAAACGTTAATTCCTTTTTTAAAGATTCTTTTTCAATTTCTTCAGTTGGGTTATCAGATTTTGTATCAATTTTGTTTATATAATCATAAGCTTTTGTATAAATCTCTTCACTTTCAAATTTGTCTTTCACTTCATTATAAAGCAAACCTTCACTCTGAGCTGATTTTATTAATTCTCTAATGTCTCTTGTTCTATCACCATCGTCATTAATAGTCATATACATATAAAGCGTTTCTTTCTTTAAATTCCATTCTTCTGCACTCATTTTCGTAGCCAATGGAGCTAATTCTTCAATAGGACCATCTAATTTTTCATTTTTTAAGATATAAAAAGCCTTTGGTTTACCTCTCCAATCAAGATAATCAAGCATTATATTAACTATTTTTTTATCCTTATTAAATTTTGACTTACTTATTCCACTTGCAAAACAATATGACTTTTCATCAAACATTTTAGTTTTCGCATCAACAGCATCTCTGTAAAAACTAACAAGCTCATCTATTCGATTATAACCTTTCTTTTCATTAACATTAAATTGTAGATTCAATTCAAGGCTTTTAATTCTTTTCCATCCATCAACATCATCTTTTTCTGGTGCCTTTAAACAAACAGCCTCAAAATAAGCGTATTTTTCATTCCCAGTTTCTTCATACAACTTTCTTAAAGCAGTAAATCTTCTATTACCGTCAATAATTCTTCCATCAGACAAAATAACACCAGGAATCTCTTGACCTTTATTTCTAATATCTTCCTTTGTCTCTTCAAATGATTTTCCTCCATCCGAAGCTGAATCAATGATATATTTTGCAATAATTTTATTATATTCATCTAAATTATTAGCATATAAGTCTGATATATTTTTTTCATTTGTTAAATTATATTCCTCTATATATGAAGCAATTCTGCCATTTAAATCATTATAATAAAGTTTTTTTATTGGCAATTTATATGATTCATAATTTTTAGTAACGCCATCTATAGTTAAACGTTTCTCTAATCCTTTTTCATAAGTGTTTTTTAGTTCGCTAATAATAAAATCGCTCATTTTTCATTCTCCTTTTTGTCTATAATACTATTTAAATAACTATGATTAAACCAAAATGAATATTTAGGTAAAATATAGTTGCCACTAGTAGAATCTTGCACAGGAATTTTACTAAAATCTGTACTATCTCTTCCATGTGGTCTGACATGACAAATTTCTGTTTTTGCCTCTGGTAAAAAATTTGTATAGAATTTGCCATTATCTAATTTTTTAAAAGCCTTTCCTTTGCAAACTAAATCTTTAGTGTTTTCCCACACACATTGCACTTTGCATTTATCATATTCATTCATTTTCCAAGAAAAAACATTAACAAATATATTTTCATCAATTTCTTTTTTAAAAACAAAGAAAATAAATATTCCATCTAAATATTTCTTAAATGAACTAGTTTCCCAAGTTTCACAAACTATTTTTTCATAATTTATTGGAGCAAAAGACATAGCTTCCTTAGCTTTTCCGTTTTCTTTAAGTTGTATTGTTTTAATGTGAATATTATTAAAAAGAATATAATTATCAAATAAAACTTTACCTTTATATGAATAACACATATTAGATGCTAGAATGTAATTAATTGACTTTGCATTTGATTGTATTCCTAATTCTTCTTTTAAAGAAACTATATCCTTACTTTTGTATTTTTGGAGAAACATAATTAGATTTTCTAAGTTATACTCGACATTCATAACTATTCCTCCTCTATTATTTTTTCAATTTCAAATCCAACTCTTTTAATAATTCCACAAACCAAAGCATTACCCATCATAAAATATCTTCTTTTTTCTGGCATTTTATAATTTGTCCAATTATCAGGAAATTGATTTAAACGCTCACATTCAATAGGTGTTAAATTTCTCAGTTTGCCGGTACTCGGATCTTTAATAATATGTGTGCTTCTATTAACCGAGCCTTCACTTGTTAACATTGTTCTACCAGGCAAATTCAAGTCATCATACTCTGACATAGCTCCTTCAGAATAAGTATATTTATGCCCATTTTTATCAATTCTTGGTATTTTTTTGCTACCACGTAAATACTTATATTTATTGATTTGATTATCATTTAAATAATAATGTTCGTCAACATTACCATCAACAATATCTTTTAATAAGATAGGTGACTCTAAAACAGCTAAAGTTTTAGAAGTATAAACAATTCCATTTATCATAAAACCAGTATTTTCAAACAAAAATTCAAAATTATTAGATACATCAACAATATCTGTAAATTTCATAAGATTTATAGTTTTAATTGAGAAATTATTGCTACTAATAGCAAATGTTTTTGCAAAAATACCCTCTTTGTATAAAACCTTTTTAGCATCTAAATTTTTAATTTTTTTGTAAAACTTTGTATTTTTTCTATAGGCAAATATATAAGTTCTTCTACGTCTTTGTGGTAGTCCATATTCAGCAGCATTAATAACACGCCATTCAACAGCGTATCCTAAATCTGCT
>CAVAQB010000107.1:0-9722 GCA_963590725.1 Anaeroplasmataceae bacterium | reverse complement strand
TTTGGTGGACCTAAATAAAGAGGAAACGAACTCATCTTATCTATATCTTCTATCAAAATCTTTTCATATGAATTTATAAATGTATATGCTATATCTACTTTTCCATCTTCATGTAAATATACATTGGATATAAAGTTATCTACTAAGAATTGTTTATCATTATTTGTTAAAGGTATTGAATAAAATACTTTAGATATAACATTATCTATTAAGAATTTATCAATTAACGGATGATTAACTCTTTCTTTATATAGTTTATCAGTCAATTCTTCTTTTTCATTCTTTAAATCATCATATCTTGATTTAAATGTCACTGGATCAAATCCATTTTCAATAGCATTCATAATATTATTCATTTTAGATTCTACTTTAGCTATTCCTTTTTCTAATTCCTTAATATTTGGATTATCTTTCTTTTGCATATTATAAATATTTGATGCAAGTATTTTAGAATCGACAAATTCTTTTAAGTTTGTAGTAACTTCATTTATTACAAAATCTTCTATTAAATCTTTCTTTATAGGATTTAAATAACATTCCTTATGTTTTTTCTTAGCATTTTGACACTTATAATATCGATATACTCTTCCAGTTTTAGATGTACCTGTTTCACCAATTAATAAAGCACCACACTCAGCACATCTAAGTTTAGATGATAAAAGATATTCTTCCTTTTTAAAGTAAGAACCTTTACTCTTATTTCTTGTTAACTTTTCTTGAACTTTATTAAATGTATCAATATCTATAATAGCAGGAATACAAGTTTTATTTATATTATCTCCAAACTTATATTCACCTATATATTTTCTATTTTGAAGCAAATGATAGAAAGAACCATTAGGAAATTTATTACCTTTGTGATTTCTAATACCTCTTGCATGAATTATATCTAATAATTTAGGTATAGTCATATTATCCTTTAGATATTCATTAAACATGAATCTAAGAACTTCAGCTTCTTCTTCAATAACTATATATTTTCTATCAACAAGTTTATATCCGTAAGGTACTACTCCTCCATTGGCTTTACCTTGAATAACATTTTCTTTTTCTCCACGTTTTATCTTTCTTGCAAGTTCTACAGAATAATATTCATTATATGAATCACTTATTCCTTGATATAAGATTTGTTCAGGACCATCAATATTAGGTTCTGTACAACTAAGTAGTTTTACTTTATTTCTTGAAAGTATTTCTCTATAATCTAGAGCTTGTCTACGATTCCTTGAAAATCTATCTGATTTCCAAACTAATACAACATCAAATAAATTGTTGTAAGAATCATTAATCATTCTTTGAAATTCTGGTCTATTATCTGATCTTGCAGATATTGCTCTATCTATATATGTTGATATAATTTCTATATCATTACTATTAGCAAAAGCACTGCAATCTCTTATTTGTCCATCAATTGATTCTTCTCTTTGGTTATCGCAAGAATATCTTGCATAAATTACTCCACGTTTCATTTTGTTACCTCCTAAATAGGTGTAACAAGCATTAAAAAAGCCAATCACACCATAATATCAAGAACTACTTGATTATTTCTAACTTTCTTTTCGAACGTGTTAGTACGTGTGGTTGGCTTTGCCTTTAAACAAGACCCTATTTTACAACTGCGTGTCTTTAAAGTTGTATCGCCATGCTTAGTAGTTAGCTAAGACTGCGATAAGATTTAGTTTTATAAAATTTAATTATTATATACTATTTAATATATATTTTTGTGAAAATTTAGCAAACAACATCAATATAATATTTTTTCATAACATTCAAAATGTTTTCATAAGAAAAATTATTAATTTGTTCAAATTCATTAGTCTCAAGTCCAATATCTAAAACTTTTAAAAATCTGTCTTTATCATAAATGTGATCTTCAAGAGTTGAATCAAAGTTCTCACATATATTTTTCAATTTACATTGTAAACATTTATATTGATATGCCCTATCAATTTTACTAGTATTTCCATTCGGATGAGCATATACAAAATGTTGATTAGGTGTTAAAGCTATAAGATTTTCATAAAACCCGCATATATCTGGAAATTGTGCTTCGGGAAATATATGATGCATATTAATTGCATTTTCTTCATTATCAATTTCCGACTTGCCGCTTCTAAATGTGTCATTAAAAGACTTCAAATATTTTTTTGCTTTTGAAGAACTATAAACATAATAGTTTTCATTTGGATTTGTTCTTCTATTAGCTATGTATTCTTCTCTAGTCATGCCTCTAGGCTTTTTTGCAAAAACATCTCTAAAATTATCTCTATTATACATCAACATATCATATGAAATAATATCATTTGAAATTCTACCGCGTTCAGTTCCTTCACAATTATATTTAAATGATAACGGATTTATAACTTTAGTGAAAATCCTCCAACATTCAGTATCTCCATTAATCCTTGTATAACGTTTAGTAGTATTTGTGAAAGTATCTTTAACTACTTCGAAAGTTCTTTGGTTTGGATTATTAAAAAAAGATATAAAAGTAGAAATAATCCCAGTATCCGTTAAAACTTTTTCTATGTATAATTGTAAAAATTTTAAAGCGTTCTTTTCTCCCATTGAAAGATAATCTAAAATGTTTCGCTCATTTAAAGAATAGACATTTTGATTCCCATTCTTTCTTTTATTTAGAATTCCAGAATACGCAAGCATTTCCATTGGCTGTTGAAAAAATTTGTTATATTCGTTTCTAGCTTTTTTATTTTCTACATTTGGCTTTTTAAAAATCGAGAGAATATTTGATTCCGCATATTTTGAATGCCAAATTTTTGTGGAACTAAATTCCTTTTCAGAAGGATTCAATCTTATATATTCAATAATGCAATCCGAAATAATTGAAACAACATCCGGAGTACATTTTTGATCAATCCATCTAGCATTACCACTAATTCTAATATCATAATTTGTTTTTGACAAAAAGTTATTTATATAATCTTCATTAATCCACATAATTAAAACTCCTTATTCTTTAGTAAGCCAAAAAAATAGACTGAACAACTATCAATATTTAAAGATCTAGTTTGCTTGTTTCTCGCTATTCTGTAGAACTCCCTAAATTCATTTGTAGAATAATATTCAAGTTGCTTATCAGACACATTAATGTCAAATTTCAATTCAAGAATTGCAACTGAACCATTAACTAAAACGCCTGATGGCTTTCGTGTTACTCTAGGGTTATATGTCATATTTGGAGTTAAAAACACATCATTATTATTAAAATAATTATATACAGACAGTTTGGAAGCAAGTGATTCATTTATAAATGAATCATACTGATCTAGATGGCATATTTCACCATCATCATGAATATTACGCGATTTTACTACCCATATGTCATTTTTATTATTACTCATTACAGAATTTGTAATTTGTCTATCTCTAAAAACTTTAAAGACATTAAAATCCATCTTCTTTAATATACTATCAAATTCATTATCTCTATAAATAATCCAATAAGGAAGATTTTCATCAAAAATATATGATTGTTTTTGAATTATTTTCTTTCTTTCATTATACGAATAAACCAAAGTGTTTGATTTTTTCTCGTTCGGATTCACATTTATAGCGATAGTTTCAATCAATACCCCTTTGAACCCATTCTCTCCAAAATCAATTATTGAAGAAACCTTCGAAGTTGATAAATATTTTCTAGTGTCTTTAAATTCTGGAATATTAAGTAAAAACTTAGGAAAAACAAATACAACATTATCACCAAGTTTTAAACTTTTATCCAAGAAAAAAGATGCAATATTAGAGGTTTCTTTATTTATTGCGTTTAATCTATATTTTTTCAAATTAATATCTTTACTAGAAAGTTTATCAAAAGGTGGATTTCCAATGATTAAATCATATCTATTTTCAAAATTATGCAATAAGAAGTCATCATTAATAATATTAATCTTTATATTCTTTGAAAATTTAAATTTTTCTAGTAATATCTTAAAAATTTTCAAGCTATCACAGTCTATATCAATAGTATCAATAATCATATTATAATTTTCAAATTTTTTTATAAGTGGGAAAATAAAATTTCCAATACCAACCGACGGTTCTAAAATTCTAACCACTTCTTTTTCTGGAATAGTGACATTTAAAAGCATCTCAGTTATTAACGACTTATTTGTATAATATGCATTATTTTCTATGCGATTAGTATTAGACAATTCAGCTAAGGACATTAACGAATACGGAGATAAGTTCATCGGATTATTCTTTATAAAATCAATCAACTCATCAGTAGAGTTAAAACTAAGTTTTTTAATTTTTCTTTGTTCTTTTTTAAAATCAAATAATCCGAAATTAATAATATTATTAGCAATTTGGTTAAATATTATTGTAGGAACAGCTTCACCAAGTGACTGTCTAATTTTAATTTCTTCTTTCTTTAAATATTCTACTTTTTGAATATTTGATAATTTGTTAAGTTCATTTATTGAATATGTAGACCATTTAAATTCAAAAGGAACAGTCATCATTAACATTAACTCACGAATACTAAATACTCTATCATCTTTAGGATGAATTGTATTTTGACTTGCTAATTGATCATTACGAGTGTGAACACAAGGACCAACTTTATTCCAATATTGTCTAGTATATTTATCTGCATTTTTTTGTTGATTAATAACTAATTTACCATCTATTATTTGATGCGGTTTTTTTAAATCGTCAACATTATCAAAAGCACATTCACCCTCTTTCAAATCGTGAATCCAATCACGCATATAGGCAGGATATTTTCTAAAAAAATGATATATATCATTTTCATCAATTTCTCCCATGACATTCAATGATGGAAGATATCCAATAGTTTCATAAAGGGTTTTTTCTTCACGATATGATGGAAATAATTCAAATGGTGAAACAAAATCAGATAAATCCCTACTAACTCCAATAACTATAGTTCTCATCCTACTAGAACATGCCCCATAATTTTTAAAATTAATTACTTTTGAATAAAAAATATAATCATCACCTAAATCAGTTTGAATTGCTTCACCAATTGTTTTATCAATACCATCAATATCGGTACAAATTGTTTTAATAAAAGCAGGAACATTTTCAAATACAAAAAATTTAGGATGAATGTTTTTAATAATTTTAATTGATTCAACCACTAATGAATTTCTAATAATTTCACGGTCATTTTTTTTATGGTTAGCAACTGACATTCCTTGACATGGTGGTGTTGCGATTACAACATCAACTCTTTGTAAACCATCATTATTCTTCCAATATTCAATTTCATTATATAATAATTGTTGAATTTCATCCTTAGTTATATCTCCACAAATATATCCGCTTTCATATTTACATTTATTATTAAATTTTTGAACTTGTATTCTGCGCTCAATAAGTTCGTTTGTTGCGACACATTCAAAACCTGCTTGTTTAAAACCATAGCATCCAACACCAGCACTACTAAATAAACTAATATATGTTTTCATAAACTATATCACCCCAATATCTAATCAATTTCATTAAAGAAATCCTTAAAACTTACATTTAAAGCTACACAAATATTTTCAAGATTTTCAATAGTAAGATTTTGTTTGCCGGATTCTATTCTTGAAATATACGCTCTATCACAATTTAATTTTTGTGCCAACTCTTCCTGAGAAATTTTCAAACTTTTAGTTCTAATTTGCTTTATCCTATATCCTATTTTTTCCTTAATCATATAAAATTAATATCCTATTTAATTACAATTAATTAACAAAATAATTATATCATTTTGTGTTTTATAATACAACAATAAACGTCATCTGGGTATCCCAGTGTTTACTTTGTAAAAGTTGAGTTGACGCCACAGCGCGCCATACTCTTATCCTGTTTCTATTTTTGAGTTAAATTTAACCTTTTATACATCTATAAATGTATGTATTCTTTTAGTACTTGTACGTTTATTAATATGTTTAATATGATATTTTTCTTCTAATAAATTTTCATATTTATTAATCTCTAAACCTATAGTATATGGTTCTAGTTTAACCTGATATTCTTTATCAATCTCTTCAGCTAATTCTGTCGCAGTTATACTAAATGGTCTTTCTTTTGATAGTATTAAAGACATTACAAGGCTGTTATTAAATTCTTGATTAATCTCTTTAAACTCATAATCTAATGAAGTAGATATCAAATTCCATTTACATGTATTAGAATCAAATTCTAATACATATTCTTCCGATTCTATGTCTCTACCTGTAAGTGATAATTTAGCCAAATTACTCATTCTATTATCTTTAGATAGAATCATTGTATTATCACTTGTACCAATCAATCCTGTAGTGCCATTAATAGTATTATAAATGTCAGTATCTTGAGCTTTCCTTGTATGATGTATCAACAACATACAAATGTTGTTAGAATCACAAAATCTCTTTAATTCTGACATTTCCCTATAATCATATGCATAAGCTGTTTCTTGTTTATTTATATTGCCTCTTATCTTTTGTAATGTATCTACTATTACAAGTTTAATATCAGGATGATTTATTAATTCTTTACTTAAGTTATTAAGAAATCCACATGATAAATTAGATGCATATGTAGATCCATATAGATTAGATGGAAATACATCACCATCAAGTAATAATATAGATCTTTCATATAATCTATTCTTAGTATCTTCTAATGCATAATATAATACTCCACATTTATTTGTATTAAATCCTAAGAATCTATTACCTTTAGACACACTAATAGCTAAATCAAGAGCAAGCCATGATTTACCTATCTTAGATGATCCACATAAAAGATTTAATCCTATAGGTAATATATTATCTACAATAAATGTATTTGATTTCATTTTATAATTATCAAATTCACAGAATGAAAAGGAATTAGTATAATTATTATTTTCTATTATTTCTTCTTTAATGTTTTTTTCCTCCTTCAGTTTAAATTTATAGATATTCTATATATTAAGTTAACCTTAATATGACATCTAATGTCATTCATTCTTTAGTGTGAATTTATATAATAAATAATATAAGAATGACAGTAGTGACATATATGACATATGTTTTAGATATATAAGAATATCTTTATTTTTTCATTATAAAGTTAATTCATTATTATAATTATTTTTACTATTTAATAAATTAACATCAATTGAATTTATTTCTTTATCTATTTTGTTTTTATTAATTAACTTCTTATGTTCTTTAATAAAATCATATAGTTCATCTTTTGATAATCTTATTATATGACTATCATATTTTATAAGATATTCTTCTTTACTTTTACTTAAACCATGTTCAGTTCTTATTTGCTTATCAAATAAGAGTTCTCTATATCTTTTAAGTAATAATGCACTATATTCCTCTATTACTCTTTTTGTTACTTTTTCATTACCATATGTAACATTACCTAATTGTAATTTAATTTCTTCTCTTCTTATAAACCTATACCTCCTAAATTATAAATATTTACTTTTTACTTTAAAATATAAGCATAAAGCTTGATATGCCACTGCTTTTTTAGCAAGCTTTTTATTTGGTGCAAATGCACTTACTAAAATATTATGGCTTCTGACACAGCATATACAAGTCCATGCAGGTTCTCCATTGTCATCAAGTGTTGGTTCATTTCCAAATAGATAAAGTGGAGTTGAACATTTACCATGTTCTGATAATTCTTTTAACACATTAATAGAATTATCTAAATCAAAAGAAACTTCACTATTATCTTCTAATGTGTATTGATCTAAAAATATATTTATTGATAATAATTTATCACATATCTTTTCTAATAATTTATTATCCCAATTAGAATCAATCGCAATAGCTCCTACTATTGATTCTAATAGGTCCGCTTTTACTTTCATTTCATTTTTAACATTATTATCAATATCTGATTGACCCAATAGCATCAATTCATTTAATTTAAATAAATCAATAACTCCTGCAAGATTTTCATTGCATACAAGTTTCTTTTTGATTTCAGTGAAATCTCCTTCATTCTTGTTTGTTAAGATTGAAAAAAATCTAAAAAACTTATCTTCGTTATTTGGCATTAAATATCCGAATTTTAAAGCAATAAATTTAATAACAGCAAAATCTATAATCTTATCACCAAAAAACTCTAATGCTTCATTGCTTTGATATCCATGTTCTACTGCATAAGAACTTCTTGTAAATGCTTGAATAAGCAAGGCTTTATTTGAAAAAGGATAGCCTATTACTTCTTCAATATTAGTTAAATTATTCTCAAGACGCACCATTTGAGAATCCTTAGCTAACTTGCTTTTAATTTTTTCGTTTAATTCATCATAATCCATTGTTTTATTCCCTCCTATATTAAATTAAACTAGTGTCCGAGGAATATAAAAAGACCTATGGTTTAAAGCATAGTAAAAAACTATTATTTAATCCTTAGGTCTTAATTTTTTAAAACAATTTTTGTAAAACTTTTCACTTAATAAATCCTATTAGAATTTATTAAACGAATCAATTTACTCAACTACTTTAGGAAACTAATCCACCTTGGACAAATTATTTATATCACAAATCATATGTTCATGCAATAGAAAAAAGAAAATAGCGGCCGAAGCCACTATCTACGTCTTCTTATAACTATGATTATTGTTGTAGTTGTTGTACATCCACCAAAAAATAATAACGGAAATCCAATAAACCAAAGTAATTTATGAACATTGCAATTTTCAGGAAGCCAACTTACTTGACCCATTATAAAAGCAGCAAATAAACAACAAATTGAAATTGAAAGTAAAACACCCCCTATAAATCCAAAAAATCCAATTTTAATATAAAAGCTAATAGATATTAGGAATGTTAGTGAAACAATAAATAAGGCAAATCCGATTATACATGTGATATTATTATTTAAATTTAATGCATCCGAAACTAATAATACCCCTGCAAAAAACATTATAATTGAAGGCAGTAATAATTTTTCAATAAAATTTATCATATTTATATTTTTTGTACGGCTTATCAATAAGGTACATTTCTCCTTTACATGTTTTGAATAATCTTTTATATATTTTATAAAAAGCATAAATAAGAGGAAAAATTCGTAAACATGCTATTGAATAATCAGAGCATGACGGAATACACAAACATCTTCTTCTTGTTTCTTCTTTAGCATATCGTTGATAACATTTAATTGTTTTTATAAATGATATACGTAATATTATTTCAATATCAAATAAAATATCTAAAACAATTACAATTATTCTCACAGCCAAATTAATCTTTAAAATCATTAAGAACGGTATTAAAAGTAAAAAAAGTATAAATATAATATAAGAAAATATGACCGAGAATTTTGAGGTTCTCGGTCTATATAATTTTCGATTATTAACTCTTTTTTCTAATTTTCTTTGACCTTCCCATGTTTCATAGAAATCAAGAAAATTATTCATATTAATTTTTATGATTTGCTAATGAAATACATCCAGCTTTTTTAGGCATAACATAGTTTGGATCAACTTTTACAATTTTAGCTGCATATCTTTCAGGGGCAGATTTATCACCATATGCATAGAATTTTTGTTGTAAAGAGACTGCTTCTTTCCATGCTATAATTGCGATTTTCATAAATTCATTATCTGATTTAAAATGTTTTTCAATAGAATCCCCTAAATCATAACATCCTTGCATACCATTTATAGTAACAGAATTTATTTGATCATTACTTAAAACTCTTTTTCTATCACTACCTGAACCAACAGTCAATTTATTCATATA
>CAVAQB010000106.1:0-9841 GCA_963590725.1 Anaeroplasmataceae bacterium | reverse complement strand
ATATAATATAAGAATAAATATTAATAATTTTGCTTACATTAAAGTACGTACAATTAAAAGTAAGAAAAGTTAAAAATATAATTTTTATTTTTTTATTTCTAAAGTATTTAACTGAAATGTGTTGAAATTTAGATGATTAAAGTAAATTGATTCACATTTTATACTGCTAATTCTTAATATACGAAACTATAAATAATTAACCTGGTGTAAATTATTAAAGACCTTACATCTATACAAATCAATTGTTCCATTATGAATTACTTTAATTGGAACGAAAGAAATTCCTTCTTTGAGTAAATTTGATGACTTCTTGGTACATCAGTAAATAGTTTTATTATTAATTCTTTAAGTTTTCACTGTTTCCAAGAGTGAAGATAAAATTTAATTTTTTTTCTTAAAAATAAATTCATTAAATAGGTTTTTAAAAACTTGAAAATCTTGACAATAAAATTTGACTGAGTATAATATAAATATAAACAGGTTTTTAAAAACCTAAAATGAGGAAAATATGGAACAGGTTAAAGTGCTTTTTAAAAAATTAAAAAAATTAAATTGGATGGAAAGTGATTTAAAAACATTTATCATCAGTAATATTTATGTTAATTATTGTAAAGATAATAATATTGATAATGAATTATTAAAAATAGCTAAAGATAAGGTCAATGAAACTAAATGCTTTAAATCAAACGATTATGAAATTGGTGAATTATTAAAAGTAATAGAAGATTTAGAAATTGATAATTACGAAATATTTACAAATGATATTTTATGTAAATTGGATGCTTACTTTGGGGTTAGTAAATTTGTGTCACCAAGTTCAGAAACATATTTGTCAGAATTTATTAAAAAAATTTTAGATATTAATGAAAACGATATTGTTATCGATATTGGATCAGGTTATGGTAATTTCTTATCATATATAGCAACCATAAATTCAAATATAACTTTGATTGGACAAGAAATTAATAAAGAAGCATATGATTGTTCTAGAATGGTTTTGTCAATGTCTAAATCTAAATATGAAATTGAAAATGTTGATGTAATAAAAAATGAAAAATATCCTGAATTTTCTAAGGGATTTATTTTTCCAACTTTTTCAGTAAAATACAATTTAGAAATATATGAAAAATACCAAAACCTAACATCTAAATTATTTAATATGAGATCATCAAGTGAATGGTTTTTTGTATATAATGCTTTAAAATCAATGAAACAGGATGGTAAATTAGCAGTTTTATTACCAGAAGGTGCATTATTTAAAACACAAGACGCAGCATTTAGAGAGTATTTACTTGATAATAATTTAATTGAGGGAATTATATCTTTACCTTCTGGGTTTATTAATGGAATAGGAATCAAGACTAGTTTATTAATTTTAAGTCATAACAATAAATCTTTTAAATTATTCGATGCTTCTCCATATTTACCTGAAAATATAAAAAAGGATAAGATTTCATTAGATAATATTGAAAAATTATATGAATCATATAATTCATCTAAATTATTAATGCATGAGGATGATATTAAAACAATTGATTATAATTTGACTTATTCATCATTAACTGCTGGAAACATCTACGAGGGATTAAGTGATTTAGTAAATTTAAGCAATGTTGTAGATATATTGAAAGGTTCTAATTTAACAGTAACAAATTTCAAAGATTTTGTAACAGATGCCGAGACTGAATATCAAATTTTAACATCGAGTGATATAGATAAAGGATTAATTGATTATAGTAAATTAAATAATATTAAAAATGGTGAAAAATATGAAAAATTTCTTGCCAAAGAAGGTGATGTTATTATCACATCTAAGAGTACAAAAGTTAAATTAGCTGTTATTAATGGTATAAGTGATAAAAAAATAATTGTTACTGGTGCAATGAATATCTTAAGACCAAAAGACAATGCAATAGATGGTACATATTTGAAAATATTCTTTGAGTCTTCTAAGGGGAAGCAAATACTAGAATCAGCTCAAAAAGGTTCTGTAATTAGAACAATTTCAGAACATGAACTTGCAAATTTAAAAGTACCTTGTCCAAGTTACGATAAACAAATAAAAATAGCATCAAAATATAATAATTTAATGTCTATGTATGAAGTTATGAAAAAAGAAATTAACAATATTGAATCTCGATTGGAAAACTTCTATGATTCGATTGAAGAGGATTAATTATGGTTTATAATAGTTCTCAAAGCCAAAAAATTTTTCAAAAACTTTTGGAAAAAGTAAGACATGAATGGGACCTTGCTGTAGAACAAAATACTATTGATGAACTTGTTGAAAAATACGGCATTGTATTAGAAGATAATGTAATGCCTGTTAGTAAAATAAAATCAAAAATATTAGTCTTTGGTGCAACTATAGGTAAATATAAAGATTATGTTATGGCGGCTAAAAAACTAGGTATTTCAGAGAATAATCTTGAATTTGTTGATGATTATAAAGATATTAAAGCTTATAATACAGCAAAGCTAGAATTTTCAATGGAATATTCAGATATTATTATTGGACCAACACCACTTAAACTTAAAGAAATGGGGGATACTTCCAGTCTATTAGCAAAAATTAAAAATGAGCCAGATAAGTATCCAAGATTAATAATTGCAAGTGCAAATGAATCGTTAAAAATTACAATTTCAAGTTTTAAAAATGCGTTAACAAAGACAAGATATTTTGAACTAATAAGTTAATTATTTTATGTATACTTGATTTATTATCTTAATGGAAAAATGTTATAATAAAATAAGTGTTTTAGAAAATAAAAATTTAAAAAATAAGTAAAATGGAGGATTTTAAAAGTGAATAAACAAGAATTAGCTGCTACTATATGGAAGTCTGCAAATGATATGCGTTCTAAAATTGACGCAAATGAATATAAGGATTATATATTAGGATTTATTTTCTATAAATTCTTATCAGATAAAGAATTAGAAGGATTAAAAGAAGATGGTTGGGATGATGAGTCGTTAAAAGAATATTTAGTTGAAACAAACGAAGATCTTTTAAAAACATGTAAGAAAAGATATGGATATTTTATTTCATATAATGACTTATTTTCAACTTGGTTGAAGAAAGGTACAGAATTTGATGCTTCTGATGTAACAATAGCATTATCTGCATTTAAAAGAAATATTAATGAAAAGCACGAGAAAGTATTTGAAAAAATTTTTGATACTCTTGATACAGGCTTATCAAAATTAGGAGAAAATGCTGGTGCTAGAACAAAAGCTATTAGTTCTTTAATTAATCTTATTAATCCAATTCCTATGGATGATAAACAAGGATATGATGTTTTAGGATATATTTATGAATATTTAATTTCTAACTTTGCTGCTAATGCTGGTAAAAAAGCTGGAGAATTCTATACACCACATGAAGTATCATTAATGATGAGTCAAATTGTAGCAAATCATTTGAAAGATAGAGATACAATTCAAATTTATGACCCAACATCAGGATCTGGTTCCTTATTAATTAATATTGGTCAAAGTGTTTCTAAATATTTAAAAGATAAAAATAAAGTTAAATATTATGCTCAAGAATTAAAAGAAAATACATATTCTCTTACAAGAATGAATCTTGTAATGCGTGGAATTTTACCTGAGAATATTATCGCAAGATGTGGCGATACACTTGCTGACGACTGGCCATATTTCGATGAAAAAAACAAAGAGTCTTCATATGAAACTTTATATGTTGATGCTGTAGTTTCTAATCCACCTTACTCTCAAAAATGGGATCCACATGAAGATTCTAGATTTGATGGGTATGGTATTGCTCCTAAATCTAAAGCCGATTACGCATTCTTGTTACATGATTTATATCATTTAAATCCAGATGGAATTATGACTATTGTTTTACCTCATGGTGTTTTATTCCGTGGAGGAGAAGAAGGTCAAATTCGTAAAAATTTAATTGAAAATGATAATATTGATGCGATTATAGGATTACCTGCAAATATTTTCTTCGGTACTGGTATTCCAACAATTGTAATGGTATTAAAGAAAAAGAGAACAAATAATGATGTTTTAATTATTGATGCATCTAAAGGATTTGTTAAAGAAGGTAAAAATAATAAATTAAGAGAATGTGATATTAAGAAAATTGTTGATACTGTTATCAATAGAGTATCAATCGATAAATATTCTAGAGTTGTTTCAAAAGAAGAAATTAGAAATAATGATTACAACTTAAATATTCCTAGATATGTTGATTCATCCGAAAAAGCGGAATCTTATGATATTTACGCAACTATGCTTGGCGGTATTCCAAATAATGAAATAAATGAATTATCAAAATATTGGGATGCATTTCCAACGCTTAAAAATGAATTATTTGCTAGTGTAAGTTCTAATTTTTCAAAACTAGCTATTGAAGATGTAAAATCTACTATTTCAAATAATAAAGATATAGTTACATTTGATACTCAATATAAAGAAAAATTTAGTGATTTTGGTTCATATTTAAATGACTTATTAGTTAAAGGATATGAATCTATTAATGTTAATAAAGCAGAAGAAATAATAGCATCAAATATATTTGATAGACTTTCAAATGTTTCTTTAATAGATAAATATCAAGCATATCAATTATTAGCTGATGATTGGACTACTATTTCGACTGATTTAGAAATAATTCAAACTGAAGGTATTACATCAGTTAATAAAGTTGATCCAGTTATGGTTATTAAGAAAAAAGATAATAAAGAACAAGAGGTTCAAGACGGATGGAAAGGTCATGTAATTCCATTTGAATTAATTCAAGATGAGTTACTTTTAAATGAAAAAAGTGAAATAGTTTCTAAAAACGAGAGATTAAGCACCATTCTTTCATTATATTCAGAAAAACTTGAGAATTTATCTGAAGATGACAAGCAAGAGATTAATGAATGTATAAATGAAGAAGGAGACGCTTTTGTTAATAAAGAAGTTAAAAAACTTGCAAAAGAACTTAAGAAACAAAAGAATGCTCAATTATCTATTGCTGAGCAAACAATTGTTGAAGTTAATGAATTGATAGCAGAAGAATCTAAACTAAATAAAGAAGTTAAGGCATTAACTAGTGCTTTGAATGAAAAAACAAAAAATTCAATTGAAACATTACCAATTGAGAAAGCATTAGAATTACTATCTATTAAATGGATTATTCCTTTAACATCTAAAATTAATGAATTACCTAAGTCAATTATTGATATTTTAACTAAAAAAGTAGTTTCATTATCTAAAAAATATGAGACTACATTAGTTGATATTGATGATGAGATTAAAGATGCAGAGTCATCATTATTATCTATGATTGATGATTTATGTGGTTCTGAAGATGATTTAAAAGGCTTAAGTGAACTTAAGAAATTACTTGGAGGTGAATAATTTATGGAAAATGAATTAAAACCTCGCATAAGATTTAAAGGATTTACTGAAGCTTGGGAACAGCGTAAATTGGGAGATTTAGGCGATTTCAAGTCTAATGGTGTCAATAAGTTATCTAAACCAGACGAAATCCCAGTTAATTTGTTGAACTATATGGATGTCTATAAGAGACGTGAATTAAATAATAAAATGACATTCGAGTTAATGCAAGTTACTGCAAAACCTAATCAATTAACTGACAACAATGTTTTGAAGGGAGATGTCTTCTTCACACCAACATCAGAGACTGCTGATGATATCGGACATTGTATGGCTATCAAAGAAACCCTTAATAATACAGTATATTCGTATCATTTAATAAGATATAGACCATATCAAGGTTCGTTTTATTTGACTTATCCAAATTATGCATTCGAGACAATAAAGGTTAGAAATAAAATGTCTTTAATGGCTCAAGGTGTTCAAAGATTTGTATTGTCAAAATCTCAATTTGAAAGCATTGAGATATCATATACTGTACTTGGAGAACAAAAGAAAATTGCAGACTTTTTAACCAATATTGACAACCTTATCACCCTTCATCAGCGTAAGTATGAGAAATTACAATGTGTTAAGATGGGACTCCTTAAAAAAATGTTTCCAGCTGAAGACAAAGATAAGCCTGAAATTCGCTTTAATGGCTTTACTGAAGCTTGGGAACAGCGTAAATTAATTGAATTAGGCAAAATTGAAACAGGAAATACTCCTTCAACATCAATATCTAAATATTATTGTGAAGAAGGATTACCATGGATAACTCCAACAGATATAATTTCAAATTTAACTACAAAAACTGAAAGAACATTGTCTGCAGAAGGAGCAAAAGTTGCAAGAGTAATTCCAGCCAATTCAGTTTTATGTACTTGTATTGCTAGTATTGGTAAAAACACTTTTTCACCAGTAAAATGTGCATTTAATCAACAAATTAATGCATTAACACCAAATAATAATCAAGATCCATATTTTATGCATACTGATAGTTATCATTGGTCTGAAACTATGAAAAAAGGTGCTGGCGGTTTAACGTTTCAAATAGTTAATAAAACAGAATTTTCTAATATATTAACAAATGTTCCTTGCAAAGAAGAACAGGTTAAAATTGGAGAACTATTTAAAAACTTAGACAACCTTATCACCCTTCATCAGCGTAAATGTGAAAAACTTAAAAATATTAAAAAAGCATTACTTGAAAAGATGTTTTGCTAGGAGGTAACTATGGCATATGATGACGAACTTGTTTTTGAACAAGATGTTATAAAAAAATTAACCTCTCATGGTTGGAGCCAAAATGTACTTAAATATAAAACTGAAGAAGAATTGTTAGATAATTGGGCAGAAATATTATTTAATAACAATAAAAGTATTGATAGATTAAATGGCCAACCTTTAACTGAAGGTGAAAAATCTCAATTAATTGAACAAATCAATAAATTAAAAACTCCTTTTAGTTTGAATAAATTTGTAAATGGTAAAACTATTTATATTATTCGTGATAATCCTAATGATACTTTACATTTTGGCAAAGAAGTAGCTTTAGATATATATGATAGAAACCAAATAGCTGGTGGTAAATCGGTTTATCAGATTTGTGAACAACCAAAATTTAAATGTAAAGACTCAATATATCCTAATAGAAGAGGAGATTTGATGCTTCTAATTAATGGTATGCCATTAATTCATATCGAATTAAAAAAGAGTAAAGTATCAATTACTCAAGCTATTGAACAAATAAAAAAATATTCACATGAAAAGGTATTTACAGGATTATTTTCATTAGTTCAAGTCTTTGTTGCAATGAATCCTGAACAAACTAAATATTTTGCAAACCCTGGTGAAGAATATTTATTTAATGATAGATTTTATTTTGAATGGGCTGATAAAAATAATGAACCATATAAGGTATGGGATAAAAATGTTGAACAATTATTATCAATTCCTATGGCACATAAATTAATAGGCTTTTATACAGTTCCAGATAAAGGTGATGGATCATTAAAGGTTATGAGATCTTATCAATATTATGCTTGTGAAGCTATTAATGCACGTGTAGATAGAGCGGAATGGACTTTGAAAGACAGATTAGGCGGTTATATTTGTCATACTACTGGATCTGGAAAGACAATGACCTCCTTTAAATCAGCTCAATTAATATCTCAATCAAAAAAATGCGATAAAGTAGTATTCCTAATTGATAGAATTGAACTAGGAATTCAATCTGCAGGTGAATATCGTAATTTCATGGACGATAGAGAAGAAGTTCAAGAAACTGAAGATACAGTTGCATTAATTACTAAGTTAAAAAGTGATGATGTTGCTGATAATTTGATCGTTACATCAATTCAAAAAATGAGTAATATTAAAGCTGATGCAGGTGTTAATGGACATGATATTGAAAAAATAAATAGAAAGAAAATAGTATTTATTGTTGATGAATGTCATAGATCTACTTTTGGTGAAATGTTAGCTAATATCAAAAAGACATTTCCAACTGCATTATATTTTGGTTTTACGGGTACTCCTATTTTTGAAGAAAATTCGAAAAACAGTAATACTACAACAACAGTTTTTGGAAATGAATTACATAGATATAGCATTGCAGATGGTATAAGAGATAAAAACGTATTAGGATTTGATCCTTCAATGGTTTTAACTTTTAAAGATGATGAAATGAAAGAAGCGGTGGCTTTAAGAGAAGTTGGTGCAAAAACTCCAGCTGAAGCTTTATCTAATTCTGATAAAGCAGCAAAATTTCATGATATTATGAAATTACCTATGGTTGGTTATTATAAAGATGACACTTATATTAAAGGTATAGAAGATTATATTGATAAGAATCAATATATTTTAGATAAAGGAAATCCAGATTTAGGAATCGCACCTAAAAAGTTAGATACGCAACATCCTTACCATGTAGTTAAAGATATTTTAGAGCATTGGGTAACATTAAGTGTTAATTCTAGATTTCATGCAATATTTGCAACGTCATCAATTCCAGAAGCAATTGATTACTACCATTTATTTAAAGAAATGATGGGAAAAGATGGTAATCCTATATTAAAAATCACTGGAATATTTGATGCTTCTATTAACAATGATAAGAATGCGATTCCAAAAGAAGATGCATTAATTGAAATTATTAATGATTATAATGAAAATTTTGAAACAAGTTATACATTATCTAAATATGGTGATTTTAAGAAGGATGTAGCACTAAGACTTTCCCATAAGAGAAAATACTTGAATATAGAAAAGAATAATCCAGACAAACAATTAAATTTAGTTATTGTTGTTGATCAAATGCTAACTGGATTTGATTCAAAATGGGTTAATACTTTATATTTAGATAAAAAATTACAATATCAAGGTTTAATTCAGGCATTTTCAAGAACAAATAGAATATTTGGTGTTGGAAAGGACTTTGGAAATGTTAAATGGTATAGATATCCACATACCATGAAAGTAAATATGGAAAAAGCATTTGATTTATATTCTGGCTCTAGACCATATGGCATATTTGTTGAAAAATTAGAAGGTAATTTAAACCAAATAAATTCTTTATTTAATTCAATTAAGACATTATTTGAAAGCAATGGAATTTATAATTTTGAGAAAAATCCAGATGGCAATGAAGATAAAATGAAATTCTCAGCATTATTTTCCCAACTTGCAAGAACTATAAATGCCGCTATAGTTCAAGGGTTTAATTGGAAGCAAGAAATGTATGATTTCACGCATGATGATTCATCTGATACCCATATTAAAATCATTATTGATAATAAAACATATAATATTCTTGCATTACGTTACAAGGAATTGTTTACAACTACTATAACCATTAAAAGTGATGAAATTCCATTTGATATTGATGCTACAGCAATATCAATTGATGTAGATAATATTGATGATAATTATTTAAATAGTAAATTTAAGAAATGGTTGTTATCTTTCTATGATGCGAAGGACCAAGATATTATTTCAAATTTACAACAACAATTACATAATGAATTTGCTTCTTTATCTCAAGAAGATCAAAAATTTGCAGAACAAATTCTTTATGATATTCAAAGTGGTAAACTTGTAATTGAAAAAGATACGACTTTGACATTTAATGATTATATAAACAAATATAAGATTGAAGCTAAGAATGATCAAATATCTATTTTCGCAAACAAATTAGGTTTTAGTGAAAAAGAATTAAGAGAATTAATTAATGCTAAACCTACAGATGCTAATTTAAATGAATATGGACGATTTGATAATTTTAAAAAGAGTTTAAATGTTAATATTGCAAAAATATACTTTGATACACAAGATGGAAAGAATTATGGTGAACCTTTAATAAAGTCTAAAGCTGAAAATTTAGTAAGAGATTTTATTATTAAAGGTGGGTTTGATTTATAATTCTTACTCTTGGGAACAGCGTAAA
>CAVAQB010000105.1:0-10147 GCA_963590725.1 Anaeroplasmataceae bacterium | reverse complement strand
TTTTTAGTAATAATAACTATAAAGATAAAGTTAAGAAGAAAGATACTGAGATGGAGATGTAAGTCTTCATCTTTTTTTAATAAAAATATTTAGTGATTAAAAAGTTTAAATTTACAGTGACATTTGCAGTGACAAAAAACTTCTTTTAAGGCTAATCTGATATTGTTCAAATAATGGAAATTAAATGTTGGGATAAGATTTTTAAGTTTAAAAAGTGCGAACTATTGATAAAAAGTGCGAACTGATAATAAAAAAGTGCGAACTGGTGATAAAAAAGTGCGAACTGAAAATATAATTATGAACAGTTCATATTCTTTAAATGTTAAAAATAATATGGATAAAATTTATATCGCATTATCAAATACTATTTTTTCGCCAAAAGATTTAATAGAACTGTTAGATATTTCGCCTAATACAGCTACTAAATATATTAGTAAATTTAAGGAATTAGATTTACTAGAAAAAGTTGAAGGTATAGGACAAAGTAAATTTAAATTTAAAGAATAATTGAATTTTGATATTTTTACCTTTAATTGCTAAATATTACAAGATAATGCAAAGCCTTGCGCAATACTGCATGGTTCACCTAACGCACAACTACGCAAACCAATATTAGTTAATGATTTTGGTTATACTTCAATAGTTTTTAGTAACAATAACTATAAAGAAAAAAATGAAGATAAAGTTAAGAAGAAAGATACCGAGATGGAGATGTAAGTCTTCATCTTTTTTTGTTGTGTGGGTATCCCACCAAAACCTACTAAGGTTTAAACGATTGGAGCAAATTTGCTCCACATCTCTTATCCTGTTCATGTTTTCTTTAACAATATATGAGAAAATAATTAGAAAATGAGAGTTTATCAAATGGAAATTTTGATTAAAAAATGTTATAATTTTGAATATATGAAAAGGATATGATTCTTTATGCAATATGATTATAAAAAAATGGTAGTTTCTTTAAGAAATAAGTTAGTTTTATCACAAACAGAAATGTCTGAAAAATTAGGTGTATCTTTTGCATCTATAAATAGATGGGAAACTGGAAGACATGAACCTACTATTAAGACTAAAAGAAAAATAATTGAATTGTGTAAGAAAAATGGCGTTCCTCTTTATGAAAAAGAAGAAGCTATTGTAGAGAATAAATAAAGGGAGAGTGCTAGGATGGAAACAATCGATAATAGATCTAAGATTTTAGGCGATGACCTTAAAAAAGAAATAAAAGCTGGATCCAAGGTGAAAATCGTTGCATCCTATTTTTCAATTTACGCCTATGAAGCTTTAAAAGAACAATTAAATAATATTTCTGAGCTAGAATTTATTTTCCCAACACCTACATTTGTAAATGAAGGTGTAAAAGATAAATTAAAAAAAGAGAAAAGAGAATATTATATTCCAAAGCATATGAGAGAAAACTCTTTATATGGAACTGAATTTGAAATTAGACTTAGAAACCAATTAACTCAAAGAGTAATTGCTAAAGAATGTGCTGATTGGGTTAGAAATAAAGTTACATTTAAATCTAATACCACAGAAAACGGCCTCCAAAACTTTATCTATGTTGATAATGGAGAAAATACGTTCTGTTATATGCCCGTTAATGGATTTACATCTGTTGATTTAGGATATGAAAAAGATAATATGATGATCCAAGGAATAGTTAAGAGTGATGAAGAATCATTTACTAAGCTTTTCTTTAATCAATTTAAAAATGTATGGAATGATTCTGAAAAACTAGAAGATGTAACCCAATCTATTGCGGATTATATATCTAGCGCTTATACAGATAACTCTCCTGAATTTATATATTTTGTAACTCTTTATAATATCTTTAGTGAATTCTTATCTGATATTATGTCAGAAGATTTCCTACCTAATGAAGGTACAGGATTTAAAACATCTTTAATCTGGAATAAGCTTTATAATTTCCAAAGAGATGGTGTTATTGGTATTATCAATAAACTTGAAAAATATAATGGTTGTATATTAGCGGATTCTGTGGGCTTGGGTAAAACATTTACTGCACTTGCAGTAATGAAATATTACGCATCTAGAAATAAAAATATATTAGTATTAACTCCTAAGAAACTCGCTAATAACTGGAATAAGTATAAAGATAATGTTAAAACTAATATCTTCCAAAAAGATAGAATTCATTATGATGTTTTATACCATACTGACTTAGGTAGAAAAAAAGGATTTTCTAATGGCCATAATCTAACAGAATTTAACTGGGATAATTATGACTTAGTTGTAATTGATGAATCTCATAACTTTAGAAATGCATCAAAATATAAAGATAGAGAAACTAGATATGATTTCCTTTTAAATAAAGTAATGAAAAGTGGAGTTAAGACAAAAGTACTAATGTTATCTGCAACTCCAGTAAATAATAGATTTACAGATTTAAAGAATCAATTAGCGTTAGCTTATGGAGATAATATTGATGAATTTAATGAAAAATTAGATACATCAAAATCTTTTGAAAATATTTTACGTAATGCTCAAATGGCATTTAATGAATGGTCTAAGAAACCAAAAGAAGAAAGAAAATCTTCTGAACTTATGAATATCTTAGATATTGATTTTTCAATATTACTAGATAATGTAACAATTGCTAGATCTAGAAAACATATATCAAAATATTATGATACTAAAGATATTGGTAATTTCCCAAAGAGAAGAAAACCATTATCGTATTCATGTGATTTAGGCAAAAAAGATGAAGTATTAGAATATGGTGAAATATTCGAACAACTTATGACTTTAACAATGGGCGTATACGCTCCAATGTTATATATTTTACCAAGTAAAATAGCTAAATATGAAAAGATGTATGATACTAAGGTTATTGGTAAAGCTACTTTAACTCAAGCTAATAGAGAAAAAGCATTACAAAGATTAATGACTATTAATATCTTAAAACGTCTTGAATCATGTGTTGATTCATTTAGAATTACACTTAAAAAGATCATTAAACTTTATGATGATACCCTAGAATCTATTGCTAAATATGAAAATGGTAAGATCTCATCATCAATTGAGATTAATAATCTTGATGAAGATGATTTCGATGATGATTTTGACTTAACTGATGATTCAACTATCGGTAAAATTAAAGTAGATTTTGCCGATATGGATTTAATCGAATGGAAAAGAGATTTAAATAAAGATAGAGATACTTTACAAGTATTACTTGATTTAATGGGTGATATAACACCTGATAAAGATTTAAAACTTCAAAAATTAATTGAAGTTATAGAAGATAAGATAAATCATCCATTTAATGAAGGTAATAAGAAAGTATTAATATTTTCAGCTTTCGCAGATACTACAAACTATTTATATGAAAATCTAGCTCCTTTATTACTTAATAAATATGGCCTTAAAGCTGCAAGAATTCAAGGAGCACAAGCAGGTAATGCATCTAATGCAACTAAAGATCATGATACAGATTATTTATTAACATTATTCTCACCAATTTCAAAAGAAAGAGATGTTATTTATCCTAATGATATAAATAATAACATCGATATATTAATCGCAACAGATTGTATTTCGGAAGGTCAAAACCTTCAAGATTGTGATATTTGTATAAACTATGATATTCACTGGAATCCAGTTAGAATTGTTCAACGTTTTGGTAGAATTGATAGAATTGGATCAAAAAATGAATATATTCAATTAATCAATTTCTGGCCTAATTGTTCTTTGGACGAATATATTAATCTTAATTCACGTGTTGAATCTAGAATGGCGTTAGTGGACGCAACCGCAACAGGTGATGATAACTTAATTGAATCTGAACAAGCTGATTTAGATTATAGAAAAGATCAACTTCAAAAGCTTAAAGATGGTGAACTTCAAGATTTAGAAGATGTAGATGGAACTATTACTATTACAGATTTAGGTTTAAATGAATTTAGAATGGATATGGTTTCATATATTAAAGAACATGGTGAACCTAAAAATGTTCCACATGGATTATATGCTGTAATAGAACACGATGATACATTAGGCATTCCTAAAGGTGTTATTTATGTACTTAAGAATAAGAATCCTGATGTTAATATCAATAAACAAAATAGATTACATCCGTATTATTTAGTATATCTTGATGAAGATGGTAATGTAATTCATAACCACATGGAAGTTAAACAAATTCTCGATATTATTAGAAAATGTTCAAAACATCAAGATAAACCTATTTCCAGACTTTGCCAATCATTTAATAGAGAAACTAAAGATGGATATAAGATGGATAAATATTCTAAATTATTAGATGATTCTATTGCATCAATTATTGATGTAAAAGAATCTAATGACCTATTCTCTTTATTCAATGAAGGATCTGATGTTTTATATAATGGCAATATTAAAGGCCTTGATGATTTTGAACTCATCACATTCTTTGTTGTAAAGTAGAGGTGATTATATGTTTAATTTTAGTACCAAAACTTTAGTAAATAAGACATTTAAAATGTCTGATTTAAATAAGCAAATAGAAGCTTCTAAAGAATGCAAGGAACAAGAGAAGATGATAAAATCAGTAACACTTAAAAATATCATCTCTCCTAAAACGCTAAATTCAAATGTTGATAAAGAGATAAAGGAAGTTTATATCTTTGAAATAGATATGAATGAAAGATATATTCCTGAAATATTCATTCGTGAACTTGATAAAAATATTAAGCTAATGACTTTATTTCTTATCAAACATGAAGATTATGAATGCGGTGTAATTGCATATAAAAAAGATAAATATAAAGATAAATACTATGCAACTAATTGGGAAAATAGAACTGATTATGATATTCCACTTGGAAGTAGTGTTTCTCAAACATATAAATTCATATTCTCAAAATTCTTAAAATATGAACCTTTTGAGAAAGAAAGCGTTGATATGTACATAAAAAGGAACAATCAACTTGCTAAACTAGATTATCAAATATCTAATACTGAAAAAGCAGTATATGCTGAAGTTCAGTCTAAAAAGAAATTTGAATATAATGCAAGATTAAAAAAATATAAAGAAGAGAAAGCAAATTTGCTTAAGGAGGAAGAATAACTATGGCAGAAAAGTTAAATATGACAAGTGATGATATTATTGAAGAAAATATCGATTACATTGCATCAAGATTTCCTAATGCATTAAAGGAAATAAAAGATGATAATGGAAAACTTGTAAAAAGAATAGATTTTGATATTCTTAAGCAAGAATTATCAAATGTTCTAATAGATGATAAAAAAGAAAGATATCAAATGACTTGGCCTGATAAAAAGAAGTCAATTCTTTTAGCTAACTCTAAAATAAATGGAACATTAAGACCTGTAAAAGAAAAATCTGTAGATTTTGATAATACTCAAAACTTATATATTGAAGGTGATAACCTTGATGTCTTGAAACTACTTAGAGAAACATATCTTGGTAAGATTAAGATGATCTATATTGATCCACCTTATAATACAGGTAATGATTTTGTATATGAAGATGACTTTGCACAATCTAGCGAAGAATATTTATCTAAATCAGGACAATATGATGAACAAGGTAATAGACTTGTAGCTAATAATGAATCTAATGGCAGATTCCATACTGATTGGCTTAATATGATGTATCCTAGACTTAAGGTTGCTAGAGATTTGTTAACTGAAGATGGAGTTATATTTATTAGTATTGATGATAATGAATTAAAAAATCTTATTAAAATAACCGATGATATTTTTGGTGAAAAAAATTATATTGGACTTTTTACAGTTGAAAATAATCCTAAAGGTCGTAAAAATTCAAAATTTATTTCGGTTAGTAGTGAATATTGTTTAGTATATGCAAAAAACATCAATTTATCATACTTCATAGAATCCATTCCTAAGAATGCTTCCGATTTAAACGAAGATGAAAATGGAAACTTTGTTCATAATAGTGGACGAAGAGTATTGGTAGGTGAAAATTATTTTAACAAATTAGTTTCAAATTTTAATTCGGATAAACATTATTCTGTTTATTACAGGAAGATGGATAACAATTTAATTTTAAAAAATGAAACATCTATTGAAGCAAAAGAATTAGATTTAATTAATAATGGATATGACAGATATATTTCATTTAGAGACGGGAACTTTGTTGAAAATACTTATACCAAAGTTAAATTTAAAGAATTATTTAAAAATGATTTGTTAGATTTTAAGAATGATAAAATATACGAAAAAAACACAAGTACAACTATAAGAATAAAAAGCTTATTAGTTAATAGAGAATACGATGCTATTTTTAATAATAAAAAAATTAAAAAGGTTTATGATTTTAAAACTACATCCGCAGGAACTAAGTTTAAAGAATTATTTAATACTGATAAATCATATTTTACAGCACCCAAAAATATTTGTTTGATTAAAACGTTAATTGAATTGTTTGATTTGAACAATTGTAAAGATTTTAGTGTGTTAGATTTTTTTTCTGGATCAGCTACTACTGCAGAAGCGGTTATGAATTTTAATTTAGAAAATGACTCAAAAATAAGATTTGTTTTAGTTCAAATTCCTGAGGAAATTAATGCTAAAGACGATGCTTATGAAGATGGCTATAAAACTATTTGCGACATCGGTGAAGAACGTATTCGTCGTGCTGGTAAAAAGATCAAAGATGAACTTATTGAAAAGAAGAATAAAGCAGGTTTACTTTCAGATGATGTAATGGATCCTGAATCTTTAGATATTGGCTTCAGAGTACTTAAATTAGATTCATCTAATATGAATGATGTTTACTATAATCCGAGTGCTATGACTCAATCTTTACTTGAAGATACTGTAGATAACATCAAACCAGATAGAACATCACTTGATTTATTATTCCAAGTAATGCTTGAACTTGGTATTGAATTATCTGCTAAGATAACTGAAAAAGAAATTAATGGTAAAAATTATTACCAAGTAAATGATAATGATATTGTCGCTTGTTTCGATGATAATCTAGATAATAATATATTAACTGAAATAGCTAAATTACAACCTTTATATGCAGTATTTAAAGATTCATCATTTAGTACTGATAGTGTAGGAATTAATAACGAACAAATATTTAAAACTTATTCGCCTGGAACTAAGATTAAGGTCTTATAAGGAGGTATTGCTTTATGAAATTTAAATTTAAAACACAGCAATACCAAACAGATGCAGTTAATGCTTTATGTGATGTTTTTAAAGGGCAGCCATATCATGAAAGAAGTGAATATACACTAGATAAAGGTGTTAGACCAATTGGTAATCAACAACTATCTTTATTTGATATGAAGTCTGATGATTCAGAAATTTCATATGATGATATTGATATTGGTTTTGCTAATGCTGATATTGAAATAACTGACAAAGCATTACTTCAAAACATCAAAGATATTCAACAATTATCAAATATAAAGGAATCCAATACATTATCTAATAAACTTGGAAAAGTTGAACTTGATGTTGAGATGGAAACAGGTACAGGTAAAACATATGTTTACATCAAATCGATGTTTGAGCTTAACAAAAGATATGGCTTTTCCAAGTTTATTGTAGTAGTTCCTTCAATTGCTATTCGTGAAGGTGTTTATAAGACATTTACCATGACTGAAGAACATTTCATGGATACATATGGTAAAAAGGCTAGATACTTCATTTATGATTCTAAAAAATTGGATAAGATTGAACAATTTAGTTCATCTAATTCTATCAATGTAATGATTATAAATATTCAAGCATTCAACACTCGCGGTGCGGATGCTAGAAGAATTTATGAAGAACTTGATGAATTCCAATCAAGAAAACCAATTGATGTAATTGCTAGAAACAGACCAATTATAATTCTTGATGAACCTCAAAAAATGGGTGGAAACGCAACTCAAGAATCACTTGTAAACTTCAAGCCTTTATTTACAATGAATTTTTCAGCAACACATAGAACTAAGCATAACTTAGTTTATGTTTTGGATGCTGTAGATGCTTATAACAAGAAACTTGTTAAAAAAATTGAAGTAAAAGGATTTACTTTAAAGAATCTAAAAGGTACAAATGGTTATTTATATTTACAAGATATAGTTATTTCTAAAGATAAAGCGCCTAAAGCTAAAATTGAATTAGAGATTACATATCCATCTGGTAAACTTAATCGTGAAACAAGATTATTAAGCGTTGGTGATAATTTATATCAAACGTCTAATGAGCTTGAAGAATATAAAGATGGTTTTGTAATTAATGATATAAATCCATATAACAACACAGTAACATTTTTAAATGGTGACGTATTAGAACTTGGTAATGCTGTTGGTAATGTTAATGAAATGGATGTTAGAAGAATCCAAATAAGAGAAACAATTAAATCTCATTTTGAAAAAGAAGAAGAATTATTCAATAAAGGAATTAAAGTATTATCTTTATTCTTTATTGATGAAGTTGCTAAATATCGTCAATATGATGAAGATGGTAATCAAGTTTTAGGAGATTATGGAAAAATATTTGAAGAAGAATATATTAAAGCTTATAACGAAAGAGGACATCTTTTAAATACTCCTTATGATCAATACCTTGCAACTACTATTGAAGATATATCAAAAGTGCATACTGGATACTTCTCAATTGATAAAAAAGGTCATGCAATTGACTCTAAGATATCGAGAGGATCTGATACATCTGATGATGAATCGGCTTATGATTTAATCTTAAAAGATAAAGAAAGATTATTATCTTTTGCAGAACCTACAAGATTTATATTCTCTCACTCAGCATTAAGAGAAGGATGGGATAATCCTAATGTATTCCAAATTTGTACATTAAAATATAGTTCTAATGATGTTCAACGTCGTCAAGAAGTTGGTAGAGGACTTAGAATTTGTGTTAACCAAAATGGTGATAGAATGGATTCACAAGTTTCTAATATTGATTTCTTTGATATTAATAAACTTACTGTAATCGCAAATGAATCTTATGAGTCATTTGTTGATGGACTTCAAAAAGATATCAAAGAAAACTTATATGAACGTCCTATGAAGGCTTCTATCGATTACTTTGCAAATAAACTTATTCAATTTGAAGGGAGTGATTATAGAATTACTCCAACTCAAGCAAACGCAATTCATAATTATTTAATTAAGAACGATTATATTGATGACGATGATAAGCCTACTGAAAAGTATAAAGAAGCTGTTACAAATAAGACTTTAGAACCAATGAAACCAGAACTTGAACCAATGGCAAGTGAAATTCACAAACTTGTTCAAGGTATTTATGATGAATCTATTCTTAATAGAATGGTATCTAATGGTCATCAAGCAGTTGTTCAAGAAAATGGCTTAAATAAGGAAAACTTTAACAAGAAAGAATTCCAAAAATTATGGAAATTAATTAATCATAAATATTCTTATTTTGTTGATTTTGATTCTGAAGAATTAATTAAAAAATCAATAAAAACTATTGATGATAACTTATATGTTACAGAAGTTACATATACAGTAACAACAGGTGAACAAAAAGAAAATATTGATGCTGCACAAGTTGAAAATAGTAATTCGTTTAAGAATTCTCATTCAAAATCATTAAAATTAAAAGAAACTGCTGGAAGTAATATTAAATATGACTTAGTTGGTAAAATTGCATCTGAAACATCGTTAACAAGAAAAACAGTTGCAAGTATTTTAAAGCAAATAAGTCCTATTAAATTTGCAATGTATAAGACAAGTCCAGAAGAATTTATAACTAAAGTTTCTAAAATGATAAACGATCAAAAAGCTACTTTAGTTATTGACCATGTTGTATACAATCAAATAGATGGTAGTTTTGATTCAACAATCTTTACAGAATCAAAAACAAGTGAAGAATTTAGAAATGCTTATAAATCTTTAAAATGTATTAAAGATTATGTATTTGTTGATGGAATCAATAAAAATGAATCTATTGAAAGAAAGTTTGCAGAAGCATTAGATCAAAACGATGAAGTTGTAGTTTATGCAAAAATGCCTAGAAGTTTCTATATTCCTACCCCAGTAGGTAATTATAGTCCAGACTGGGCAATAGCATTTAAAGAAGGATCTGTTAAACACATTTATTTCTTAGCAGAAACTAAAGGTAGTATGGAAACACTTCAATTAAGAGGAGTAGAAAACGCTAAAATTGAATG